>DASRHL010000118.1:0-23473 GCA_035650535.1 Acidimicrobiia bacterium
CACCGTCGAGCTTGGCGATGGCGGCGTCGACGGCGGGCCGGGAGCGCAGCAGGGCCACACCACCGCCGGGGACGATGCCCTCCTCGATGGCCGCCCGGGTCGCCGAGAGGGCGTCCTCGATGCGGTGCTTCTTCTCCTTGAGCTCCACCTCGGTGGCGGCGCCGACCTTCACGACGGCGACACCGCCAGCGAGCTTGGCCAGCCGCTCCTGCAGCTTCTCCCGGTCCCAGTCCGAGTCGGTGTCCTCGATCTCGCGCTTGATCTGGGCGACCCGGCCCTTGACCTCGTCGTGGGCGCCGGCGCCCTCCACGATGGTGGTCTCGTCCTTGGTCACGATGACCCGGCGGGCCCGGCCGAGCAGGTCGAGGGTGACATTGTCGAGCTTGAGGCCGACCTCCTCCGAGATGACCTGGCCACCGGTGAGGACGGCGATGTCCTGGAGCATGGCCTTGCGGCGGTCGCCGAAGCCGGGGGCCTTGACGGCCGCCGTCGCGAGAATGCCGCGGATCTTGTTCTGGACCAGGGTCGCCAGGGCCTCGCCCTCGACGTCCTCGGCGATGATCAGCAGCGGCTTGGTCGACTGCAGGACCTTCTCGAGCACGGGCAGCAGCGCGTGCACCGAGGAGATCTTCGAGCTGACGAGCAGCAGGTAAGCGTCGTCGAGGACGGCCTCCATGCGCTCGGGGTCGGTCACGAAGTACGGGGAGATGTAGCCCTTGTCGAAGCGCATGCCCTCGACGAGGTCGAGCTCCATGCCGAAGGTCTGGCTCTCCTCGACGGTGATGACCCCGTCGGTGCCGACCTTCTCGAGCGCCTCGGCGATCATCGCGCCGATCTCCTTGTCGGCCGCGGAGATGGCGGCGACGTTGGCGATCTGCGCCGGGTCGGTCTCGACCTTCTTCGAGCTGCTCTTGATCGAGTCGACCGCGGTCGAGACCGCGCTCTCGATGCCCTTCTTCAGCACCATCGGGTTGGCGCCGGCCGCCACGTTGCGCAGGCCCTCACGCACCATCGCCCACGCGAGGACGGTCGCCGTCGTCGTACCGTCACCGGCGACGTCGTCGGTCTTCTTCGCGACCTCCTTGACGAGCTCGGCGCCGATCTTCTCGTACGGGTCCTCGAGCTCGATCTCCTTGGCGATGGACACGCCGTCGTTCGTGATCGTGGGCGCGCCCCACTTCTTCTCGAGGACGACGTTGCGGCCCTTGGGGCCGAGGGTGACGCGCACGGCGTCGGCGAGCTTGTTCATGCCCGTCTCGAGCGAGCGCCGGGCGTTCTCGGCGTACGCGATCTGCTTCGGCATCGGTGTGTACCCCCTGGGGAGCGAGGTTGGGGAGCGGTGTCGGACGTGGCCCCCGCCGGGCTGGATCCGGTGCCGGCCCGCCGGCCGCTCGCATGCCGCCGTGCGGCTCGGAGGGGCTGGCACTCCGGCCCGTCGAGTGCTAACGAATTCTGGCACTCTCGGGCCGAGAGTGCAAATGGAGGCTCGCGCTCCCCGGCCAGGACGTTTGCCCCACTGCCGCTCAGGGCACCGGTGCCGCGGCCGTTCGCCTCCGGGTCCCCGGCCTAGCTGCGGGAGACGAACATCAGGTCGGCGAGGGCGGCGGGGACGGTGCGCTCGCCGGCCTCGGTCTCGAGGACGACGCCCTCGGGACCCGAGCTGACGACCGATGCCTCGGCCCCCGGCGTCAGGTGGGCGCCGGCGAGGAGGCGCAGCGCGTCGTCGTCCATCTCGACCTTCTCGCTGATCCGGGCGACCCGGACCCGCCCGGGGAGCGCCTGGGTGAGCACCACCGACTGCACCGCCTCGCCCCGATGGCTCGAGCCCGGGATCGGGTTCCCGTGCGGGCAGGTCGCGGGGTCGCCGAGGAGCTCGACGAGCTTCTCCTCGACGTCGGCGGAGATCGCGTGCTCCCACCGGTCGGCCTCACGGTGGACCTTCTCCCACTCGAGGCCGATGACGTCGAGCAGGAGGCGCTCCGCGAGCCGGTGGCGGCGCACGATCGAGACCGCGAGCGACCGGCCGGACTCGGTGAGGCGCAACGTCCGGTCGTCACCCAGCTCCGCGTAGCCCTGCTCGACGAGGCGGTTGACCTGCTCGGAGACGGCGGCCGCCGACAGTCCGAGCCGCTCGACGAGACGGGCGCGGATCGGGACGATCCCCTCCTCCTCGATCTCGAGGATCGTCTCGAGGTACTCCTCGGTCGCGTCGTGCATCTCGGCCAACGAAGAACCTCTTTCCCGGAGCTCCGGGCGCCGTCAGTGTTTCCGATCGCTCAGATCTGCACGGCCTCGATGAACAGCTCGGTCGCGAGGCCGACCGCGAAGCCCAGGAACAGACCCCACACGAGCATGTCCTCGTGCCCGAGCTTGAACCCGACCTTCGCCAGTTGGAGCACAACGTAGAGGATCGAACCGGCCGCGAGCGCAAGGAACGACATGTACATGAAGTCGTTCACGAACGACTGGCCGATGAGGGTCCCGAGGAACGTCGGGCCGCCGCCGATCAGGCCGAGGGCGCCGAGGTAGGCCCAGCTCGGCCGCTCGGCCGCGCCCGCCATCGGGCCGATGATCCCGAACCCCTCGGTCGCGTTGTGCATCCCGAAGCCGATGATCAGCAGCACGGCGAGGCTCACCTTGCCCGCCGCGGCCGACTGCCCGATGGCCAGGCCCTCGGAGAAGTTGTGCAGGCCGATGCCCAGCGCGATGAAGAACGCGAGCCGGCTCGCGTCGGACGCGAGGAACTTCGGCGCCGGGCGGGCCGTGTACTCGCCGACGGCGGCGGCGCCGGGTCCGAAGGGGACACCCTCCTCGACCTCCTCGACGCGCACCCGCTTCGGCTTGCGGTGCAGGAGCCAGTGGTCGTAGTAGACGAGACCGACGAGACCGATCGCGAAGAGCACGCCATAGGCCGCGGCGTGGCCCGCGAAGTCACCCCACGATCCGCTCCCCTTCACCGCGTGCTCGAGCGTGTCGTCGATCGGCCCGAGCCCCGACTCGACGACCTCCGAGAACAGGAAGATCAGGACGCCCGCCGCGCCCGCGTTCAGCAGCGCCCGCATCCGCATCGAGAGGCCCCGCACCCTCCCGAGGGGCAGGCCGAGGAAGATCGTCAGCCCGGCGATGGCCCCGAGCACGACGGTCTCGGTCCCCGACACGGCTCTCCCCTCGCCTCGGCCCGTCCTGCCCGGGCCTCGATCTCGCTGAGGGAAACCTTACCTGCCCCGCTCACCCGCCGGCGACGGCGGGGACGATGCTCACCACCGAGCCGTCCTTCAACTCCGTGGCCACGCCGTCGAGGAAGCGGATGTCCTCGTCGGCCACGAAGACGTTGACGAACCGGCGGAGGTTGCCGCTCTCGTCGTGGAGGCGTTCGCCGAAGCCGGGGTGCGCCGTGTCGAGGGCCGCGAGCACCTCGGCGACCGTCGCCCCTTCGACGGCCACCTCCGAGGCCCCGCCGGAGAGGGTGCGGAGCTGGGTCGGGATGCGGACGGTGACGGGCACCTGCTCTCCTCAGTCCTCGGTCCCGCTCTCGGCGGCGGGGAACGCGGCGTGGAAGGCGTCGAGCGTCGGGGCGATCGTCGCGGTCGGGCCGGCGCCCTCGGCGCCGGCGACGGCGTCGAGCGTCTTGAGGCCGTGGCCGGTGACGTAGGCGACGACGCGCTCGTCGGGACGGACCACGCCGTCGGCCGCGAGGCGCGCCAACGTCGCGATCGTCACGCCCGCCGCGGTCTCGCCGAAGATGCCCTCGGTCCGCGCCAGCAGGCGGATGCCGTCGACGATCTCGTCGTCGGTGACCGCGACGGCCGCGCCGCCCGTCGAGCGGATCGTGTCGAGCGCGTAGTAGCCGTCGGCCGGGTTCCCGATCGCGAGCGACTTCGCAATCGTCGACGGCTTGACCGGCCGGATGGTGTCGGACCCCGTGGTGAACGCGGTCGCGACCGGCGCGCAGCCTGTCGCCTGCGCGCCCGACACTCGGATCTGCGGCTCGTCTTCGAGCAGGCCGACCGTGTAGAGCTCGTCGAACCCCTTGCGCACCTTCGTCAGGAGCGACCCGCTGCCGATCGGCACGACCACGTGGTCGGGGCTCCGCCAGCCGAGCTGCTCGGCCGTCTCGAACGCGATGGTCTTGGACCCCTCCGCGTAGAACGGCCGCACGTTGATGTTGACGAACGCCCAGGGGTGCACGTCCGCCAGCTCCGCGCACAGGCGGTTGACGTCGTCGTAGTTGCCCTCGATCGCGACGACGTTGCCGCCGTACACCGAGGTGGTGAGGATCTTCGCCTCCTCGAGATCGGAGGGGACGAACACGTAGCTGGACAGCCCGACCCGAGCGGCGGCGGCCGCCACCGCGTTGGCGAGGTTGCCGGTCGACGCGCAGGCGATCGTCTTGTGGCCGAACTCGAGCGCCTTGGCGAGCGCGACGGCGACGACGCGGTCCTTGAACGAGTTCGTCGGGTTGCGCGTGTCGTCCTTGATCCAGAGCTCACCGAGGCCGAGCTCGGCAGCCAGCCGGTCGGCACGCACGAGCGGCGTCCACCCCGCGTCGAGGGTCGCGGCGGCGGGTTCGCCGACCGGGAGCAGCGGGGCGTAGCGCCAGATGCTGGCGGGTCCGGCCGCGACCGACGCCCGGCTGATCGACGCCGCGATCTTGTCGTAGTCGTACGCGACCTCGAGCGGGCCGAAGCACCACTCGCAGGTGTAGACGGGGGCGACCTCGTAGTCGCGGCCGCACTCCCGGCAACGGAGACCGTGCACGCATCCCATGACCAACCGTCCTCTCCGAGGACGTGCCTGCGCGCGTCCTCACCGCATCGACGCGCTCCGAGCGCCTCGAGCGGAGGACCGCTCTACGGCTGCTCATCGGTCAGGCATTGGCACCTGGCTCCCGCCGGGCCCCCCGATTCGGGGCTCTCCCGTTGGAAGCTGGTTGCCGCGGCGTCACAGGGCCTGTCCCTCGGCCGCTCTCGATGAGCGCGTGCTGGCGGTACGGTAGCACACGCATGGAAGACGACCTCGACGCGCAACGGCTGGCGCAGCTGCGGCGCCGCGCCGGCCTCACGGTGTCGGTGTGCCTCCCCGCCCGCGACGAGGAGCCGACCATCGGCCCGATCGTGGCGACCGTACTCCGCGAGCTGGTGGACGGCGCCGGGCTGGTCGACGAGGTCGTCGTGCTCGACGACGGCTCCTCCGACGGGACGGCCGAGGCGGCACGCCGGGCCGGCGCCCGGGTCCTCGCCGTCGACGACGTCCTGCCCGAGCTGCCGAGCGGGTCGGGCAAGGGGAACGCGCTGTGGAAGTCGCTCTACGCGGCCGAGGGCGACGTCGTCTGCTGGCTCGACGCCGACGTCCGGAACTTCGGCGCGCACTTCGTCACGCGGCTGGTGGCACCGCTGCTGACCGACCCCACCGTCGCCCTCGTCAAGGGCTACTACGAGCGACCCCTGAACGGCGAGCCCTCCGGGGGCGGGCGCGTCACCGAACTGATGGCGCGGCCGCTGCTGTGCGCCCTCTTCCCGCAACTCGCGCGCTTCGTCCAGCCGCTCGCCGGTGAGTACGCCGGGCGGCGCGAGGTCCTCGAGACGGTTCCGTTCGTGGAGGGCTGGGGCGTCGAGATCGGGCTCCTGATCGACGTCGCGGAGCGCTTCGGGACCGACTGCATCGCCCAGCGCGACCTCGGGGTCCGCGAACACCGCAACCGCTCACTCGAGGAGCTCGCGCCGCAGGCCATGGCCGTGCTCGTGACCGCGCTGCGCCGCGCCGGTGTGCCGCCGCACCAGGTGGGGTCCACCCTGGTGCGCGTCGGTGCCGGCGGCGACCACGAGCTCGTGCCCATCGAGGTGCGCGAGCGGCCGCCGATGGCGACCGTCGCCGCCTACCGCGCCAAGTTCGGCCGCGAGCTCACCGCCTGATTCACTTCGGGTCGTCGGGCTGCTTGTCGTCGTCGTCCGACACGCCCTCCTCGACGCCTTTGCGGAACTCCCGGGCGGCCTGACCCATCGAGCGGGCCAACCCCGGGAGCTTCGAGCTGCCGAACAGCAGGGCGACGATCGCGAGGACGAGCAGCAGCTCCCATCCGACGATCTCACCGAGGACCGGAATCACGGGCGCCTCCACAGATCTCATTCGCTCGCTGCGCCGCCCGTGTCTCTCCCCGGATGCTACGCCCCGCTGGTCACGAGCCCGACCGCGCCGCGCGCCCGAGCTCGACGGCCGCCTCCTCGACCAGCAACGCCGCGCGTGCGAACGCCTCGCCGGCCTGCCACACCCGTTCGGTGAGCGCGAGCACGCGGACGTGGCCGATCACGGCCAGCTCCTCGCGCGCCTCGTCGGTCACCTGCCCGGCGATGAGCCCGAGGTGCGCGACGCCCTCGTCGGCCGCCCACTCGAGCACGCCGCCGACGACCTTCCCCGCGAAGCTCGTCGCGTCGACGCGGCCCTCCCCCGTGACGACGAGGTCGGCGCCGTCCATCGCCGCGTCCAGCCCCGCCGCGTGCGCGACGACGTCGAAGCCCGGCTCGAGCTGCGCGCCCAACGCGGCGAGGCCGCCGGCGAGACCGCCGGCGGCGCCCCCGCCTTCGAGCGCGCGGACGTCGACGCCGGTGCGAGCCTCGTACTCGTCGGCGAGGCGGGCGAGCCGGCGCGTGAGGAGCTGCACCTGCGCAGGCGACGCTCCCTTCTGGGGTCCGTAGACGCGGGCGGCGTCGAGGAACCGGGTCGAGACGTCACACGCGACCGTGACGTCGGCGCCGCCGAGCGACCACCCGAGCGCCTCGAGCGCGGCGAGTCCGCCGTCGGTCGTCGCGCTCCCGCCGACGCCGACGATGACGTGCGACGCACCTCCCCGGATCGCGGCCGCGATCAGCTCGCCGGTCCCGCGTGTCGACGCGCGCAACGGATCGCGCCGCCCGCGCACCACTGCGAGCCCGCTCGCGCGCGCCATCTCGACCACCGCGGTGCCGTCGGGCAGCACGCCGTACTCGGCGCCGACCCGCTCGCCGAGCGGCCCGGTGACGTCGATCGTCCGGCGCGAGCCGCCGCGCGCGGCCAGCAGCGCGTCGAGCGTGCCGTCGCCGCCGTCAGCGAGCGGCAAGCTCCGCACCTCGCCGAAGCCCGCGGTGCGCAGGCCGGCCGCCATCGCCGCCGCGGCATCGGGGCCGGTGAGCGTTCCCCGGAACTTGTCCGGAGCCGCGAGGGCGACATCCATGCTGGATAGATTGGCCGCGATGCGACGCCCCCCGTGGCCCGGCTAGCAGACTCGTCACGTGCTCGAACGAGTCCCGCTGCTCGAGAAGCAGCTCGACGACTACACCGACGTGGTCGGGCCCGAGACCATCGAGCGGATCCGCGAGCTCGCGCGCCCGCTCGCCGGCCGGCGGGTGCTCCACGTGAACGCCACTGCGTACGGCGGCGGTGTCGCCGAGCTCCTGGCCACGCACGTGCCGCTGTTGCGCAGCGTCGGCCTCGACGCCGAATGGCAGGTGATGCACGGCAGCGACGAGTTCTTCGCCGTCACGAAGCAGGTCCACAACGGGCTGCAGGGCGCCGACATCGAATGGACGCCCGCGATGCAGCGCACCTACCTCGAGAAGGTGCTCGACAACTCGCTGCTCATCGACCAGGAGTTCGACTACATCGTCGTGCACGATCCGCAGCCGGCGGCGTTGCTGAACTTCCTGCGTGACCACCCCACGCTCGCGTCGAACGGCACGAAGTGGATCTGGCGCTGCCACATCGACCTCACCGAGGCGAACCCGAAGGTCTGGGAGTTCTACCGGCCCTTCGTCGAGCTGTACCACGCGTCGGTGTGGACGATGCCGCAGTTCGTGCCCGACTCGCTCGAGATGGAACGCGTCGTGCACGCTCCGCCGTGCATCGACCCGCTGTCGGTGAAGAACCTCGACCTGCCGATGCCCTTCTGCGTCGAGATCGCGAAGCAGTACGGCATCGACCCGAAGCGGCCGATCGTGTGCCAGGTCAGCCGCTACGACCCGTGGAAGGACCCGATCGGCGTCATCGAGGCGTTCCGGGAGGTCCGCGCGCAGGTCCAGGACGCGCAGCTCGTCCTCGCCGGCTCGATGGCGACCGACGACCCCGAGGGGTTCAAGGTCTGGGAGGACACCGAGGCGGCGCGCGCGGGCGACCGTGACATCCACCTGCTCTCGAACCTCCACCAGGTCGGCGCGGTGCAGATCAACGCGTTCCAGCGCATCGCCAGCGTGATGGTGCAGAAGTCGTTGCGAGAGGGCTTCGGGCTGACGGTCAGCGAAGCGCTCTGGAAGGGTCGGCCCGTCGTCGGCGGCCGTGCCGGCGGCATCACGCTGCAGATCCGCGAGGGCTTCGACGGCTTCCTCGTCGACAGCGTCGAAGAGTGCGCGCAGCGCATCATCGACCTCCTCGCGGATCCGGTCGGGGCCGACGCGATGGGTACCCAGGGCCGCGAGCACGTGCGCAAGAACTTCCTCTCGACACGCGAGCTCGAGGACTGGCTCAGGCTGTTCGGCGAGCTCGCGGACTGACCCGGTGCTCGTCATCTCGAACCGCGGGCCGTACCGCTTCGAGCGTGAGCCGGACGGTTCCTTCACGCCCCGGCCCGGCGCGGGCGGGATCGCCAGCGCGCTGACCCCGCTCGTCCAGGCCGTCCCCGAGCCGATCACGTGGGTGGCCGCCGCGCTCACCGACGACGACCGCGCCGCGATCGGCGCCGGCGCGACCGCGGTCGAGGGGATGACCCTCGAGCTGCTCGACATCGACGCGGCCCGCGGCCGCCTCTACTACGACGTGGTCTCGAACGCGACGCTGTGGTTCCTGCACCACGGACTGTTCGACCTGCCCCGCCGCCCGCGCTTCGACCGGTACTGGCGCGACGCGTGGGCCGCGTTCGTCGAGGTGAACCGGCGCTTCGCGGACCGGGCCGCGGCCGTGGCCGCCGAGGGCGACGCCGTGTTCGTGCAGGACTACCAGCTCTGCCTCGCGCCGGGGTTCCTCCGGGCGGAGCGCCCCGACCTGCGGATCGTGCACTTCAGCCACACGCCGTTCTGCGGCCCGAACTCGATCCGCGTCCTGCCCGACGACGTGAGCGAGGCGATCTGCGCCTCGATGGCGTCGGTTCGCTGCGGGTTCCACACCGCCCGGTGGGCGGCCGCGTACGAGGCGTCGGTTCGTACCGTCCTCGGGCCCGACGCCTCGTTCGCCGGCGCCTTCGCGTCGCCGCTCGCACCCGACGCGGCGGCACTGCAGAGCGTCGCCGACAGCGACGACGCGCGGACCGCCGCGGCCGAGCTCGACGAGATCGTCGGTGACCGCGCGCTGCTGCTGCGCATCGACCGCATCGACCCGTCGAAGAACGTCGTGCGCGGCTTCCTCGCGTTCGACCGCCTGCTCGAAGAGCATCCCGAATGGTGCGAGCGGGTTGTGTTCGTCGCCATGCTCAACGCGTCACGCGAGGGGCTGGCGGAGTACGCGGCCTACCGCCAGGAGGTCGCGCAGGCCGTCGAGCGGGTCAACCGCCGGTGGGCGACCGGCGGATGGCAACCCGTCGTCCTCGACGAGCGTGACGACTTCGCCCGCAGCATCGCCGGGCTCGGGCGCTACGACGTGCTGCTCGTGAACCCGCTGAAGGACGGGCTCAACCTCGTCGCCAAGGAAGGGCCGCTGCTCAACCGGCGCGACGGGGTCGTCTGCCTCTCGCCCGAGGCCGGCGCCTACGAGGAGCTGCGCCCGGCGGTGCTGCGGACGCACCCGTACGACCTCGACCAGACGGCCGGCGCGCTCCACCGCGCCCTCGCGATGCCCGCCCCGGAGCGGGCCGAGACGGCCGAGCGGCTGCGCTCGCTCGCCGGGGCCCGCACCGCCCGCGACTGGTTCGACGACCTGGTCAGGCAGGCCGCGCCGGCAGGGCGCTGACGAGGCCGGCGAGCAGCTCGGCCAGCCCGGCCGGCCCGTTCACCACGACGTCGGCCCGCTCGATCAGCTCGGGCGGCGCCTCACTCGACCGCACCGCGATGCGGACGCACCGGAGCGCCGGACCCGTGTCCGCGTCGTCCGCCGGCACGCTCAGCTCGTCGAACAGATCGAACACCGACAGGTCGCCCCGGTCGTCGCCCGCGAACGCCGCGGCGTCGACGGCGTGTCGACCGAGAAGCCGCTCGACGGCGCGGCCCTTGTCGACGGGCACCGGCGGGCGCAACTCGCAGGCCATGCGACCGGGCTGGGTCTCGAGCCCGTGCCGGGCGGCGAGCCCGGCCAGCGCGTCCGGGTACGGCGCGGAACCGGGGGCGGTGCGCCAGTGGACCGTGAAGGCGATCTCGCCCTTGCGCTCGACCAGGAGCTCGGGCCAGGTCCGCGCCGCCTCGTCGGCCGCGGTGGCGACCGCCGCGAGGTACGGCGCGGCGCGAGGGTCGACGACGACCCTGCTGCCGGCGAGCGTCTCGAGTCCGTACTGTCCGACGAGCACGACGCGCTCGAGCGCGACGTGCTCGCGGAGGAACGCGACCGGCCGCCCGCTCACGACGGCGACGAGCGCCAGTCGCTCGGACAGCGCGCCCAGCGCGTCGAGTGCCGCCGGCAACGCGCGCGCCGCCGCCGGATCGTCGACGATCGGAGCGAGCGTCCCGTCGAAATCGGTGATGAACGCGGCGTGACCCGGATCGCTCGCGAAGCGCGCGAGCGCTACTTGCCCAGGATGACCAGGCAATTGGCCTGGGCGTTGATGCCGACCGGCGCCGGGTTCGGGAACGCCTCGACGGTGGCGCGGATCGAGAGGCTGCCGAGCACGTTGACGAGCGCGGTCGCCTCCTTCTCGTAGCCCTTGCGACACTGGACCGCGGTCCCGGTGCGTTGCGCGGGCGCGTTCCCCGCGGGCAGGACCTGGTAGCCCTTCGCCTTGAGGTCGTTGCTGCGCTGGTTGGCTGCTCCCTGGACACCGGAGCCGTTCAGCACCTGGACGACGACCTGCCCCGGCGGTCGCGCGCCGTTCGACGACGCGGTCGTCGTGGTCGTGCCGCCGTCGGTGCCCGTCGTCGCCGTCGTGGTGGAGGTGACGCCTCCGCCCCCACCGCCGGACGCGCCCCCACCGCCACCGCCGTTCGCGTCGTCGACGATCTGGAGCAGGACGAGCCCGATGACGACGGCCAGCCCGATCAGGACGGCGCCCCGCGCGGCCGTGGCGGCGACGTTGCGTGCGGGACTACGGCCGCGCCCGCGCGGGAACGCCATGGAGGTCACCGAGACCTCGGATCCGCCCGGCGACCCTCGAGGCGGGCCCGCCGGCGTTCCTCACGTTGTCGGCGAAGTCGCTTCACGGTCAAAGGGTCGTACTGGTGCGCCGCCGGCTCGTCGAGCAGCGCGCCGAGGCGCTGATAGTAGCGAGTGGGCGACATCCCGAGGTGGGCGCGGATCAACTCCCCTTTGGCGGCAACGCCCGCGAGCGTCCACCAGCTCCGTTCGAAGTCGAGCAGCGCGCGATCGGCCTTCGTCAGCTCCATGGCAGCTTCCAGCCTGACACGGGGGTGTGACGGATACGTGGATATCGCCCCCGATCGCGGCACCCGAAGCGTCGCGGCGAGCCCCCCGTAGGGCGACGCGCGGGGGATCCGGCGTCGAGCGAGGCCTGCACGAGGGTGCAGGTATCCTGCGACGCGGTGAACGAGCGAGACACGTAGGCCGGGTTAGCTCAGTCGGTAGAGCACTCGACTTGTAATCGAGCGGTCGTCGGTTCGAATCCGACACCCGGCTCAGACCCCGGGACGCGGCCCCCGGCGGCGCACGACCTCGAAGCAGGCGACGGCGGCGGCCGCCGCGACGTTGAGGGACCCGATCCGCCCGCGCATGGGGATGCTCGCGACGACGTCGCAACGCTTGCGGGTGAGGCGCGAGAGCCCGCGTCCCTCGGCCCCGAGCACCAGGACGACGGGCCGGTCCGCGACCTCGAGGTCGAAGACCGAGGCCGGGGCGCCGGCGTCGAGGCCGACGGTCCACACCCCGGCTCGCGACGCCCGCTCGAGCAGGTGCGGCACGCCCGACACGAGCGCGATCGGCAGGTGCTCGACGGCGCCCGCCGCGGCCTTGACGGCCGCGGGCGTCAGCAGCGCGCCGCGATGGCGCGGGAGCACCGCACCCGTCGCTCCCGCGGTCTCGGCGGTGCGCAGGACGGCGCCGAGGTTCTGCGGGTCGGTCACGCCGTCGAGGGACACGAGGAACGCGTCGGGCTGCGCGAGCAGGTCGTCGAGCGCGGCGGGGACCAGCGGGTCGGCGCGTGCGACGACACCCTGCGGCGCCTCGGTGCGCGCGTCCGCGGCCAGCCGCTCCGGTTCGACGCGGCGGACCCGGATGCCGTGCGCGGCGGCGAGGTCGGCGAGCTCGTCGAGCACGGGACTCGGTTCCCGCAGGTCGGCGATGGTGACGCTCCGCACGCGCCGGCGACCGGCATCGAGCAGCTCGCGTACCGCGCGTCGGCCCTCGACCTGCTCGCCACCGAGGTCGTCGCGGGTGCGGCGCACCTGCGGAGCCCCGCGGCGGCGGCTCACGGGCGGCGCCAGATCGTCCCGCCCGGTGTGTCCTCGAGGATGACGCCGTGACCCGCGAGCTCGTCGCGGATGCGGTCGGCTTCGGCGAAGTCCCGGGTCGCCCGTGCCGCGTCGCGTGCCGCGACGAGGGCGTCGATCTCCGCGTCGCGCTCGTCGAGCCCGGTGTCGGCCTCGAGCCCGAGGACGCCGATCAGCTCGGCAACGGTCGCGACGAGGGACGCGGCGCGGTCGAGGGCGCCGCCGTCGATCGCCGCGTTCGCGCTGCCGACGGCATCGAAGACGGCGGCGAGCGCGGTCGGGGTCGCGAAGTCGTCGTCCATCTCCGATCGGAACCGGTCGACGGTGGCGCCGTCGGGCGGCGCCCCGGTCCACCCGACGCCGGCGACCGCGGCCCGGCGGAACAGCGCGTCGAGGCGATCGATGGTTCTCGCCGCGGCCGCGAGCTCAGTGTCGCCGAGCTCCATCGCGCGCCGGTAGTGCGTCTGCAGGACGGCCATCCGGAACGCGCGCGGGCCGTGGGCGTCGAGCGCCTCCGCGAGGGTGGTGAAGTTGCCCGACGACTTCGACATCTTCTCGCCGCCCACCTGCACCATCGCGCTGTGGATCCAGTGCCGCGCGAACCGGTGGCCGGCGCCCTCGGCCTGGGCCCGCTCGTTCTCGTGGTGCGGGAACACGAGGTCGTCGCCGCCCCCGTGCAGGTCGAACCCCTCACCGAGCAGGTCGAGCGACATGGCCGAGCACTCGATGTGCCACCCCGGGCGGCCCCGCCCCCACGGCGAGTCCCAGGCCGGCTCGCCGGGCTTGGCCGCCTTCCAGAGCGCGAAGTCGACCGGGTTGCGCTTGGCCTCGTCGACCTCGACGCGGGCCCCCGCCGAGTCGAGCAGCTGGTCCATGCTCCGGTGGGGAAGGGCGCCGTAGGACGGGAAGGTCGCGACGTCGTAGTAGACCCCGCCGTTGTCGCCTTCGACGGTGTACGCGTGACCGGTCGCGACGAGCTCCGCGATGAGCTCCTGCATCGGGCCGATGTACTCCGTCGCGTGCGGGAGCCGGTCGGCCTTGCGCACTCCTAGGCGCGCCATCTCGTCGAAGTACGCGGTCTCGAACCGCGCCGCGACCTCGGGCTCGCTCGCGCCGGTCTCGGCGGCCCGGCGGATGATCTTGTCCTCGACATCGGTCACGTTCGTCACGAACGTCACGTCGAATCCGCGCCACTCGAGGTAACGGCGGATCGTGTCGAACACCACGGCGGTGCGGCCATGGCCGATGTGGGGCACGTCGTAGACCGTCGGACCACACACGTACATCGACAGCCGGCCCGGGTCGCGTTGTGTGAGCTCGACCTTGTCCCGCGCCATCGTGTCGAAGATGCGGACGGGCATGATTCGAGGCTAGTGGCGACGCGCGCGTGGGGCGGTCGAAATCAGGCGCGTTCGAGGAGGGCGACGGCCCATGCCGCGATGCCCTCGGCCCGACCGATCGCGCCCAGGCCCTCGGCGCGCTTCGGCTTCACCGACACCGGGACCGGCGCCTCACCGTCGCCGGCCGCGGGCGCGAGCGCGGCCGCGGTGCGCTCGGTCATCGCGGCCAGGTGCGGCGCGAGGCGCGGGCGCTCGGCGGCGACGACGACGTCGACGTTGCCGATCCGCCAGCCGTCGCCCGCGAGGCGGGCGGCGATGTCGGCGAGGAAACCCAGCGACGAGGCGCCGGCGTGCTCGCCGTCGGACGCGGGGTACAGCGTGCCGAGGTCGGGAAGACCGGCGGCGCCGAGCAGCGCGTCGGCGACCGCGTGCGCGACGACGTCGGCGTCGGAATGGCCGGCGAGCCCGGGCGCGCCGTCGATCGTGACCCCACCGAGCACGAGGGGGCGGCCGTCGCCGTCGCCGACGAAGGGGTGCACGTCGAACCCGAGCCCGACCCGGACGGTCATCGCGCCTCCGCGAGCAGACTCGCGGCGACGATCAGATCGCGCTCGTTCGTGATCTTGAGGTTCGTCGACTCCCCGGGAACGACGACGACCGCGCCGCCGACCGACTCCACGAGCGCGGCGTCGTCCGTCGCGTCGGCTCCCGCCGCGTGGGCACGCCGCAGGGCAGCGGCGCGGAACGCCTGTGGCGTCTGCACCGCGACGAGCGCGCTCCGGTCGACGGTCTCGACGATGCGGTCACCCTCGACGCGCTTGATCGTGTCGGTCACGGGCAGACCGGGCACGGCACCGTCGGCACCGTCGCGCACCGCACGGATCACGGCGTCGAACAGCCGCGACGACGCGAGCGGGCGCGCCGCGTCGTGCACCACGACGATGTCGCTGTCGGTCGCGATCGCCGAGAGGCCGGCGCGCACGGAGTCCGAGCGGTGTGCGCCGCCGGCCACGGCGGCGGCGACGGGTGCACCGTCCCACACCAGATCGGGAGGGAGGACGACGACGACCTCGTCGCAGTGCCGACCCGCGGCCCCGACCGCGATGTCGACGAGGCGTTCACCGCCGAGAACCGCGAACTGTTTCGCCGCCCCGAACCGCGTGCCCGACCCGGCCGCGACCACGATCCCCGCGACGGAGACGCGCGCCACGGCCGCCTCCCTCGCCCGGGCTACTTCTTGGTGGCGGCCTTGGTCGTCTTCGCCGCAGCCTTGGCCGGCTTGGCCGCGTCGCCGGCGCCGTTGGCGGCGGGCTTGGCCGCGGCCTTCGTCGCCTTGACCGCCGGCTTCGCCTTCGCCGGCTTCGGGGTGGGCTTGTCGCGGCCGGCGAGCACGTCGTCGAGGCGGACCTCGGCGGCCTCCTCGTCGACGTTGAGGGCGAAGGTCAGCTCCGAGACCAGGATCTGGCGGGCCCGGGCGAGCATGCGCTTCTCGCCCGCCGAGAGGCCCTTGTCGGCCTCGCGGATCGAGAGGTTCCGGACGACCTCGGCGACCTGGTAGATGTCGCCGGACTTGAGCTTCTCGACGTGGTTCTTGAACCGCCGCGACCAGTTCGTCGGCATGCGGGCCTCCTTCTTGCGGAGGACCGCGAACACCTCCTCGACCTCTTCGTCGTTGATGACCTCGCGCAGGCCGATCTCGTCGGCCTTGTCGACGGGGATCGAGACCTTCAGGTCGCCGTAGGTGATGCGGAGGACGAAGTAGTCGGTCTTCTGTCCGTCGAAGATCCGCTTCTCCTTGCCTTCGATCACCGCGGCCCCGTGATGCGGGTAGACGACCTTGTCACCGACGGCGAACGTCATGGAGAGAACCTCGAAACCTGAAGTGCCGCGGCCGGACGACGGCGGCTTTTCGACAAGCGATGCTCAGCGGCTGCGAGCGGAAACCCCAGAATACCAGAGCCTCCGCGGCACCCCGTCATCGAGCCCCGCTACGCTCCGGGCGGAGGTGGGCGCCTTGCCGGAACGCCGACTCATCGACGCCACCGAGTTGTTCGCGGCCATGCCCGCCGACGTCCTGGAGCAGCTCCGGGAACATGCGGTCGTGCGCTCCTACGAGCGCAACGAGACCCTGTTCCACCAGGGCGACCCGTCGGACGACCTCTTCGTCGTACGAACGGGACGGATCGCGATCGCGGCGCAGTCGGGTGACGGGCGCGAGTCGGTCGTCGCCGTCCTCGAGGCGGGTGGGTTGTTCGGCGAGCTCGGCCTCTTCGACGACGCACCACGCTCCGCAGACGCGCGCGCGCTCACCGAATCGTCGGTGATCGCGCTCGAATACGAGCCCGTGCGCGAGGTGCTGCGCGCCCGGCCCGAAGTGCTGTGGGTCATCCTGCGCATCCTGTCGCAGCGCCTACGGGCCACCGACGAGGCGCTCGCCGACGCCGTCTTCCTCGACGTGCCCGCTCGTACGGCCAAACGCATCCTCGAGCTCGCCGGCGAGCAGGACGCGTTCACGCTGCCGCTGACCCAGGAGGAGCTCGCCGCCATGGTCGGCGCGTCGCGGGAACGGGTCAACAAGGCGCTCTCGCTGTTCACACGGCTGGGCTGGCTCGAGATCGTCGGCCGCAACCACTACCGGATCCTCGATCGGCCGGCGCTGGAGGATCGGGCCACGCTGTAGCGGCGCGGCGGATCTCGCGCCGGCTACAGCCCGAGCTCGGGTTCGACCCCGAGGAAGCGCAGGACCCGGTTCCAGGCGTCGGCGGCGTCGGCGGGGCGGTGGACGGGTCGCTCAGGGGCGTGCACGAACCCGTGGTCGGCGCCGTCGTAGACGACGATCTCGCAGTCGGTCCGGCCCTGCCACGCGGCCCGGAGCGCGTCGATGTCGGCGGCCGGCGTGAACGGGTCGACCGAGCCGAAGATCGCGAGCGTCGGGCAGACGTCGGCCGCGGTGTCGAGCGGCTCGCGCAGGCCGCCGCCCCGCCAGTTCTCGGGCAGCCGGATCATCCCGTAGAAGGGCACCGCGCGGTCGAAGCGGCCGGTCGCGGCCGCCTTGAGCGTCTGCATGCCGCCCATACAGAAGCCGACGACGGCGACCTCGCTCACGTCGTCGGCGATGACGAGCCGGTCGGCCGCCTGCTCGAGATCGCCGAGTTGCACGTCGTCGTCGAGCTTCGGCAGGTACGCCATGCGCGCCGCGCTGTCCTCGGCGTCGCGCACGTCGGCGGGGGCACGCGCGAACGGTTCCGGCGCGCACACGGCGAAGCCGTGCGTCGCCAGCCGCCGGCACAGGTCGTCGAACAGGGGACGAACCCCCATCAGGTCGGGGTGCAGCACGATTCCCGAGCGCGGCATCCCCTCGGGGCGGGCGTGGATCGCCTCGACCTCGAACCCGTCGATCCCGCGGACCGTGATCCGCTCGACGTGCGGTTCCTGTCTCCCCTCACGAAGTTCGGCCATCGGCGTGATGCTTACACGTAGCGCTCGAGGATGGACGACTCTGCGAGCCGGGCCAGCCCGTCCTTGATGGCGCGGGCGCGGGCATCGCCGACGCCCTCGACCTGCACCAGGTCGGACTCGCTCGCCCGCATGATCTTCTGCAGGTTCGAGAAGCGGGCCACGACGTGGTCGGAGATCGCCTCCGGGAGGCGCGGGATCTTGTGCAGCAGACGGAATCCGCGGGGCTGCACGGGGCTGTCGAGCCCGACGCCCGTCGGGAGGTGCAGCACGGCGGCCACCTCGGCGGGGTCGAGGAGCGACTCGTCGTCGAGCGTGGCGAGCCGCGCCATCACGTCGTCGAGCTCGTGGTCGCGCCCGGGCCGGTAGTAGTCCTTGGCGACGAGGCGGCGGTCGTCGGCGACGCCGCCCATCAGCTCGTCGAGCTGGAGCATGACCAGGCGGCCGTCGGCGCCGAGCTCGATCACGTAGCCCTCGATCTCCTCGGAGATGCGCCGCACCATCTCGGCCCGCTGCAGCACCGTCGCCACGTCGCGGACGGTGACGAGGTCCTCGACCTCGAGAGCCGACAGCGAGCCGCTCACGCTGTCGAGGCGGGCCTTGTACCGTTCGAGGATCTGGAGCGCCTGGTCGGCCCGGGCGAGCACCCGGGGGGTGGGCTCGAGGGTCCGCTTGTGGCCGCCGACGTGGATCGCGACCTCCGAGCGGTCCTCCGAGATCGTCACCACCGGGATCGAGATCTGGCGGGCGACCCGCTCGGCCGTGCGGTGGCGGGTGCCGGTCTCGGAGGTGGGGATGTTGGGGTCGGGGACCAGGTGGACGTTGGCGCGCACGATGCGCGAGCAGTCCGAGGTGACGATGATGGCACCGTCCATCTTGGCCAGCTCGTAGAGCCGTTGCGGGGTGAACTCGGCGTCGAGCAGGAACCCGCCCGAGCAGACGCTCAGCACCTCGGGCCCGGCTCCGATGACGATCAGCGCTCCCATGTGGGCCTGGAGCACGTGCTGGATGCCTTCTCGCAGCAGCGTTCCCGGCGCCGCGAGGCGCAAGGCGGCGAGCATGGCTTCGGAGCGCGGCGCGGTGGGCACTCGGTCGGGTTCCTCGATCCGCGGGCTGGTGCCCGTCAGGATACTTCGACCAGGCCCACCGGCTCCCGGGCGCGATCCGTAGTTCCCCGCCGTTCGCGGGCGCCGTCGGCGGGGGCGAGCGCGGTGGCGATGGCCTCTCGCAGCGACCCGACCCGCACGAGCTCGACGCCCTCGACCGCCGGGGTCGCCATCGGCACGATCGCACGACCGAAGCCGAGCCGCACCGCTTCGGCCAGGCGGCGGGAGGCGCCGGGCACCTGGCGGACCTCGCCCGCGAGCCCGATCTCGCCCATCACGACGGTGCCGGGCGGGACGGCCCGGCCGCACCGGGCGCCGGCGACCGCGAGCGCCACCGCGAGGTCGGCGCCGGGCTCGCCCACCCGGACGCCGCCGGCCACGCTCACGTAGACGTCGCGCCCGCCGACGGCGGCCCCGGCGCGTTGCTGGAGGACGGCGAGCAACAGCGCCAGGCGGGCGCCGTCGATGCCGGTAGCGGCGCGGCGCGCCGGCCCGCCGGCCGACGCGGGTGCGACGAGGGCCTGCACCTCGACGAGCAGGGGCCGCGCGCCCTCGAGCACCGGCGTCACGACCGAGCCGGGCGCGCCCGCGCACCGGTCGGCGAGGAACAAGGCCGACGGGTCGGGCACGCCGACGAGACCGCGCTCGCTCATCTCGAGCAGCCCGAGCTCCTGCGTCGAGCCGAAGCGGTGCTTCGACGCGTGCAGGTAGCGCAGCGCGTGGTGCCGGTCGCCGGCGAACGACAACACCGTGTCGACGACGTGTTCGAGCGTGCGCGGCCCGGCCAGGCTGCCGTCCTTCGTGACGTGGCCCACCATCACCACGGTGACGCCCTGTTCCTTGGCGAGCCGGACGAGACGGTGCGCGCACTCGCGGACCTGGGTCAGCGAGCCGGGGATCCCGGGCAGATCGGGGTCGGCGACGGTCTGGATCGAGTCGATCGCCAGGATCTCGGGTCGGACCGCGTCGGCCTCGGCGAGCACGTGGGCGAGCGACGTGTCCGCGACGAGGAGGAGATCCGCGGGCACCGGCCCGAGCCGCTGCGCCCGTAGCCGGATCTGCTCGGCCGACTCCTCGGCCCCGGCGAGCAGGCACCGGGCCCCGCGGGCGGCGACGCGGGCCAGGAGCTGCAGGAGGAGGGTGCTCTTCCCCATCCCCGGCTCCCCGCCGAGGAGCGTGACCGAACCGGCGACGAGGCCGCCGCCGAGGACCCGGTCGAGCTCGGCCACACCGGTGGGCCGCCGGGGCGCGCCGAGCGGGTCGACGTCGGCGAGCGGGACGGCCGGAGCCCCGGGCTCCGGCCGGGCGGCACCACCCCGGAGGCCGGCGCGCGGGACCTCGGCCACCGTGCCCCACGACCCGCACTCGGCACAGCGCCCGAGCCAGCGCGGCGCCTCCGCGCCGCACTCGGTGCAGCGGTGGACCAGACGGGCTCTCGTGCTCACGCCGAGCACCCTCCCACGCGGGTACGACAGCTACGGTCGAACCCGATGCAGGGCAGCGGGCCGGTCGTGGGCTTCGACCTCGACATGACGCTGATCGACTCGCGCCCGGGGGTCGCGGCGACGCTGCGCGCGATCACCGCCGAGACGGGCGTCCCCATCGACGCCGACCTCGTCGTGAGCCGGCTCGGGCCGAGGCTCGAGGACGAGATGGCCCTCTGGTTCCCCGAGGCCGAGGTCGCGCCCGTCTCCGACCGCTACCGCGAGCTCTACGCCGCGCTGGGCGTCCCCGGCTCCGAGCTGCTGCCCGGCGCCGCCGAGGCCGTCACCGCGGTGCGGGCCGCCGGCGGCCGCTCGGTCGTGGTCACCGCCAAGCACGGCCCGAACGCCGATCTCTGCCTCGCCCACGTCGGCCTGGCGGTCGACGCCGTCGTCGGCTCGCGCCACGGCCCGGGGAAGGCCGACGCGCTCGTCGAGCACGGCGCGGTCGCGTACGTGGGCGACACCCCGCCCGACATGGTCGCGGCACGCGCCGCCGGCGTCGTCGCCGTCGGTGTCACGACCGGCCCCCACGACCGCGACACGCTGCTCGGCGCGGGCGCCGACGTCGTGCTCGATTCGCTCAGGCGGTTTCCGGCGTGGTTCGCCGCCTGGCGGCGCGGCGACGGCGTCGGCGCCGCTTGACGCGCCGGCCGTTGAGCATCACCACGGTCGCGAGCAGCACGAACCCGCCCGCCGCGATCGCGTAGAGCACGCGGTCGTCGTTGCGGACGGACGACGACGCGTCGACGGAGCGGGCCGTCCCGACCGCGGGCGCGACGATCACGCGCTTGCCCCCGGGGAGCTCGACGACGACCCGCAGCGCGAGCGACCGTTGCAGGTCGGTGAGCAGCTGCCGGTCGATCGCGCCGAGGTCGACGTGCTGCGCGGTCAGCGACTGCACGAGCTGCCGGTCGGACTGCACGCCGGTCGAGAGGTTCTCGAGGTCGACCGTGCCGTGCACCGAGTAGCCCGTCGAGAACGTCCCGTCGTCGCGGGTGGCCCGGAACCCCCGCAGCGGACCGTCCGCCCCGCTCAGGTCGCGCACGATCCCGCCCACCTGCGACACCCGCGAGAACGGCTTCGACAGCGACAGTGCGGCCGACCCGTCGGGCCGCCGCTGCCACGACCCGACGGTCCAGCCGGCAGCCGTCAGGTCCGACAGCCGGATCCGGTCCTCGAGCTTCCCCCCGTCGGCCTCCGCCGCCGACACCGCGTCGGCATCCAACACGACGTGCACGGACACCGACCCCGACCCGTCGGCACGCACCGCCACCGTCACCGTCGAACCCACCTTGCAGCCGGCAAGCAGCACCCCGACCGCGACGACCACCACGAGACCGGCGAGTGGCCGCACGGGCTTGCGGGGGAACCGGGCAAGCCTGGCCCAGGAGCGGAGCGGCCGCTTTGGCACCGGCGAGTTTGCTGACGCCGCAGGCGTCAGCACCGTTCGAGTCAAGGGAGCAAGGCGGCCGCTCCGGACCACGCCCGGCGGGCGTGGTCCGGCAAGAGACCTAACCCTCGGAGCCGCTACCGGCGAGCTCGACGGGCGGGGGCTCCACGCCTTCGACGGCCCGGAACACGACCTCGTCACCCTCGGCGTCGACGACGACCGTCTCCCCGGCGTGGAACTCCTTCCACAGGATCTTCTCGGAGAGCGGGTCCTCGAGGAGCCGCTGGATGGCGCGACGCAGGGGGCGGGCGCCGAGCTGCGGGTCGTAGCCCTTCTTGGCGAGCAGCAGCTTCGCCTCGGGCGTGAGCTCGAGCCCGAGGCCCTGGCTCTCGAGCTGCTCCTGGAGGCGCCGGATCATCAGGTCGACGATCTCGGTGACCTCCTGCTGGGTCAGCTCGGCGAAGACGATGACCTCGTCGATGCGGTTGAGGAACTCGGGCCGGAAGTGGCGCTTCAGCTCCTCGTGCACCTTCGACTTCATCTTCTCGTACGTCACGGCCTCGTCGGGCGAGCCGAAGCCGATCGACGCCTTGCGCAGGTCGGCGGTCCCGAGGTTGGAGGTCATGATGATCACGGTGTTCTTGAAGTCGACCGTGCGGCCCTGGGCGTCGGTCAGCCGCCCGTCCTCCAGGATCTGGAGGAGGGTGTTGAACACGTCGGGGTGGGCCTTCTCGATCTCGTCGAACAGCACCACCGAGAACGGCTTGCGCCGCACGGCCTCGGTGAGCTGACCACCCTCGTCGTAGCCGACGTAGCCCGGGGGCGAGCCCACGAGGCGCGACACCGTGTGCTTCTCCATGTACTCGGACATGTCGAGCTGGATCAGCGCGGTCTCGTCGCCGAAGAGGAACTCGGCGAGCGTCTTGGCGGTCTCGGTCTTCCCGACCCCGGAGGGGCCGAGGAAGATGAACGAGCCCGACGGGCGCTTCGGGTCCTTGAGGCCGGCGCGGGTACGGCGGATCGCCTGCGACACGGCCTTGAGCGCGTCGTGCTGGCCGACGACCCGCTTGTGCAGCTCGTCCTCCATGCGGAGGAGCTTGGCCGTCTCCTCCTCGGTGAGCTTGTAGACCGGGATGCCCGTCCACAGCGCGAGGACCTCGGCGATCGACTCCTCGCTCACCTCGTTGAAGAGGTCGACGCCCTCGGCCTGGAACTCCTGTTCCTTGGTCGCCCGCTGCTCGAGCAGCTCCTTCTCGCGGTCGCGCAGCGACGCGGCGCGCTCGAACTGCTGGGCCTCGATCGCGCTCTCCTTGTCCTTGCGGACCTTGGCGATCTCCTCCTCGAGCTCACGGAAGTCGGGCGGAGCCTGCATCCGGCGGATGCGCAGCCGCGATCCGGCCTCGTCGATGAGGTCGATCGCCTTGTCGGGAAGGTGGCGGTCGGAGATGTACCGGTCGGCGAGGTTGGCCGCCGCGACGATCGCCTGGTCGGTGATCGTGACGCGGTGGTGCGCCTCGTAGCGGTCGCGCAGACCCTTCAGGATCTCGATCGTGTGCGAGACGGTCGGCTCCTCGACCTTGATGGGCTGGAAGCGACGCTCGAGGGCGGCGTCCTTCTCGAGGTGCTTGCGGTACTCGTCGAGCGTCGTCGCGCCGATCGTCTGCAGCTCACCGCGCGCCAGCATCGGCTTGAGGATCGACGCCGCGTCGATCGCGCCTTCGGCCGCGCCGGCGCCGACGAGCGTGTGCAGCTCGTCGATGAACAGGATGATGTCGCCGCGCGTGCGGATCTCCTTGAGCACCTTCTTCAGGCGCTCCTCGAAGTCGCCGCGGTAACGCGAACCCGCGACGAGCGCGCCGAGGTCGAGCGTGTAGAGCTGCTTGCCCTTCAGCGTCTCGGGGACGTCGCCGCCGACGATGTCGGACGCGAGCCCTTCGACGATGGCGGTCTTGCCGACGCCGGGCTCGCCGATGAGCACCGGGTTGTTCTTGGTGCGCCGCGACAGCACCTGCATCACCCGCTCGATCTCCTTCTCGCGACCGATGACGGGATCGAGCTTCTTGTCGCGCGCGAGCTGCGTGAGGTTGCGGCCGAACTGGTCGAGGACGAGCGAGCCCGACGGCTGGCCCTCACCCGAGGCGCTGCCGGCGGG
>DASRHL010000119.1:0-7929 GCA_035650535.1 Acidimicrobiia bacterium
TCGTGCTCGCGCGCGTCGCGGGCGGCTACCGGTTCCAGACGCATCCCGACCTGGCGCCCTACGTCGAGCACTTCGTTCTCGAGGGCCAGCACGTCCGGCTGTCGGGCGCGGCACTCGAAACGCTCGCGATCATCGCCTACAAGCAGCCCATCTCGCGCGGGCAGATCTCGGCGATCCGCGGCGTCAACGTCGAGTCCACGCTCAGCACGCTCATCCAGCGCGGCTACGTCGAGGAGTCGGGCCGCGACCCCGGCCCCGGGCTCGCCGTCCTCTACGGCACGACGACCCTGTTCCTCGAGCGCCTGGGGCTCGACTCGCTGCGCGACCTGCCGCCGCTCGGCGACTTCGTCCCCGACGCGAGCGTGGTCGAGGCGCTCGAACGCGGGTTGCGCCTGTCCGACGACCCGACGCTCTCCGGCGAGGCCGACGAGGCCGATGTGCCCGAGTCCACGGCCGACCACGACGGCTGAACGCGTCCAGAAGGTCCTGGCGCGCGCCGGCTTCGGCTCGAGGCGGGCATGCGAAGCCCTCATCAGCGCCGGACGCGTGACGGTCGGCGGTCGCATCGCGGTCCTCGGCGACCGGGTCGACCCGGTGACCGAGCGGCTCGAGGTCGACGGCGTCCCCGTCGTCACCCGGACGGATCTCGTCTACTACCTGCTCAACAAGCCGGCACGCGTCGTGACGACCGCCGACGATCCGCAAGGACGCCCCACCGTGGTCGAGCTCGTTCCCGCCGAGCCGCGCGTCTTCCCGGTCGGGCGGCTCGACTACGAGACCGAAGGTCTCCTGCTCCTCACGAACGACGGCGAGCTCGCGCAGCTCCTGACACATCCGAGGCACGGCGTCGAGAAGACCTACGTCGCCGAGGTCGACGCGGTGCCCGGGCGCGGGGAGCTGCGCCGCCTGCGCGAGGGCGTCGACCTCGACGACGGCCGGACCGCGCCGGCGCGGGCGAGGGTCCTGGCGCAGCGCGCCGACGGTGCCGCGCTCGAGCTCGTCGTCCACGAGGGCCGGAACCGGCAGGTCCGGCGGATGTGCGAGTCGGTCGGGCTGCACGTGCGCAGGCTCGTGCGCACCCGCATCGGCCCCGTCCGCGACGACCATCTCGCGCCCGGCGCGTGGCGCGCGCTGCGGCCCGGTGAAGTGCGCCGGCTCTACGAGACGGCCACGGCGGAGGAGCCGGCGGGGGCCGGCGCGCCGCCTCCCGACGGGCCCGGTTCGCACGGTTCCGGACACTGACCGCCTAACCTGACTCCCGTGAGACTCGTCGGGTTGCGGGGCGCGATCACCTGTGCCGCGGACACCAAGGAGGAGATCGAGGCGAAGACGCAGCGCATGGTCAAGGAGCTGCTCGCCCGCAACGAAGTCGAACCCGACGACATCGTCAGCATGATCTTCACCGCCACCGACGACCTCACCGCGCACTTCCCGGCGACGGCGGCCCGGGGTCTCGGCCTCGACCAGGTCCCGCTCCTCGGCGCCCGTGAGCTCGCCGTCGAGGGCGGGCTGCCCCGGTGCATCCGCGTGCTGGTGCACTGCTACAGCGACAAGTCGCGCGACGAGGTACAGCACGTGTACCTCGAGGAGGCCCGGGTCCTCCGCGGCGACCTCTCCGAGTGAAACGGGCCGCGATCATCGGGACGGGGCTGATCGGCGGCTCCGTCGGGCTGGCGCTGCGCCGCACCGGCACGGTGGTGCGCGGCCTCGACCGCGACGCCGGCCGCGTCGACGACGCCAAGCGACTCGGCGTGGTCGACGAGGTCGCCCGTTCGATCGGGGACGCCGTGGCCGGAGTCGACCTCGTGGTGGTCGCGGTCCCCGTCGGCCAGGTCGCGGCGACCGTGGTGGAGGCGCTCGACGCCGGCGCACGCGTCGTCACCGACGTCGGGTCGGCGAAGGGCGCCGTCGTGACCGAGGTGCACGCCGCCCGCCCGCAGGACGCGCCGCGCTTCGTCGGCGGGCACCCGATGGCGGGATCCGAGCAGGACGGCCTCGACGGTGCCGATGCCGACCTCTTCGTCGGCGCGACGTGGGTGCTCACCCCGACCGATCGGACCGATCCGGCGGCGTTCCAGTCGGTGCGCGCGCTGGTGCGGTCACTCGGCGCGGAGGTGCTCGCAGTGACACCCGACGACCACGACGCGCTGGTCGCCATGGTCAGCCACGTCCCGCAGCTCGCGGCGACGACGCTCATGGACGTGGCGGCGCGGCGGGGCGAGGAGCACGCGACGCTGCTGCGTCTCGCGGCCGGCGGATTCCGCGACATGACCCGCATCGCGGCGAGCGCGCCCGGCATCTGGTCGGACATCTGCGTCGCCAACGGAGACGCGATCGTCCGCGCCCTCGACGACTACCTCGCCGCGCTGCAACAGGTTCGGTCTCTGGTCGTGGGCGCCGACTCGGACGCACTGCTCGCGCTGCTCGAACGGGCGCGGGTGGCCCGCCGGAACCTCCCCATCGGCGTGCCACCCGCCGCCGAGCTCGTCGAACTGCGCGTGCCCGTGCAGGACCGCCCCGGTGTGCTGGCCGAGGTCACGACCCTGGCCGGTCGCCTCGACGTCAACATCGTCGACGTCGAGATCGCGCACTCGCTCGAGGGCGGCGGCGGCGTCCTCGTGCTCGTCGTGCCCGCCCGTCGCGCCGCGGCGCTCGAGGCGGCACTGACCGAGAGGGGCTACCACCACTCCCGCTCACCACTCTCATGACCGGCGGCGACGAGCTGCGCATCACCGGTCCGCGGCCGCTGCGGGGCCGGCTGCGGGTCCCCGGGTGCAAGGGGATCTCGCACCGGGCGCTGCTGTTCGCGGCCATCGCGGACGGGACCAGCCAGATACGGGGTCTCGCGCACGGCGACGACGTCCACCGCACGCGTGCCGCGCTGGCGCATCTCGGCGTGCAGATGCGCGCCGATCACGTCGGGGAGCTGGTCGTGCACGGTCGAGGCGTCGACGCGCTCACCGAACCTGCGACGGTTCTCGACTGCGCCAACTCGGGCACGTCGATGCGCATGCTCGCCGGCCTGCTCGCGGGCCGGCCGTTCCACGCGATCCTCGCGGGCGACGAGTCGCTCAGCGCACGGCCGATGGGACGCGTCGCGGAGCCGCTCCGGAAGATGGGCGCGTCGATCGACGGTCGCGACCACGGGCGGCTCGCGCCGCTGGCGATCCGCGGCGGCGCCCTGCGGGGCATCCGGGCCGAGCTCGCCGTCGCCAGCGGCCAGGTGAAGACCGCGCTCGTCCTCGCCGGGCTCCAGGCCGACGGCACGACCGAGGTCGTCGAGCCGCAGCCGTCCCGCGACCACACGGAACGGATGCTGGGCGCCCTCGGGGCACCGCTCGAACGGGTCGACGCGTGCACGCTGCGCGTCGCGCGGGGCGCGCTCGCCGCGTTCGAGCTCGACGTGCCGGGCGATCCGTCGTCAGCCGCGTTCTTCGTCGTCGCGGCGACGATCACACCCGGCTCCGAGATCGTGCTCGAGGCAATCTCGCTCAATCCGGCGCGGGTCGCGTACCTCGACGTGCTGCGCGACATGGGCGCCGACATCACGGTGCACCCGCGCGGCGAGCGGCTCGCCGAGCCGGTCGGGGATCTGGAAGTCCGCGCCGCGCCGCTGCACGGCACGGTCGTGCGGTGCACCGAGGCGATCATCGACGAGGTGCCGGCGCTGGTCGTGGCGGGCGCCTTCGCCGAAGGGACGACCGAGATCCGTGACGCGGCCGAGCTGCGCGTCAAGGAGAGCGATCGCATCGCGACCCTCGAACAGGAGTTGACCGAGCTCGGCATCGCCGTCGAGACGGAGGCCGACGGCATGGTCGTCCACGGCGGCTCCCCGCACGCCGCGCTCCTCAGGAGCCACGGCGACCACCGCATCGCCATGGCGGCCGCGGTCGCCGCCAACGCGCTGCCGGGCGAGTCCGCGATCCGCGGGTTCCGCGCGATCGCGAGCTCGTACCCGGAGTTCCCGGCCCATCTCGCGCTCCTGGCCGCGGGGACCGCGGAGTGAGCGTGCTCCCCGTCGTCGCGATCGACGGCCCGTCGGGGTCGGGAAAGTCGACCGTCGGTCGCGGCGTCGCCCGGGCCCTCGGCCTCGAGGTCCTCGACACCGGCGCGATGTACCGCGCGGTCACGCTCGCCGCGCTCGAGGCCGGCGTCGACCTCTCCGATGCCGGCGCACTCGCGGCGCTCGCCGAGAGGAGCTCGATCGAGCCCGGTGACCGGGTGCTCCTCGACGGTCGCGACGTGACCGTGGCGATCCGCGGGCCCGAGGTGACCGCGACCGTCTCGACCGTGTCGGCCCACCCGCCGGTGCGGGCGGAGCTCGTCGCGCGGCAGCGGGCGTGGGTCGACCGGCACGGCGGCGGCGTGGTCGAGGGCCGTGACATCGGCACCGTGGTCTTCCCGGACGCGCCGGTGAAGGTGTTCCTGACGGCCAGCGAGCAGGAGCGAGCCCGCCGCCGCCAACGCGACGAGGCCGCGGCCGAACGTGTCGTCGACGTCGACGCGGTCCAGGCCGACATCGCCCGCCGCGACGCGATCGACGCCGCCCGGGCCGCCTCGCCGATGGCGATCGCGGACGACGCGCTGGTGATCGACACGACGGGCCGCCCGGTCGACGGCATCGTCGCCGAGATCGTCGAACGCTTCCGGCGCGCGACGAGCCGGGCGCGCGCCCGATGACCGGGCCGGCCGACGACGGATCGAGTCCCGGCTTCTACCGCTTCGCCCGCGCGCTGATCACGGGTGGATGCCGGCTCCTCTTCGGTGTGCGCGTGACCGGTCGGGAGAACGTCCCGGCGAGCGGCGTGTACATCGTCGCGCCGTCGCACCGCTCACTGCTCGACATCCCGATCGCAGCCGGCATCACCCCGCGCCGGATCCGCTTCATGGCGAAGGAGTCGCTGTTCAAGACCCGGTTGGGCGCGTGGCTCTTCGGGATGCTCGGCGCGATCCGGGTCGAGCGGGGGACGACCGACCGCGCCGCGTTGCGGGCGTCTCAGGCCGCGCTCGAGGCCGGCGAGCCCCTCGCGATCTTCCCCGAGGGCACCCGGCGCCAGGGCCCGGTGCTCGGCGAGCTCTACAACGGGGCCGCGTACGTCGCGCTGAAGCTCGGGGTACCCATCGTGCCCGTCGGGATCGGCGGCAGTGAGCAGATCCTGGCGACGCAGAAGGTCTTCCCGCGCTTGCACCGGGTGCGCGTCGTGGTCGGCGAGCCGTTGCGACCTGCTGCCGCCGCCGGGACGGTGAAACGCTCCGAGGTGGCCGCGCTCACGGAGGAGCTGCGCCAACGGCTGCAGAAGTGCTTCGACGAGGCGCGCGCGCAGGCCGGTGTCGAGTGAGCCCGCGATCAGGACGGACGCGCGAGCTCTTCGAGGACGAGCGAGGCGTCGGCGTTGCGGTCGTCGGTGAAGGAGCCGCCGCGCCCGGCCGCCTCCGACGGGTCGGCGCCGAGCATCAGCGCGACGAGCGCGTCGAGCGCCGGGAGCACCTCGCGTAGCTCGCGTGGAGGCGGGAAGTACTCGTCCTCGTCGGTCACGAAGACGGGCTCGACGCCGTCGGTCGGTGCCAGCCGCTCGACCACCGCGCGCACGAGGTCCTCGGGCGCGCTGGCCCCAGCGGTCACACCGACGACGCGCGCGCCGGCGAGCGCGTCGACGTCGAGCTCGTCGGGCCCGTCGACCCGGATCACCGTCGCCGCACCGGCCTCGCGTGCGACCTTCGCGAGCGCGACGGTGTTCGACGAGTTCGCGCTCCCGATGACGACGACCGCATCGGCGCGCGCGGCGATGGCACGCAACGCGGCCTGGCGGTTCGTCGTCGCGAAGCAGAGGTCGTTCCGGGTCGCCGTCCACAACGACGGGAACCGTTCGCGGGCGCGTTCCATCACGCCCTCCCAGTCGTGGACGGCGAGGGTCGTCTGGGCGAGCAGCGCGACCCGGTCGGGGTTGCTGACGGACGCGAGCGCCCTGTCGAGGTCGTCGTCGTGTTCCACGAGCCGCATCGCCTCGGGCGCGACGGCCAGCGTCCCGACCGCCTCGTCGTGGCCGGCGTGGCCGACGTAGAGGATCGTGTAGCCCTTCGCCGCCCGCACCTTCGCCTCGTGGTGGACCTTGGTCACGAGCGGGCAGACCGCGTTCACGACGAAGCGGTCGCCGCTGCGGGCCTCGGCCACGACCTCGGGCGCCGAGCCATGGGCGGAGAGCATCAAAGGGGCGCCCTCGGGCACCTCGCTGACGTCGTCGACGAACACCACGCCCAGATCGCGGAAACGGTCGACCACGAGCCGGTTGTGGACGATCTCGTGGTAGCAGTAGACGGGCGGTTCGAACACGCGCACCATCCACGCCAGGGCCTTGATCGCCATCTCGACGCCGGCGCAGAACCCTCGCGGCTCGGCCAGCAGCACGCGCTCGACGGGCATGTCACGAGGGTAATAGGGCGTCGACGGGCTGCGAGCCGCCGGGCCCACGGGCGCGGGGCACCGTCCCGTAGAATCGGATTCGTGCCGACCGCCCGAGTGGTGGCGGTCGCGCCCGGCTCCCCGGCGGACGCCGCCGGTCTCGCTCCCGGCGACGAGATCCTCAGCCTCAACGGCGAGACGGTGCGCGACGTCATCCAGTACCAGCTGCAGACCGACGAGCCGCTCGTCGAGCTCGAGCTGCGGCGCGGCGGGCTGGAGCGGCTCGTGGCCGTGGAGAAACGGGCGGGCGAGCCGCTCGGCGTCGAGCTCGCGAGCGCGGTCTTCGACCGGGTGCGCACGTGCGACAACCACTGCCCGTTCTGCTTCATCTACCAGCTCCCCGCCGGGATGCGCCGGAGCCTCTACCTGAAGGACGACGACTACCGCCTCTCGTTCCTGTACGGGAACTTCACGACGCTCACGAGGTTCACCGAGGCCGACCTCGAACGCGTCGTCACCGAGGGGCTCAGCCCGCTCTACGTCAGCATCCACTCGACCGACCCCGAGCTCCGGGCGCGCCTGCTCCGCAATCGGCGGGGCGCGACGAGCCTGCGGTGGCTCGGCGCGCTGCTCGACGCCGGCGTCGAGGTGCACGGCCAGATCGTCGTGTGCCCCGGGCTCAACGACGGTCCCGCGCTCGACGACACGCTCCTCGGGATCCTCGACCGGTTCCCGCAGCTCGCGAGCGTCGGCGTCGTGCCACTCGGCGTGAGCGCGCACACGACCGAGCCCGACCTCCGGCCCCACACGCGCGCCGGCGCGGGCGCGGTCCTCGACACCGTGGAGCGCTGGCAGCGACGATTCGCGGCCGCGCTCGGCCGACGGCTCGTGTTCGCGGCCGACGAGTATTACCTCCTCGCGGCGCGACCGTTCCCGGGCGAGGACGCGTACGAGGGCTTCCCCCAGCACGAGAACGGCGTCGGGATGGCCCGGTCGTTCGCGGGCGAGGTCGAGCGTGCCGCCGCCGGCGAGCGGGTCGATCCCGCAGGGCCGCGCAGCGGCTTCTTCGCGTGGGTCGACGGCGCGCCGCCCGACGGCTACCGCTCCCGCCGGGCGCCGCGAACGACGTTCACGGTCGCCGACGGGGCGCGGCGCACGACGATCGTCACGGGCGAGTACGGCGCGCAGGTGCTCGAGCCCCTGTTGCCCGCGCTGAGCGACGTGGCCCGTTCCGAGGTCGCGGTCATGCCGGTCCCCAACACCTTCTTCGGGGGCAACATCGCGGTCACGGGCCTGCTGACGGGCCGCGACGTCGCGGCTGCGCTGGCGTCCGCGCCGGGCGACGCGCGTTACCTCCTGCCCGACGTCGTCCTCTCGAACGGCCGCTTCCTCGACGATACGACCGTCGCCGACCTCCCGCGGCCGGTCGAGATCGTCGCGACGGACGGCGCGTCGCTCGTCGACGCGCTCCGCTGACGCGGACCACGCCGTGCCCGCACCGCTGCCGACCGTCGCCGTCGTCGGCCGCC
>DASRHL010000120.1:0-4640 GCA_035650535.1 Acidimicrobiia bacterium
GCGTCCCCGCGCAGGACGAGGCGTGGTTCTACAACAAGCTGCGGCGCGACTTCCCCCGGGTGCGGCTGCTCGGCCCCAACTGCCCCGGGCTGATCAGCCCCGGCAAGTGCAACATCGGCATCACCGCCGGGCACATCGCCAAGCCCGGCGGTCCGGTGGGCATCGTGAGCCGCTCGGGCACCCTCACCTACCAGGCGCTCTACGAGCTCAAGGAGAAGGGCATCGGGGTCACGACGTGCGTCGGCATCGGTGGTGACCCGGTTCCCGGCACCAGCTTCATCGACTGCCTCGAGGCGTTCGAGGCCGACCCCGACACCCGCGCCGTCATGATGATCGGCGAGATCGGCGGCTCGGCCGAGGAGGACGCGGCGGCGTTCATCAAGGAGCGCATGACGAAGCCGGTCGTCGCGTACGTCGCGGGTGTGACCGCGCCCCCGGGCAAGAAGATGGGCCACGCGGGCGCGATCGTGTCCGGCGGCAAGGGCACCGCGGCCGCCAAGATGGACGCGCTGCGCGACGCCGGCGCCCAGGTCGGCCTCAACCCCACGGAGGCGGGGGAGCTCATGGCCGAGGTCGTCGCCAAGCTCTCGTAGCTCGTCGGGCGTCCGCACCCGGCAACTCGCGGGTTCTTGGCACGCTGAACGCCGCTATTCGGCGTTCAGCGTGCCAAGAACGGTGTGGAGTGGGCCGCGCGCGAGCGAGCGTCAGGCCGGTGGTGGCGGGGGTTCCTCGTCCACGGCGTCCGGGGGCGCGGGTGGCGGTGCGGGTGCCGGTGCGCCGGAGGGCATGCCGCCGTCGTCGGCCTCGCCGAGGCGGGGCGCGATCCACACCGCGATGACGCCGAGCCCGATCGCGAACCCGGCGGCGATGCCGCCGATCCCGGCGGCCGTGCTGGGCGCGATGTCGACGAGGACCGCGACCAGACCGCCGAAGATCGTGAGCACCCCGATCCAGGTGGACCCGCGTCGGTTGCGGCCGTGGGCCCCGACGACGCCGACGACGAGGCCGGCAGCCGCCGCGAGCAGCCCGCCGGCCAGGGCACCGTGGCGCCCGCCGAGGACGGCCGCGCCGACGATGGCCTCGATCGCGCCGACCGCGATGAACGGCGTCGCCGAACCGTCGAAGCGCCTGCGGTCGAGAAGCGCGCCGATGCCCAGGAACGCGAGGCCGATGGCGAGGGCGGCCCCGGCTGCGTCGTCGTTGGAGTTCTCGTTGTTGAAGGTCACCGACGTGCCGTCGTCGTTCAACGTCGAGCCGGTCCCGCCGCTCGACCTGGGCACGGAGAACGGTGTCGAGACCTGGTTCTCGAACGGGACGAGGGTCGCGTTGTTGCCGGCGACCTCGAAGGTGACCCAGCTCGCGAGGAAGATCAACGCGCCGGCGAGCAGGATCGCCCGCCCGCGCGTCCAACCGACGACGTACAGCACGAGGTAGGTCACGAGCGTGAGCAGGTAGAGGCCGCGGAGCTCGCTGCGTCCGCCGCCGCCGCTCCCGAAGAGCGCGAAGAACCAGATGATCGGCGCGGTGAGCACCAGGATCGTCACGCCGGCGGCGCGCAGCGGACCGGGCGCCCGGAAGCCGACGACGAGCGCGGCGAGCGCGAGCGCGGCGTCGAAGCCGACCCCGGGCGCGGTCGGGTCGTTACTCGCGACCTCGACGACGAAGGCAACGACCGCGACGACGGCGAACGCACCGGCCGCGGCGCCCAGCACGTGGCCGAAGCCGGGAGGTGGGCGCCGCACGGTGCGCTCGCCCAGGCGCGGGACGCGATCCTCCGGCTCGATGGTGGCGACGTCGTTCACCGCTCCCCCTCCTGGCCCGGCGACGCACGGATGACGCAGAACGGCCCCCGCCTCTCGGCGGGGGCCGTCGACGATCTGGTTACACCGGTCGGGTCACGCGGCCGGCGGTGGCGGTGGTGTGGTCCCACCCTTGCTGCCGCCGAGCGAGCCCGGCAGCTCGCCCGCCTCCTTGGCGTTGAGGAACGCCCCCGCAACCATCCCGGCCGAGGCGACCAGCCCGAGGTAGATGCCGATCTTGCGCGTCTTGTCGACGCCCGAGAAGCCGCCGGTGTCGATGCTCGGTCCGGCGATGACCTTGATGAGGATGAAGATGAACGCGACCGCGGCCAGGCCGAGCACGATCTGGCTCCATGTGACCGATCCGAGCGAGGGAAGGGCCACGCCGGCGGCCTTCGACGCGACGTAGGCCACGAGCACGATGCCGATCAGGACCGCGATCAGGGGAAGCGTGAAACTCCACGCGCTCTTCGACGCGGAGGCGAGGTCGATCCCCCGGGCGCTCACCTTCACCCCCAACCATTTGAAGAACGAGAAGATGAAGAGCAGAACGCCGCTGACCCCGATGATCTTGTCGCCGTTGGTGAGCTTCGTCAGGTCCATGGAACTGCCTCCGAACGACCGTCAGGGGCGCGACCGCCGCTCGGGCGCCCGAAGCATCTGACCACGACGTCACGCACAGTTCAAGCATTTCGCGCCCTGCGTGATCATCCGCAGGGTTGCGACGATTGCGCGGAGGCCTCGCCCGTCCGGGCGGTAGCGTCGTCGCGTGCGGAGACGGCGGCTGGGAGTGCTCGCGTCCGGGAGCGGGACCATCCTCCAGGCCTTGCTCGACTCCGGCCTCCCCGTCGACGTGGTCGTGGTCGACCGTACCTGCGCCGCGACGGGGCGCGCCGAGGCGGCCGGGGTGCCGGTCGAGTTCGTGGAGCGTGAGAGCTTCGGGCCCGGCTTCGACCGGCTGGCCTACACCCACCGGGTCGTCGACGCGCTCCGGCGCCACGACGTCGACCTCGTCGCCATGGCCGGGTTCATGACGATCCTCGACAAGCCCATGCAGGACGAGTACGGCGGCCGCATCCTCAACACCCACCCGTCGCTCCTGCCGGCGTTCAAGGGCGCGCACGCGGTCGAGGACGCGCTCGCCGCCGGCGTCAAGGTGACGGGCTGCACGGTGCACGTGGCGACGCTCGAGCTCGACGACGGGCCCATCCTCGCCCAGGAGGCGGTGCCGGTGCTGCCCGGCGACACGGTCGACACGCTGCACGAGCGCATCAAGGCGGTCGAGCGGCGCCTGTACCCGCGGGTGATCCGCGAACTGATGGAACCGAGCGACGGACAGGAAGAAGAGGAAGAAGAGGGATGACACGCCGGGCACTGCTCTCGGTCTGGGACAAGACCGGGCTCGTCGAGTTCGCACGCGCGCTCCACGACGAGCTGGGGTTCGAGCTCGTCTCCTCGGGCGGGACGGCCCGCGCCCTCGCGGCCGAGGGGCTGCCGGTGACGACGGTCGAGGAGGTCACCGGCGCGCCCGAGATGCTCGAGCACCGGGTCGTGACGCTGCACCCGAAGATCCACGGCGGCATCCTCGCCGACCTCGACAAGGAGTCGCACCGGGCCGACCTCGAGCGGCACGGCATCGCGCCGTTCGCGCTCGTCGTCAGCAACCTCTACCCGTTCCGCGAACGACCCGACATCGAGACGATCGACGTCGGCGGCCCGACGATGGTCCGCGCCGCCGCGAAGAACCACGCCCACGTCGGCATCGTGACCAGCCCCGCGCAGTACGACGGCGTGCTCGCCGAGCTGCGCGCCAACGGCGGGGCGCTCACCGACGCGACGCGTCGTGCGCTCGCGCTCGAGGCGTTCGCGCACACGGCCGCGTACGACGCCGCGATCGTCCGCTGGTTCCAGGCGGGCGACGAGCTCCCGCGCCACCTCGTGATCGCGCTCGACCGCACCGACGAGCAGCTCCGCTACGGCGAGAACCCCCACCAGCAGGCGGCCCGCTACCGCGTCAGCGGCACGACGAGCTGGTGGGACGGCATCCACCAGCACTCCGGGCTCGCGCTCTCGTACCTCAACCTCTACGACGCCGACGCCGCCTGGCGCCTCGTCCACGACCTCGTGATCGGCGGCGCCGACCGCCCGGCCTGCGCCATCATCAAGCACGCCAACCCGTGCGGCGTCGCGGTCGCCGACGACCTCGCGGCCGCGTACCAGCGGGCGCTCGAGTGTGACGAACGGTCCGCGTTCGGCGGCATCGTCGCCGTCAACCGCCCCGTCGACGCCGCCACGGCCGAGCGCATGGTCGCCGGCCCCCAGGCCGACGTCGTGATCGCGCCCGCCTACGGGCCGGGCACGCTCGACGCCCTGATCGGGAAGCGCAAGAACACCCGCCTGCTCGACGCGCCGCCGCCCGAGCCGGTCGAGCTCGACTACCGCCAGATCAGCGGCGGCTTCCTGGTGCAGCAGCCGCACCACTTCGCCGCGACCCGCAGCGACTGGCGCGTCGTCACGAAGCGGGCGCCGACCGACGCCGAGTGGCGCGACGCCGAGCTGGCGTGGCGTGTGTGCGGGCACGTGAAGTCGAACGCGATCGTGCTCGTGAAGGACGGCCAGGCCGTCGGCATCGGCGCCGGCCAGCAGAACCGGGTCGAGTCGGGTGAGATCGCGGCGAAGAAGGCGGCCGGACGCGCGCGCGGCGGCGCGTGCGCCAGCGACGCGTTCTACCCGTTCCCCGACGGCATCGAGGCCGCCGCCGCCGCGGGCGTCGCGGTGATCGTCCAACCCGGCGGTGCGATGCGCGACGAACCGAACATCGAGCGGGCCGACGAGCTCGGT
>DASRHL010000121.1:0-5183 GCA_035650535.1 Acidimicrobiia bacterium
AGCTCCGTGACCGTGCGGCCGACGGGCGCGGTCCTGCACCGGCCCGCCGCGTCACCGGACGCGACCCGCCCCGGCTGCACGTCCGACTGCATCCCGATCATGCGGAGCTAGACAGTCAGGCGGCCGGGATCTCGGCGAGCACGCGGTCGAGGGCGGCGCGCGCGGCGGCGGCCATCTCACCGGCGGGCCGTTCGGTGTTGAACACCTCGACGCCCACGTCGCGAACGGGATGCGCCGCGAACACGGCGCGCAGGATCTCGACGAGCGGGATGGCGCCCTCGCCGGGGAGCAGCCGCTCGCGGACGCCGGCGTCGGTCCACACGCCGAACAGCCGGGCCCGCGCGTCGCTCACCTGCAGGCCGGTGACCGTCCCGGGGTGCAGCGCCGCGACGTCCGCCGGTGTGCCACCCGTCCGGAAGAAGTGCCAGGTGTCGAGCATCACGCCGACGTTGGGCGCGCCGGCCAGCTCGACGATCCGGGCCGCGGTCGGCAGGTCGACCAGGCTGCCCTCGGGCATGAACTCGACGCAGACGGCGAGACCGTGCCTGGCGGCGCGCTGCGCGACCCCGGCGACCGCGTCCGCGAGCGCCTCGACCGGTGTGGGCGCGCCCATGTAGTGCGCGACGTTCAACGCCGGGGCCCCGAGCGCGAGCGCGGCGCGGAGGCAGTCCGACTCGTCGTGCTCGAACGTCGCCCGGAAGCGCGGTGCGACGGTCTCGGGTGCCGGGCACCCCGGGAGGGCGCGAGGAGCGGGTCGACGACGGCCACGCCGACGCCGTGACCGTCGAGGCGCGCCCGCAGGTCGGCGTCCGAGTGCCCGGCCGCCCGCGCCGCGAAGTACATCGCCGGGGTGGTGGTGATCGCGCCGTAGCCCGTGGCGGCGGCGAGGTCGATCAGCTCGGGCAGCGCCGTCCCCTCCGCGGTGCCCCAGCACAGCGTCGGTCGGAGGTCGTCGCTCATGTTCCCCTCACGGCTCGGCGGGGAGACCGAGGCCGGCCTGCCCGATCGTCGTTCGCTGCACCTCGTTGGCGCCCACGGAGAGCCGCGGGTGGAGCCGCTCCACCTGCTCGTACGCGAACCACGCGGGCAGCGGGTCGCCGAACCAACCGGGCGCGGTCAGCACCGACGGGCCGAGGAGCGTGCTCCCGACCCGGGCGACGCGCGCGAGGAGCTCGGTCGCCGCGACCTTGCTCATCGCGGCCTCGACCAGCGGCGCGCGGCCGGCGTCCTGGTGCTCGAGGACGCGTTCCGCGAGGCGCAGCGCCGCGAACAGGCGGGCGACGAGGTCGGCCAACGCGTCGGCGACCCTGCGGTCGCGCGTCCCCGCGCAGTGCGCGAGCAGCGCCTCGACGTTGCGGGTGGCCCAGCCGAGCCACGCCGTCCCCGAGCGCTCACCGAGCAGCGCGGCGGTCATCTGGCGCCAGCCGTCGCCGGGCGTCCCGAGGAGCGCGTCGGGCGGCACGCGCGCGCCGTCGAAGCGGACGGTCGCCAGCGTCCAGCGGTTGGCGGTGGGGACGCGCTCGACCGTCACGCCGGGTGTCGACCGCGCGAGCAGGAACATCGACAGGCCCCGCCGCCCCGTCGACTCCGGGTCGGTGCGCGCGATCGTGGCGCACACGTCCGCCTTGTGCGCGCCGGTGACGAGCACCTTCTCGCCGTCGAGCACCCAGCCCGGGCGCGACCCCGGGCCGTCGGGCCGTGCGGTCGTCGCGATGCTCGAGAGGTCGGAGCCCGCGCCCGCCTCCGTGTACGCGATGCAGACGTTGACGGTGCCCGCGACCGCGGCGGGGACGAAGGCGTCGCGCTGGGCCTCGCTGCCGAACGCGAGCACCGTCGGGGCGACGAGCGCGGCCGCGGTGTCGATCAGCGGCGCGTCGTGATACGCGGCCTCGAAGCTGACGACGGCCTGCCAGCTGCGGGGCCGCCCGCCACCGCCGTACTCGGTCGGGAGGCTTACGCCGAGCAGGCCGGCGTCGCCCGCCCGGCGGAGGAACGCGCGCTCGAACTGCTGGTCCCAGCCGGTGAGGTCGAGGGGGTCGCGGTGGCCGGCGGTGTGCCCGGCGGCGAGCTCGCGCCGCAGGAACACGCGCACGGTGTCGCGGAACGCGGCGAGCTCCGGCGTCAACCGCAGCTCCGGCACCCACACGCCGTCCCTCCCCGGTTCTGTTTGGCCCGTTCGGCTGGGATGATCCCGGCGTATCGTGCCAAGAACGCGCCGGGGGGCGTTCCGCATACAGTATGAACCGTGCCCGGAGCCGCCGATTCGCAGCGCGCGGGCGGCGACCGGGTCGTCGACGTCGCGGTGATGGACGGGATCGCCGTCGTCACGCTCGACGACCCCGGCCACCGCAACTCGCTCAGCGCGGCCATGACCACCGCGCTCGTGGACGCGTTCGACGACCTCGACGAGGAGCCGGGCGTGCGGGCCGCGGTGGTCACCGCCACGCCGCCGGTCTTCTGCGCCGGCGGCCACCTGCCCGACCTCGTCGCCGCCGAGCGGCGCCCGCTCCTCGAGACCTACGCCGGGTTCATGCGCATCGCGGAGTCACGGCTGCCGACGGTCGCCGCGGTCAACGGCCCCGCGGTCGGAGCCGGCATCAACGTCGCACTCGCGTGCGACGTGGTCCTCGTGTCGCCGAGCGCCCGCTTCGACTGCCGCTGGCTCGACGTGGGCATCCACCCGGGCGGCGGCTTCTGCTGGCGACTGGAGCGCGCGGTCGGCTTCCGCCGGGCCGTCGCGCTGACGCTGCTCGGCGAGTCGCTCTCGGCCCGCGAGGCCGTGGACGCGGGGCTCGCGTGGCGCTGCGTCTCCGATCTCGAGCTCCCCGCGGAGGCCCGCGCGGTGGCGGCCAAGCTGGCGTCGCGCCCGCCCGAGCTGCTCCGCCGCACCCGCGACACGCTGCGGGCGTCGGTGTTCTTCACGGACGAGGACGACGCGATCGAGCGGGAGCGGGCCCAGCAGGACTGGTCGATGGAGCAGCCCGAGTTCAAGGCGACGGTTGCGTCGATCATGGACCGCATCGCCGGGAAGAACCAGAACCGGAGCGGGAAGGGCGCGGAGGCGTGAGCGAGCGTCGCGAGCCGCCCCGCATCACCGACGAGGGGGTCGCCGCGCTGCGGGCACGCGTCAACATCCCCGAGCCGCACCCGCAGCCGCCGCACTACCGCTGCGCGAACGAGGACGCGTTCCGCCACGTCGCCGAGGCCTACGGCGACGACAACCCGTTGTGGTGCGATCCCGCGTACGCCGCGGGCACACGGTGGGGCGGGCCGATCGCGCCCCCCGCGCTCGCCGGAGGCGACACCCTGGTCGGCGAGGACGAGGTCACCGAGGTCGCGCCCGAGCACGCGGAGCTGATGCGGGGCGACCCGCTGCGGGGCGTCCACGCGTTCTACTCGGCGAGCGCCCGCGAGTGGTGGGCTCCGTTGCGGCCGGGGCGGCGCGTGTACCGGCGCAACGCGCTCGTCGGCGTCCTCGACAAGCAGAGCGAGTTCGCCAAGCGGGCCATCCACGAATGGACGGCGCAGGTCTTCCGCGACGACGACCAGGTGTTCGCGGGCCAGTACCGGCTCATGATCCGCACCGAGCGCGAGAAGGCGCAGGAGCGCGGCAAGTACGACCAGGTGACGATCGAGCCCTACACCGAGGAGCAGATCGCCGAGATCGACGCGCAGTACGAGCGCGAACGACCGCGCGGCGCCGACCCGCGGTGGTGGGAGGACGTCGAGGAGGGCGACGAGGTCGGCCCACTGGTGAAGGGCCCGTTGCGCGTCACCGACATGATCTGCTGGCACGTCGGGATGGGCATGGGCCTCTACGGCGTGAAGGCGCTGCGGCTGGGCTACCAGAATCGGCGGCGGATCCCGCGCTTCTACCACCGCGACGAGCTCGGCATCCCCGACGTCCTGCAGCGCGTCCACTGGGATCCCGCGTACGCGCGCAAGGCGGGCAACCCGACCACCTACGACTACGGCCGTATGCGCGAGACGTGGCTCATCCATCTCTGCACGGACTGGATGGGCGACGACGCGTGGCTCTGGAAGCTCGACTGCGAGTTCCGGCTCTTCAACTACGTGGGCGACACGCAGTGGATGCGGGGCCGCGTCGTCCGCAAGTACCGAGCCGACGGCGGGCGGCCGGCGGTCGACCTCGACGTCTGGGGCGAGAACCAGCGCGGCGAGATCACGACGCCCGGTCACGCGACGATCCTGTTGCCGAGCCGCGAGCACGGGCCGGTGCGCCTGCCCGACGTGCCCGGCGCCGCCACCGACCTGCAAGGCGCGTTGGAGGCGATCTCCGAACGCTTCGCCCGTACCTGAGCCCCGAGGAGACACCGAAGTTGGGATACGAGTTCCTGAAGGTCGAACGTCACGGGCGCGTCGGCTGGTTGATCAACAACCGACCCGAGCAGCTGAACGCGATGAACGCGAAGATGCGCGACGAGTTCGCCGACGCGTGGATCGAGCTCGACCGCGATCCGCAGGTGCGCGTCATCGTGCACACGGGCGAGGGACGTGCCTTCCAGACCGGCGTCGACGTCGCGGAGATCGCGAGTGACGGCGTCGGGATGCAGCGCTACCACGACGGCGTCAAGAACTTCGACCTGCACTTCACGTCGTGGCACCAGCAGGTGTGGAAGCCCGTCATCACGGCCGTCAACGGGATCTGCGCGGGCGGCGGGTTCCACTGGATCGCGGACGCCGACATCGTGATCGCGGCCTCCGACGCCCAGTTCTTCGATCCGCACGTCTCGGTCGGCCAGGTCGTCGCCATCGAGGCCATCGGGCTCCTGCGCAAGATGCCGGTCGAGGCGGTCATGCGGATGGCGTTCGTCGGCAAGTACGAGCGGATGTCGGCACAGCGGGCGTACGAGCTCGGCATGATCAGCCAGATCGTCGACCCCCCCGAACGGCTCCGAGAGGAGGCGCAGGCGCTCGCCGAGAAGATCGCGCGCAACTCGCCGGCGGCGATGCGCGCGACCAAGAAGGCGCTGTGGGGGGCGCTCGAGATGGGGCTGACCGACGCGTGCCGCGCCGGCGGCCAGCACCTCATCTCGATGTGGGGCCACCCCGACCAGGAGGAGGGCCCCCGCGCCTTCGCCGAGAAGCGCGACCCCGACTGGCAGGACGCGTGAGCAGGCCCGTCCCCACTGTTCTTGGCACGTTGAACGCCGAATAGCGAC
>DASRHL010000122.1:0-2549 GCA_035650535.1 Acidimicrobiia bacterium
GCAGTTCAACGCGAGGAGGACGGGACGCGCGCCGACGGCCGTCGCGCCGAGTCGCGCGTGTGCGACGCGCGGACCGACGTCGGGTTCGCGGCGCAGAAACGCGTCCCGACGCGCCTCGGGAAGCGTGCGCCCGTCCTTGTCCGCCTCGCCGTACAGGAAGACCGGTACGCCGAGGACGTCCGCGGACCAGTGCGCGTACGCGATTGCGGCGTCGACGGCGCGTGCGCGTGCTGTGTCGTCGAGCGCGACGAACGGCACGACGTCGATGACACCCAGCCGCGGGTGCACACCCTCGTGCGCGCGCAGGTCGACCAGCCCTGCCGCGCGCTGTGCGAGACGGCGGGCCGCGTCCTCCACTGCGGCCGGCGCACCGCCCAGGGTCATCACGGAACGGTTGTGGTCGCCGTCGACGTGCACGTCGAGGAGCGCTGGCCCGGCGGCCGCTGCGATCGTGTCGACGACGTCCCGCCGCCGCCCTTCGGACACGTTGACGACGCATTCGAGCACGACATGACGTTACGTAGGATCGCGGTGTGCGCATCGGACTCGCGCTCCCGCAGTACGACTACTCGGTCCCCGGCGAGAACCCCCTGCGGTGGGACACCGTCGTCGCGTTCGCGCGGCGCGCGGAGGACCTCGGGTTCGACTCGCTCTGGCTGTCGGACCACGTCTTCCTCGACCTCGCGAAGTACGGAGCGGACGCGCGTCGCTACGGGACCTACGAGCCGATCGCGGCGCTCGGCGCGCTCGCCCGCGTCGTGCAACGGCCGCGCCTCGGGACGCTGGTCCTGTGCGAGGCCCTGCGTCCTGCGTCCGTGCTCGCGAAGGCGGTCGCCACGCTCGACCGGCTCACCGGCGGGCGGATCGACGTCGGGCTCGGCGCCGGCTGGTACGAGCCCGACTACGCGGCGGTGGGCATGGCGTTCCCGCGGCCCGGGGAGCGCCTCGAACGTCTCGCCGAGGCGGTCCAGGTATGCCGGGGCCTGCTGACCGCCGCCGGTGAACCGTTCACGTTCGAGGGCCGCCACCATCGCTGCGACGGTGCCGTGCTCGACCCGCCGCCCGTGCAGCAGCCCGGTCCGCCCGTGATCGTCGGCGGCAAGGGCGACCGTCTCCTGCGGCTCGCGGCGCGCCATGCTGACGGCTGGAACACGTGTTGGGTGTGGACACCGGACGCGTACCGCGAGCGGCTCGCCGTGCTCGAACGGGCCTGCGACGGCGTGGGTCGCGACCCGGCCACGGTGTGGCGCTCGCTCGGCCTGTACGCGCTCTGCGGGGAGGACGCCGCCGACCTCGGCGCACGCTTCGACCGGCTGCATTCGGCGACGCCTGCCGGCGTGCTCGACGGCGTGACCCTCGACGACTGGCGGACGGGTCGCCTCGTCGGGACCGTCGAGCAGGTCGCCGAGCAGCTCGCGACGTGGGAGTCGCTCGGGGTCGAGACGGTCATCGTCGGTCCGGGTGCGGTGCCGTTCCACGTCGCGTCCGTCGACGACCTGGACCCGCTCGCCGCCGCGGCCGCGATGGCCGGCGTCACTGCTTTCATCAGGGCGACGAGCGGGGCGCGGCGGTAACCTCGTCGGATCCCCTCGGAAAGGTCTGTCATGGACATCGGGGTTCCCGAGCTCCTCATCATCCTCGCCGTCGTCCTGTTGCTGTTCGGCAGCACCCGCCTGCCGAAGCTGGCCCGCTCGCTCGGCCAGGCGTCGAAGGAGTTCAAGAAGGGCGTCGAAGACGGCGCCCACGACGCCGACGACGACAAGGCCAAGTAGCGGCCGATCGGGTCGCCCCTTCCGCCGCCGCGGCCCGCCGGCCGCGGGAACCGGCCGTCGCCCCCTGACGTTGTCGTGTCGTCCGACGGTGTTCCGACCTGGGACGAGATCGCCCGCGACCACGGGCGGTTCATGTACACGGTCGCGTACCGCCTGACGGGAAATGCGGACGACGCCGCGGACGTCGTGCAGGAGTCCCTCCTGCGGGTCCGCAAGGGCTTGGAGCGCTATCAGCCGGGATCGCTGGAGGGTTGGTTGGCCCGGATCGTCACGAACGTCTTCCTCGACGAGGTCCGGCGGAGGCGGCGCCGACCGACCGATTCGTTGCCCGATGATCCCGACCGCGTCCTGCCGGGCGCGCCCGGTGCGGACGAGGCGAGCACCGAGTTGTCGCAGGAGGTCCAGGACGCCCTCGCCGCGCTCCCCGAGGAGTTCCGCGTGGCGGTCGTGCTGTGCGACGTCGCGGACCTGCCGTACGAGGCGATCGGGCGTGCCACCGGCGTGCCGGTCGGGACGGTGCGATCGCGGATCCACCGCGGGCGCCGGCTGCTGCGGGCCGCGCTCGAGGGGGCGTGGTCGTGACGACCAGCGGGCGCGACCCCGGGCTCCCCGAGGACCTGATCTCCGCGTATCTCGACGGCGAGCTCGCGCCCGCGGAGCGCGCGGCCGTCGAGGAGCGCGTCGCCGCGTCGTCCTCGTGGGCGACGATCCTGCGCGAGGTCCGCGAGACGCGCGCCGCCGTGCGCGGCCTTCCTGCGCCCGAGCCGCCGGCCGGGT
>DASRHL010000123.1:0-21346 GCA_035650535.1 Acidimicrobiia bacterium
AAGCTCGAGCTGTTCCGTCGCTTCGGCGTGCTGCCGGGGTCGTCGGACACGCACGTCGCCGAGTTCTTCCCGGGCTTCGTGACCGACGCGTCCGACTTCGGGCGCGACTGGGCCGTCCACCACTACGGCCTCGCCGGGCACCGGGCCGACAAGGTCGCGGACGACGCGGCGGTGTCGGAGCTGCTGGCTGCGTCCGAGGTGCCGCGGCTCCCGTCGGGGGAGCTCGTCGCGCCCCTCCTCGATTCGCTGCTCACCGGGCGGCCCCAGCCGCTGCCCGTCAACCTCCCCAACACCGGGCAGGTACGGAACCTCGAGACCGGCGTCGTCGTGGAGTGCATCGGGCTCGCGGAGGACGGCGTCGTACGCCCACGGGACGAGGTGCTGGTCCCGTCGGTGATGGGCGAGTACCTCCGTCGGGTCGCGTCCGCGGAGGAGATGACCGTCGAGGCCGCGCTCACCGGCGACCCGACGCGGGTGCTGGGCGCGATGCTCGCCGACCCGATGGCCGGCCGGCTCCCCTACGAGCACGTCGTCGCGATGACGCGCGAGCTGCTCGCGGCCACCGCCGACTGGCTCCCGCAGTTCAAGACGACCCTCTGAGCGAGAGCGTCGCTCCGGCTCAGCTCCGGGCGGCGGCGAGCTTCTCGGCGCGCCGGGCGAGGTTCGGCGAGCCGACCCGTTCCGCCCACGCCCCGAACTCGGGTCGTGCGCCGGTCCACCGCCAGTCGTCGACCGTCCCGACGTCGGCGTCGGTGCGAAGCGTCGCGAGCACCTTGAACAGCTCGGCCCGCTCGCGCTGTTCGGCCAGTGTCGCGGCGAGCTTGGCGGCGCCCCGCACCTCGACGTCCCACTCGCGCCCGGACTCGGGGATGTCCTCGATGCGCTCGTAGCGCGCCAGGACGGCGGCCGCCGACTTCGCACCCCATCCCGGCAACCCGGGGAAGCCGTCGGCGCTGTCGCCGACGAGCGCGAGCCAGTCGGGGATCGAGCGGGGTCCGACCCCGAACTTCGCCCGCACGCCCGCCTCGTCGATCAGCTTGCCCTGGCGGCGGTCGAGCTGGGCGACGACCGGGTCGCGGACGCACTGCCCGAGGTCCTTGTCGGGCGTGCAGATCAGGATCCGCTCGACTCGCGGGTCCGCCTCCGCCACCGCGACGGCCGAGGCGAGCGCGTCGTCGGCCTCGAGCTCGACCTCGGCCCAGACGGCCACGCCGAGCGCCCGCAGCGCGTCCTCGAGCGGCTCGAACTGCGCGAGGAGGACGGGATCCACCCCCGCGCCCGTCTTGTAGCCGTCCCACAGCTCGTTGCGGAACGACTCGATCACGTGGTCGGTCGCGACGCCGACGTGCGTGGCGCCCTCCTCCAGCAGCCCGAGGACGGACCCGACGACGCCGCGCAGCGCGGCCACGTCCGTCCCGTCGGGGTCGAGGTGCTCGGGCAGCGCGAAGAAATGGCGGAACAGCTCGTAGGTGCCGTCGACCAGGTGCACCTGCATCATCGCCCGCTCTCGGCGCTCGGCGCCGGGCCGCTCGGGCCCCGTTCGCTGCTCCGCGCGACATCCGTTCCGCGACGCTCTCTCATGCGCCGAGCCTGTCACACCCGACCCCGCGCCCTCGCCGGGGCCGCCGACGGGGGAAAGATCTCGAGCACGGAACCCGGGTCTCGGGCGTCGGGCGCGTTCGCACCACGCGGCCGGGATCGTCGACCGGCCTGAGCCGCCGCTCACGCTCGGCCGGCGCGGCGGGCCGGTTCAGCCGGTCGCGGCGAGCGCGTCGTGGAGCCTCGAACCCCAGTCGCGCGCGTGCGCGGCCTCGTCGGGCACGAGGTGGTTCTCCTTGGTGACGAGGAAGCTCGTCGGCTCGGCGACGAGGGTGCAGCCGTGCCGGCGGAGCCGCTTCGCGATGCCCTTCGACGCCCGGCCGGTGAAGGCGGGCGGCGCGTCGATCCGAGTGTCGAACGCGGCGGCCCGGCCCGACAGGTGGTCGAGCCGGTCGAACCAGTCACGCAGGCCGGGGCCCTCGGCGTCGGGGTCGACCTCGAGGTCGCTGCCCGGCTTGTTCGCCGCCTCGAGCGCGGCGCGGCGCGTGCTCGGCCACGTCATCCCGTGCGCGTGCGTCGGGCCGCCGACGACGAGCAGGTCGGCGCCCGCGAGGGCGTCCGGGTCGGCGCGGTCGACGGGGACGACGTCGACGACGTCGTCGGCGGCGGTTCGCAGACCGGTCGCGATCGCGTCGGCGATCAGATGGGTGTTGCCGTACATCGACTCGTAGACGACGATCGCCTTCATCGGGACCTCCAGCGCCGCGGGTGCACGACCAACACGTACCCCACGCCGGCCCGGGCTTCCCAGGGGCGAAAGTCCCGCCGCAGACCGCGCCTGGACGCGACCGGCCCGGTTCGGCACCATCGCGGCCCGCGGGCGCGAGCCGACCCGACGGGAGACCGAGGTGCGCCGAAGCGGTGGCAGGGCCCCGACGACGACCTGCCGGCGCGCCCCGCGCCTTGTGGCTCTGGTCGTGGCGCTCGGCGTCGCCGGCGCCGCGTTCGCGACCCCGGGCGGGGCGGTCCGGCGGACGCGGCCGGCCGCGTGCCGTGCGCCGGGCCCCACGGCGCCCGTCGCCGAGCCGGTCGGCGCCTCGGACACCGTCCTCCGCTTCACCGTGACCCTCGTCGACCGGCGGCGGTCGACGCCCGCCATCCCGCACCGGCCCGCGCTGCCCTGCCGCTCGCTCCCGACCGTCGTCCGGATCCCGGCCGCGGGGACGGGCCCGTTCCCGCTGCTCGTGGTCGCGCACGGCCGCGACAACGACCCGAGCTCGCTCGCGGCGCTGCTCGGGTCGTGGGCCGACGCCGGCTACGTGGTGGCGGCGCCCACGTTCCCGACCACGAGCAAGGATCGCAACGGGAACCCGCAACGATCGGAGTCCGTCGCGCAGGCCGCCGACATGCGCTTCGTGGTCGACCGCATGCTCGCGATGAGCGGCGCGGCCGGCGCGTCGCCGTTGCGGGGCCTCGTCGACGGCCGTCACGTCGGGGCCGCCGGCATGTCGCTGGGCGGCCTCGCCGTGTACGGCCTGGTGTCGAACACGTGCTGTCGCGACCGCCGCGTGTCGGCGGCGATCCTGCTCGCCGCGGTGCGGCGCGACTTCCCCGACGAACGGTACGAGAAGAACCGTGCGCCCGTGATGCTCGTCCAGGGTGACGCCGACCCCGGCTACCACAACAGCGTCGAGGCCTATCCCGAGCTCGCGCCGCCGAAGTGGTTCGTCACGTTGAACGGCTCGCAGCACTCGCCGCCGTTCGAGGTGCCGCCCGGCCCGGAGGCGCCGCTCGTCTACGCGACCACCGCGGACTTCTGGGACCGGTACCTCAAGGACGACCGCGCCGCCGCGGCCCGGATCACGACCGCGATCGCGGCGAGCGGCGGCAGGGCGACGCTCCGCCGCGACCTCGGCCCGTGAGCGCGGCTCAGGTGCCCGTGAACCTGGGGGCGCGCTTCTCGACGAAGGCCTTCATACCCTCCTGGGCGTCGCGGCTGCGTGTCACCCGTGACGAGTAGGCGGCCTCGATGGGCCGGGCCTCGGACTCGGGGAGCCACCCGGTCTCGATCGCGGACGCCTTCGACGCCGCGACGGATAGGGGGCCGTTCGCCGCGATCACCTCCGCGATCTCGAGCGCCTTGGCGAGGCCCTCGCCCTCGGGCACGACGTGGGTGACGAGACCCCAGCGCAGGGCCTCCTCGGCGTCGAGGATGCGGCCGGTCAGGAGCATCTCCATCGCGACGGCGTAGGGGATCTGCCGCTTGAGCCGCATGGTCGAGCCGGCTCCCGCGATCAGCCCCCGGCGCGCCTCGGGGACCCCGAAGCGGGCCTGCTCCTCGGCGACGCGGATGTCGGTCTGCTGGAGCATCTCGCAGCCGCCGCCGAGGCAGTCGCCGTTGACGGCCGCGATCAACGGCGTGCGCAGCCACTGGGTCAGCAGGAGCCCGCAGCCGACGATCGCCATGTCGGCCAGCGCCCGCTGCTCGTGTTCGGTCGGCTCGGAGGCCCGGTTCCCGGCCATCCAGCCCGCGGCGAGGTCGCCCCCGACGCAGTACGCGCCACCGGCGCCCGTGAGGATCGCGGCGCGGACGGTGTCGTCGCCGTCGACCGCCTCCCACGCGTCGGCGAGGCGGACGAGCATGTCGAGCGACAGGGCGTTGCGCCGCTCGGGCCGGTTCATCGTGAGGACGACCGTCGGGCCCCGCCGCTCGTACAGAAGACTCGGCTCCCCGTCGGCTGCGGTGCTCGCGTGGTCGGCGTCGGTCATGGGCGCGGAGCCTGTCACACGGGCCCGGCTCGCCGCGTACCCTGCTCGCGCACGGGCAGCACGAGAGGGGAACCGCCGTGGCGATCGCCGACCCGTCGGCCGCAGCACCCGAGACCGACACGATTGTCGGCTGGCTGACCACCGAGCTCGGCGGCACCGTCACCGCGATCCGCCGTCAGCCCCGCTGGCGTCCGGTGTGGTTCGCGGACGTCGAACGTGACGGCGAGACGCTCGAGCTGTGCGTGCGTGGCGACCGGACCGATGTCGAGCTCGTCTTCCCCCTCGAGCACGAGATGCGCTTCGCGCGCGTCCTGCACGAGCAGGGCATCCCCGTGCCGAAGGTGTACGGGTGGATCGACGGCGTGCGGGCCTACGTCGTCGACCGGGCGCCCGGCCGCCCCGACTTCGACGGTGTTCCCGACGCCGAGCGCGACACCGTCGTCGACGAGTACGTGCAGGCCCTCGCCCGCATCCACTCGCTCGACCTCGCCCCCTTCGTCGCCGCGGGCATCGAGCGCGCGCCCCACCCCGACGAGTCCGGTCTCGTCGGCATGCAGCGCTACGAGCGCATCTACCGGAAGCAGAAGCACCGGCCCGACCCGCTGATGGAGTTCGCGCTCGGCTGGCTCCGCCGCCACCCGCCGCAGAGCCGCGGCCGCGAGTGCGCGGTCGTGTGGGACTCGGGGCAGTTCCACCACTCCGACGGCCACCTCGTCGCCGTCCTCGACCTCGAGCTCGGCCACCTCGGCGACCCGATGATGGACCTCGCCGGGTGGCGGATGCGCGACAGCATCCTCCCCTACGGGGACTTCGCCAAGCTCTACGACCGCTACGCGGAGCTCACCGGTGAGCCCGTCGATCTCGACGCCGTCCAGCTCCACCACATCGCGTTCACCCTGACGAACTCGCTCATCTTCTCCGACCGGCTGCGCCACCCCGACGCCGACACCGACTACATGACCTACCTGCAGTGGTGCAACGAGACGAACCTCTACACGACCGAGGCGCTCGCCGAGTACCTGGACCTCGAGCTCCCGACGGTCGAGGAGCCGCCCGCGCGCACGAACCAGGTGTCGAACACGCATCGGCACCTCGTGCGCTCGTTGCGCACGATCCGGAGCGACGACGACTTCGTCCGCTACCAGATCCGCATGGCGTTCCGGGTTGCCGGTCACCTCGACCGCTACAACGAGATCGGCGACGCGGTCGAGCAGGCCGACCTCGACGACCTGCACGAGCTGCTCGGTCACCGTCCCGAGAGCTGGCTCGACGGAGAAGCCGAGCTCGAGCAGTTCGTGCTCGCGGACGCCGACTCCGGCCGGCACGACGAGGCGCTGATCCGGCTGCTCCACCGGCGCAACCTGCGGGCGCAGATGCTCAACGGCGCCCCCGGCTCCGCGATGACGCGCCACAACCCCATCCAGTCCTTCCGCGCCTGACGAGCGCGGGCGGGGTCAGGCGGGGTCAGGCGGGTGTAGGTGTCGGTGCGAGCGTCTCGCGGGCCGCGCCGCCGGGCGCCTCGGATCCGGGGACGACCGCCTCGGCGGGACGAGTGAACAGGCCCAGGTAGAAGTGCACGGTGGCCGCCCACACCGCGGTCGCACCCGCGATGTGGAAGCCGACGAGCAACGCGGGGATGCCGTTGAAGTACTGGATGTAACCGATCGCACCCTGCGCGACGGAGACCGCGAACAGCACGCCGAGCCGTTGGACCGTCTCGAACGGCGCGCGCGTCCGCCGGAGGAACCAGAGCGTCAGCAACGTGAGGCCGAGGAACAGGACGACGAACGAGCCGTGCACGCGTGCGACGTGCGGGAGGTACAGGTCGAAGCGCTTCGCCTTCGCGTCGCCGCCGTGCGGACCCGTCGAGGTCACGACCGTGCCGCTGATCACGACGCACGCGGCGGTGACGAGCAGCGCGCGCCCGAGCAACCGCACCGGCGGGCGCACCTGCGGCCGGGCGCGCGCGTCCGACTCCCCCGCCCGTTTGTGCAGCACGATCGCGTTCGTGAGCAGCGCCAGAGAGAGCAGGAAATGCGCCATCACGAACGGCGGGGCGAGGTCGAACGCCACCGCGAGCGCGCCGAGCACGATCTGGGCGAGCACGCCGACCACGAGGCCGACGGAGAGCCAGACGAGATCGCGACGGCGCGGGACGCGTGCCAACGACCCGAGCACGGCGACGATGACCGCGATCGACACCGCACCCGTGAACAGGCGGTTCGTGTACTCCACCCAGCCGTGGACGTCGGACGCGCCGTGCGGAACGAGGTGCCCGGGCGAGCAGTTGGGCCAGTCGGAGCAGCCCAGCCCCGACTGCGTCAACCGGACGGCCCCGCCGGTGACGATGATGGTCGCGAGCAGGACACCCGCGACAAAGGTGATCCGGCGGTAGGCCGTCGGGGTGAGGCGGGGCGGGCGGAGCGGGAGTCGGCGGGAGGGCCGCACGCGAGGCAGCGTAGGCAACCCGGGCGCGCCCGGCCGAACCGCCGTTCGGCGCGGTAGGAACTAGATTGTCCGGTTTCCATGGATGCGACCCCGCCCGGGCCCTCGGGACGCGCCGCCCGCCGCCACCATCGTCGCCGGCGGGTCCGGCGCCGTGTCGCGTTCACGGGGGTCGTCGTCGTGGTGCTGTCGGGTGCCGCGGCGGGCGGTTACCTCGTCGTCCACGACGGCAGGAGCGGTGCGAGCGCGTCACCGCGCATCCACGTGCGGTCGACGTCCACGACGACCACGACGACGACCCTGCCGCCGACGACCACGACGGCACCGCACGATCCGCGCCGCGGCTCGGGGCAGCCGGTCACGTTCGCGTTCGCCGGCGACACCCACTTCGAGGCAGGTCTGCGCGCGAAGGTCCTGGCCGACCCGAACGGCGGGTTCCTCGCACCGATCGCGCCCGTGTTGTCGGGTGCCGACCTCGCCATGGTCAACCTCGAGACGTCCGTCGCGGAGACGGGCACGCCGCTCGTGAAGCAGTACGTGTTCCACGCGCCCATTGCCGCGTTCTCGGCACTGCGCGGCGCGGGCGTCGACGTCGTCACGATGGCCAACAACCACGGCACCGACTACGGCCAGGCCGGACTCGACCAGACGCTCGCCGCGATCAAGACGTCGCAGTTCCCCGTGGTCGGCATCGGGGCCGACCTCGACCAGGCGCTCACGCCCTACCGCACCGTGGTCAAGGGCCAGCGCATCACGATCTTCGGCGCCTCGCAGGTCATCGACGGGCAGGTCGCCACCGCCACGCAGGGCGGAGTCGCCGACGCCCGCGACCCGACCGCGCTCGTCGCCGCCATCCAGGCCGCGCGGGCGGACTCGGACACGATCGTCGTCTACCTGCACTGGGGCGTCGAGGGCGACACGTGCCCCGGCGCCGGCCCGCGCGCCACCGCGCAGCGGTTGATCGACGCCGGTGCCGACGTCGTCGTCGGCAGCCACTCACACCGGCAGGAGGGCGCCGGCCATCTCGGGACCGGTTTCGTGGACTACGGGCTCGGCAACTTCATCTGGTACAACGAGGCCGGCGTGAGCGGTGACTCGGGCGTGCTCCTCCTGACCGTCACGGGCCGCGACACCGACGGTTCGCAATGGGTGCCGGCGCGCATCCAGGGCGGGGTCCCGACGCCGCTCGGTGGGCCCGCGGCCGACCGGGCGGTCGCGGCGTGGGACGGCCTGCGCGCCTGCGCCGGGCTCGCGCCCTGACCGTGCTCGGCGGCGCGTCGGCCGCTGCACCGGGCGGCCCCGGTCCGCGGAGCGCCGACTCGTTCCGCGTGCTCGTCGGTGCCGAGGCGTTCCTGAACGCGCTCGCGGCCGACGTCGCGCTCGCGACGGCGTCGGTCCACGTGCAATTCTCGACGTTCGAGGGCGACGACAGCGGCGAGGCGTTCGGTCGACTGCTGATCGAGGCGGCGGACCGCGGTCTGGACGTGCGCCTGACCGTCGACCACTACAGCGACGTCGTCCTGAGCGACTTCCACCCGTTGCTCGTACACCGGCTGCGCGCGATTCGCCGGGAACGGGACCGGACGCACGCTCTCTTCGACCGGCTCCGCGCCCACGGCGTGGGCGTGCGCCGGACGGCACCTCCCGGTGCCTTGGGCCGCTTCCTCTTGTACCGCGACCACAAGAAGCTCGTGATCCTCGACGACCGGGTCGCGTACGTGGGCGGCATCAACGTCTCCGATCACAACTTCCTCTGGCACGACCTGATGGTGCGCGTCGAGGGCCCGGTGGTCGCCGCCCTCGCCGCCGACTACCGGTCGAGCTGGAGCGGGCCGACCGTCGCGCTCCCGGTGGCTGCTCCGTCGGGCACGTCGGTCGTCAACCACGACGCCCGCCGTGAATCGATCCTCGCCGAGCTGCTGCGCATGATCGACGGCGCCCGCGAGACGCTCGTGATCGAGTCGCCCTACCTGCTCGGTGACCGCCTCGAGCGCGCGATCGTCGGTGCCGCCGACCGGGGCGTGCGGGTCACGCTGATCGTGCCCTTCCGCGCCAACCGCGGCATCGTCCGGCTGTGGCGACGGCAGACGCTCGGCCGGTTCCAGCACCCGAACATCGCGCTCCGCGGCTACCGGGACACCGGCGGCATGTTGCACGCCAAGTTCGCGATCGTCGACGGGCGCCGCGCGACGTTCGGCTCGTTCAACATGTTCGAGCTCGAGAGCCGCACCCAGAAGGAGCTCAACGTCTTCACCGACGATCCGGCGCTGATCCGCCAGCTCGAAGCCGTCGTCGCCCACGACCTGCCGTCCACCGTCCCCATGGTTGCGCCGGCGTGGACGTTCGGGCGTTTCACCTACACTGCCTGCTACCGGTTCTTCGACGCTTGGACGAGCCGCCTGGTGCGCGACCCCGAGTGGGTCGCGAGCTACTGCTAGGCCCGACACGGGGACGGGAATGGGATTCTGGGGGCGCCACCGGCTCGAGGCGAAGTACCTCGTGCTCACGGTCGTCCTCGTCGGCACCCTCGTCGCGCTCGCCCGCACCGACGCGTTCGCGGGCGTGAACGGGACCGTCGACAACCTGATGGACCAGGGCGCCAAGTTCGGCTTCGCCGGCATCTTCCTGATCGCGTTGATCGCCAACCTGTCGCTGATCGTCCAGATCCCCTACACGTTGCCGGTCCTGGCGGCGGCCATCCAGGGCGACAGCCTCGCCCACATGCTCGAGCTCGGGCTCGCGGCCGGCGTCGGCTCGGGGATCGGCGCGCTGATCTCGTACGCCGTCGCCGACAAGCTCCTCGACCGCGTCCCCGACCTCGCCGGCAGCCGGCTGTACCAGTGGGTCGACCGCAACGCCGAGGCGCGCCCCCGGCACACGTGGCTGGCGATCTTCACCGTCGCGGCGACCGTTCTCCCCGACGACACGGTGATCATCCCCCTGGCGATGATCGACTACAGCTGGAAGAAGGTCGCCACGCCGTTGCTCACCGGCAAGCTCGTGCACAACCTCCTGATGGCGGTGGTCTTCTTCGAGTTCACGAACGTGTTCGCCGGTTCGATCTCGAAGGGCGTCAAGACCGACCTGAGCCTCGGTCTGATGCTCGTCTTCGTGCTGCTCACCTGCTACCAGGCCGAGAAGGTGCGGGCGGCCGGCCGCGCCGGGGCAACCACGCCGCTCGCCGACTTCGGCGACCTCGACGAGGACCAGATCGCCACGACCTAGACACCTCGCCCGTCGGCGAGGACGTCGGCTCGCTGCACGGCCGGGTACCTGCCGTGCGGGCGGTCGCCTCCCGCGAACTACTGTCCGGCGCATGGTCGACTACGACGAGTTCGGGCTGTTCCACGAGAACGCCCAGGAGTTCGGCCTGGCGTGGAACGGGCCCCCCAAAGTGCGGCGCGAATCGGTCGAGGTGACGCCCGACGGCCGGCGCCTCAGCGCGCTGGTCTGGGGTGACGAACCGGCCGAGCTCGTCCTGATCCACGGCGGCGCGCAGAACGCGCACACCTGGGACACCGTCGCGCTCGCGCTCGACCGCCCGCTGGTCGCGCTCGACCTGCCCGGGCACGGGCACTCCGACCACCGGCCCGAAGGGCCGTTCTCGCCGCGCGACAACGCCGTCGACGCCGCGATCGCGATCCGCGAGCTCGCGCCCGACGCCCGCATGGTCGTCGGCATGTCGCTCGGCGGGCTCACGACCATCGCGCTGACGAACGAAGCGCCCGAGCTCGTGCGCAGGGTCACGCTGGTGGACGTCACGCCCGGGGTCGACCGCGACAAGGCCGCGCCGATCGCGCAGTTCATCTCCGGACCCGAGAGCTTCGAGAGCTTCGACGAGATCCTCGAACGGACCGTCCAGTTCAACCCGACGCGCACCGTCTCGTCGCTGCGACGCGGCATCCTGCACAACGCCGTCCGGCGTGACGACGGCCGCTGGGTCTGGCGCTACCAGCGCCCCCGGCTCGCCGAGAACCCCGACCTCGACGTCCCGGCCGACTTCGAGAGCCTGTGGGACGACCTGGAGGCGATCAAGGTGCCGATCATGCTCGTGCGCGGCATGGCCAAGGGCACGGTGGTCGACGACGCCGACGAAGCCGAGCTGCTGCGCCGCCAGCCCACCGCTCGCGTCGAGCACGTCGAGGGCGCCGGGCACAGCGTGCAGGGCGACAAGCCGGTCGAGCTCGCCGCGCTGATCGCCGACTTCCTCGACGGTTGAGCCGGCATGCCTGGTCTCCCGCTCGGACCGATCGTCGACCTCGGCGCGTTCCACGCGACACGTGACGCGTGGCACCGCCTCGCCGAGCACGTGCTGGCGCCGGCGCGTTACCGGGCGACGGGGCGGATCGGGCTCCGGGCCGCGCCCGGCGGGTTCGGGACGCCCCCGTACACCAACGCCGCCGGCGCCGAGGAGCAGGTTCGCGTGGAGGGCGTCGCGCTGATCGTGGTGCGCGACGAGGAGCCGTGGTCGGTCCCGATCACGACCGTCGCCGAGGCGGCGAGGACCGTCGGCGTCGAACCCGGTGCACCGGCGGACGTCTACACACCCAACACGCCGCTCGACCCCGACGCGCCACTCACGGTCGACGAGGCGGCGGCCGAGCAGCTCGGCGCCTGGTACGAGCTCGCCGACGCGGCCCTCGAGCAGCTGCGGGCCGGGGCGCCCGCGGACGACGGCGCGTCGGCCGTCCAGCTGTGGCCCGAGCACTTCGACCTCGCCGTCGACCTGGGCGCAGAGGCTCGGGGCGCCCGCGGCACGTTCGGCGCGTCACCCGGAGACGACACGCACCCGGAGCCCTACCTGTACGTGACGCACTGGGCCGACGTGGGCGACGACCCGTTCTGGAACGACACCGTCTTCGCCGGCGCGAGCCTGCCCTATGCGGAGCTCGCGGCGAGCGCCGACCCCGTCGGAACCGCGCTCGACTTCTACTCCCGCGGCCGCGCCGTGCTCGGTCGGACCTGACCGCGGGCGCCACCGTTCTCTGAACGGGTCGCTTCGGTATGCGCAGCGCATCGTTCAGAGAACGTGGAGGTGGACGGTCGATTCCGCGGACGCGTCGACCGCGGCGCGGGTGTAGTGCATCGGTACGAGCTCGCCGGCCGCCCAGCGGTCGCGCTGATCGGCGAAGTGAGGTGAGTCGGGGTCGCCCGACGCGCCGCACGGCACGATCCAGCGGCTGGCGTCCCAGTCCGACAGGTCGAAGACGTAGCGGGCGACGGACCCGCTCGTGACGCCGAACCCGTGACCGGCCGCGTGCGCGGTCGAGAACACGGTGTCCCACTCCCCGCCCATCTCGACCGCGGGCGGGTCGAGGCGGCCGTTCCACTCCGGGTGGGCGGCGGAGAGCGGGTGCGTCGGCGCCGACCGGTGCAGTGCACCCCACCGCCAGGCGGCCACGTCGTCGCCCTGGGCGCTCCGCAGGATGGCGACCCCCTGCGCGAGCGCCTCGGCGAGCACCTCTGGCCACGTGCGCCCGTGCGGGAGGAGCACGGCGTCGTCGGCTGCCAGCAGGTGCGGGAGCGCGACCCACAGGCGGAGCTCGAGCGGCTGGTACGTACCGGGCGGCTCGTCGGGGTACGGGGCCCGCAGCGGCGCCAGCGACGGGTGGTGCGCGACGACCTTGCACGCCGCGTCGCGCACCACCGCGTAGATCGCCGCGCCCGCCGAGCCGGCGTCCATCTCCCGGTCCCACGTGCTGAGCTCGTCGAGCGCCGCCCGCTCGAACGGGTCGCCGGGGTCGAGGGTGACGAGCCGTTCGACCCAGACGTCGGCGCCGAGCGAGCGGCGGTCGCGGTGGACGGCCGCCATGTCGTCGACGGTCGCCGCCTGCAACGGCGCGAGCCGCTCGCCGACGCGGGTCGCGCGGTCGGGGCGCGCGTAGTCGAGCCCGAGGTAGTGCGGGTACTCGGGGCCGACGATGCGCTGGTTCGCGGTGACGATCGCGCCGAGCGGCGGGTCGACGGCGTGGGGCAGCTCGTCGTACGCGACGACGCCGTCCCATTCGTGCTCACCCGTCCAACCGGGCACGGGACCCCACGCGTTCGCGCGCGAGCGCACCGGGATGCGCCCGACCGTGCGGTACGCGATGTGGCCGTCGACGTCGGCGCTGACGAGGTTGTTGACCGGGTCGACCCAGGCGCGCATCACGCCGTCGAGCTCGTCGACCGAGCGGGCGCGCAGCATCGGCACCACGACGGCCAGCCCGCTGCTCGGTTCGGCGAGCGCGGTGGAACGCATCGCCATCGCGCACCCGCTCAGCGGGTCGCCGAACACGACGGGCCCGTGGTGGGTCTCGTAGCAGTCGACCTCCACCGGATCGCCGTCGCGCAGATCGACGAGCTCGCGGCGGTGCACGACGTCACGCCAGCCCCCCTCGAACTCGGAACGGGTCGGATCGTCGGGGGCGAACCGCTCGACGAAGAGGTCCTGGTAGTCGGCCTGGGCGTTGGTCACGCACCAGGCGACCCGCTCGTTGTGGCCGAAGTGTGGGAAGCCGGGGACGCCGACGAACGACAGGCCGATCGCGTCGAAGTCGTCGCACGCGAGGTGACCCTGCGCGTAGACGCCCGGCGTCTCGACGAAGCGGTGCGGGTCGCCGGCGACGAGGGGAAGGCCGCCGGCGGTGCGCGAACCGTGCAGCGCCCAGGCGTTCGAGCCCGGCGCGGCCTCGGCGACGCCCGCCATCGCCGCCAGCACGGGTTCGAGCTCGTCGGGGTCGGCGGGCGTGGGCCGGGCCCACGCACCGGGCGGCACGATCAACGGGTGTGCGCGCGCGTCGAGACCCTCGATGCGCACGGCGAGGTCGGCGCCGACGATCGCAGCGAGCCGGCCCCGCCACAGCTTCTTCTGCCAGTTGGCGAACACGACGTGGCGCACGAGGAACACGGCGCAGCAGTCCCACGGCTGCCACGGCTCGGGTCGCAAGCCGGCCAGGGCGAGGTCGGTCGGCGACGGCCGATCCGCGGCGAGCCACGCGTTCACACCCGCCGCGAACGCGTCGAGGACGGCCCGCGCGTCGCCGTCGAGCGCGTCGTACTCGTGGCGGGCGGCCGCGGCAAGGCCGCACCGGCGCGCGAACACGTCGAAGCTCACCGCGGGGCGGCCTGCGACCTCGGCCCACCTCCCGTAGGCGCGGCGGCGGTCGTACTCGAGCTGGCCGAGGCGATCCTCGGCCTGCACCCAGCCCTGGCCGAACACGGCATCGTGCGCAGTGCCGGCACGGACGTGCGGGATCCCCCATTCGTCACGCACGATCTCGACGTCGCCGTCGAGCCCGGGCACCCTCACGTCGCGCACGGGTCCAAGCTTCGCAGACTGGCGCGCGCCCGCCCCGGGTCAGCTCGGAGCCCGCTCCGGGAGGGCGGCGAGCACCTCGTCGAGTGGCGCGTGGTCGGAGGAGTCGGCGTCGACGTGCTCGTAGCGGATGGTCGCGCCGGGCCCGACGACGAACGTCGCGCCCAGCTGTGTGACGCGCCGCCCGGCGCGGTGGATGCGGTGGCCCCCGGCGCGCGCCCGAGGCATGGCGTGCCGGCTGTTGCGGTTGAAGACCAGCGCGAAGAAGTTCATCGACGGGATCGACGCCGCGCGCGCCGCCCGCGCCTTGTCGTCCACCAGCACCGGGAACGGCACGTGCTCGTCGTCGACGAACGACTTCGCGTAGCCGACGTTGCCCGTCCCGATCGCGACGATCTCCGCGCCCCGGCCCGTGATCTCGTCGTAGCGGTCACGCAACTGCGCGACGTGCTCGCGGCAGAACAGTCAGCCGAAGTGGCGCAGGAAGACCAGCACGACCGGCCGCTCGGCCCAGAAGTCGCCGAGCCGTCTCGCCGTGCCGGTCGAGTCCGTCAGTTCGATGTCGCCCAGTGCCGCCACGTCCATGGCTCGCAACGCTACCGGAGGGCCGCCGGAGGTGGGACACTGTCGGTATGACGCAGACGACCGAGACCCGCCGCCCGTTCACCCGGATGGACCAGTCGACCGCCGAGGAGTGGGCCGTCATCGGGGCCGAGACCGCCGCCAACCAGGGCCGCGTCGCCGAGCGCGTGCTCGGGCTGCTGCGCTCGCTCTCGGACGTGACCGACGGCTTCGCCGTCGACCAGTTGACCCACTGCCTGCAGACGGCGACGCTCGCCGAGCGGGCCGGCGCCGACGACGAGCTCGTCGTGGCGTCGCTCTGCCACGACATCGGCAAGGCGATCAGCGTCCCCAACCACCCCGTGATCGCGGCCGAGATCCTCAAGCCCTACGTGCGCGACGAGGTGTACCAGGTGATCAAGGCCCACCAGGACTTCCAGGGCCGGCACTACTACCACCACTTCGGCGGTGACCCCAACGCGCGCGACCAGTACCGCGACGAACCGTGGTACGCGCTGGCGGAGCAGTTCGCCGACCAGTGGGACCAGATCGCCTTCGACCCCGACTACGACACCCTGCCCCTCGAGCACTTCGAGGAGCGCGTCCGGCTGGTCTTCGCGCAGGGTCGCTTCTGAGGTCGAGTCCGGGCGTCACGTCTTCGATCAGTCGGCGGAGCTCGTCGCGCAACCACCCGCGCCGTACACCGTGTCCGGGCCGACGACGACGTCGTCGTGCCTCGACCGAACGGCCGCGGTCCGTGGATCGAGCACGTCGAGTCCTTCTGACCGAACCCGGGCGGGACGACGAGCACGCCGTCCGCGGTGACCACGGGGAGGACGGTGCCGTCGACGCTCCACAGACGCGCGCCGGTGACGAGGTCGAAGGCGGTCGGAGGCCCGAAGCGGTGGACGACCGCGACGTCACCGGCGACGGCGACGACGCCGGGCGGCGAGTCGGGAACCGGGATCCGTCGCTGCACGCTGCCGTCGCGATCGTTCAGCACCTCGAGGACCGCGTCGCTCGACGGTCCGAGCGGCGACTGCCCCGGCCCCGACGTCCCGAGCAGGACCCGCCCCGGTGAGGCGGTGACCGACGCGATCGTCCGGCCGCCCGCGTCGGAGCTTCCACAGCACCCGACCACTCGCCGGATCGAGAGCCTGCACGCTCGACACGGTGGCGTCCGGACCGGTGCTGACGACGGCGACGCGGTCGTTGCGTGCCCGGAGGGTCGACCCGGCCGGTCCGCGCCACGAAGGCGGCTGGTAACTCCAACGCGACCCCCACGGACACGTCACCGCCACCCCACCCCACCGACCCGACCGCGCCCCCAAGACCCCACGCGGCCCCGACCACCCACCCATGACCCTGGCGGCCTGAACGGGTCGGGTGGGTCGAGGAGGTCCTTGCCTCCCTCAGCCCGCGACGCCGAGACGGCGGGCGCGCTCGAGGGCGCGGGCGCGGATCTCCTGCTCGCCCTCGACCTTCCGGTTGCGCATGAGGACGCGGCCGGCGACGACGGTGGTGTCGACGACGGCGCCCGACGCGGCATACACGAGGTTGTCGACCAGGTGCCCTGGTTCGAGCTCGGGGGCGTCGGCACACACGAGCAGGAAGTCGGCGGGCTCGCCCACGGCGATGCCCTTGGTCCCGCCGAGGGCGGGCGCCCAGGCGCCGGTGGCGATCGCCCAGGCGTCGCTCGCCGGGCAGGCGGCGGGGTCGCGCTCGGCGTGCTTCTGGACCAGCGCGAGGAACTTGACGTCCTGCAGCAGGTCGAGGCCGTTGTTGGATGCGGCGCCGTCGGTGCCGAGGCCGACCGCGACGCCGGCGGCGCGCGCCTTGGCGAGCGGGAAGATCCGTCCGACGGCGAGCTTCAGGTTCGAGACGGGGTTGGTGACGACCGTCGCGCCCCGCTCGGCGACGAGCGCGAAGGCGCCGTCGTCGAGGTAGCAGCCGTGCGCCAGCACGACGTGCGGGTTCAGCAGCCCGATCCGGTCGAGGTACGCCGCCGGCTGCTCCCCCGTGCGGGCGACGCAGCCCGTGACCTCGTCCTCGGTCTCGAGGAAGTGGATGTGCACCGGGAGACCGCGCGCGGCCGCCTCCTGCGCGACCCAGTGCAGCGACGGTTCGCTGACCGTGTAGATGCCATGCGGCGTGAGCGACGGGGTGATCCGGTCGCTGCAGCCGGCCAGCTCGTCGAGCGCCCGAGCTGCCTCGGCGCACATCTTCTTGCCCTGCTCGGGGTCGAGGCCGTCGATCAGCGGCATGCCGACTGCGGCGCGTAGACCGCTGTCCTCCACGGCGCGCGCGACGGCGACGGGGCGCCAGTACATGTCCCAGAAGCGGACGGTGCCGCTCCGGATCATCTCGAGGCAGGCCAGGCGCGTGCCCCAGTAGACGTCGTCGTCGTCGAGTCGCGCCTCGGCGGGCCAGATCTTCGTCTGCAGCCACTCCATGAGCGGGAGGTCGCCGGCGTACCCGCGGAACAGCGTCATCGCCGCGTGGCCGTGCCCGTTGACGAGACCCGGGACGAGCGCGAGCCCGGATCCGTCGACGACCTCGTCGCCCGGCCGCGCGTCGACCGCGGGCCCGACCTCCGTGATCACGCCGTCGACGGCGCGCAGCCCGACGACCGCGCCGTCGAGCCTCGCGCCGGTGACCGTCAAGGCGTCGCTCACGCGAGCTCCGGCAAGACGGCGTCGAGCGCGGCGAGGAGGCGCGCACGGTTCGACGCGGTCCCCGCGTCGAACTCCTCACGTGTGAGGGGCTGCGCGCCCAGGCCGTTGGCGAGGTTGTCGACGACGCAGACGACTGCGTACGCGAGGCCCACCTGGCACGCGGCCGCACACTCCGACCCGATGGTCATGCCCACGAGGTCGGCGAACGTCGCGAGCAGCCGGATCTCCGCCGGCGTCTCGAAGCGCGGGCCGGTCGTCTGCCAGTACACGCCGCCGTCGACGAGCTCGGGCTCGGCGCGTGCCTCGCGCCACGTCGTCACGATCCGTCCGCGCCAGGCGGGGTCGAAGAACGCCAGGCCGTGCACGTCGATGCCGGGGACCGCGGCGAGCGGCGGCGCGGTCAGCGCGACGAAGTCGTCGGCCGCGACGAAGGTACCGACCGGGTGGTCGAGCCGCAGCGATCCGACGGAGCCGATCGCGAGGACCCGGTCGCAGCCCAGGTCGGCGAGCGCGCGCATGTGGGCCACGTGGTCGATCTCGTGGGGCGGCACGTATCGCCCGAATCCGTGCCGCTGCAGCATGGTGAAGCGCTCGCAGTCGATCGTGGTGACCGTCACGCCGTCGACGACGACGGGCTCGTGCGGGGCATCGCGCGCGAACGACGTGCCGAGCAGGTTGTGGCCCCCGACGAGCGCGAGGCGACCCACGGCCGGCGCTACGCGGCCACGCGCGCGGCGAACGCGGCGAGGGTGTCGACCAGCGCGTCCGTGTGGGCGCGGAAGTGCTCGGCGGCGTCGCCGTGGCCCCACGGGCCGATCGCCCGGACCGGGTGGGGCAGCTCGAGCTGGACGCCTCCCCTCCGCGGCAGGTTGACGAGGTTCGCGGGGTGGATCCCGCGCAGGCTCGGCGGGATCGCATCGAGGCGGTCGACGATGCGGTAGTCGGGCAGCGCGGCCCGCAGCGACGCACCGAGCGTGCCCGCGAGACCGCGGTTCGCGCCTCCGACGAGCACGGCCATGTGGAGGTCGTCGCGCCAGTAGCCGTGGACCGAGACGACGACCTCGACGTGCTCCAGGAACTCGGCCAGGCGCGGCGCCTCCGCCGGGTCGATGTGGTGGGTCGGGATGTGCCACTTCAGCTCGTCGGGCTGCGAGACCGTGTAGTACGACGCCCCCGACCGCTGCGCGGCCGCGTACGCCACTTCGGCCGTGCCCGGCTCGAGACCGCCGTGCACCGCGAGGAACCCGACGCGCGACCCGAAGGCCCAGTCCTCGACCACTCCCGGCGCGCGCAGCAGTTCCCCGAGCACTCTCATCCGCTCCTGTCCCCTGCACGGTACGCGACCGCGGTCGCCCGCGCCCGGAGCCCCTGGCATGCTCCACGGGTGCGTGGCCGGAGGCTGCTCGCCGTACTCGGCGTCGCCGCGCTCGCGACGCTCGCGGCGGGCTGCGGCTCGGGTGGTGGCGACGGCGCCGCCGCGGGGCGGCCGTCGGCGCCGGCGACGACCCGGCCCGCGCCGACGAGCACCACGCTGCGCACCGTCTCGGACCCCGACCGGCTCCGTGCCCCGCGGGACGCGGCCGCTACGGCGAGGCTGCTGGCCCGGGTCGAGACGGCCCTCCGCGGCGACGACCGCCGTCCCGAGGTGCTCCGCACCCTGGGGTGGGAGCAGCAGCTCGGGTACCGCACGCTCGGCGCGCACCCCGACTGGGTCCCCGAGGTCGTCGCCGGCGTCGCCCCGCCCCTCCGGGCGGTGGTCCAGGCGAACGTCGCCGCCGGTCTCGGGCTGGGCGGGATCACGGCGCCGCAGGCGAGCCTGCCGGACTGGACGATCCTGACACCGAAGCCCGCCGAGGTGCTCCGGGGCTACTACGACGAGGCCCAGCACGCGACCGGGATCCCGTGGGCGTACCTGGCCGCCATCCACTTCGTCGAGACCCGGATGGGCCGGATCCACGGCAACAGCAGCGCCGGGGCGCAGGGACCGATGCAGTTCCTCCCGAGCACCTGGGCCGCGTACGGCCGGGGCGGCGACATCGACGACGACCACGACGCGATCCTCGCCGCCGGCCGCCTCCTCGCCGCCAGTGGCGGCCCTGCGGACATGGGCCGCGCCCTGCTCGCCTACAACCACAGCGACGCCTACGTCGCCGCGGTCGAGGCGTACGCCGGGATCATGCTCGCCGATCCCCGCGCCTACGACGGCTACTACCAGTGGCAGGTCTATTACGCGACGACCACGGGCGTCGTCCGCCTCCCGGAGGGCTACGGGACCAGACGGTAAGGTCGGGGCCATGTTCTGGTGGAACCGACCCGACGGCGACCTCGTCCAGGGTCTTCCGCTGAACCGGCGCGTCATGCCCTACATCATGAAGGGGCGCAACGAGTCGGCCTTCTACTTCGACTACGACGTGAGTCTCCGCAGGACTGACGACTTCGTCCGCGAGTTCAACGCCGCGCACCCGGCGACGCCGATCGACGTCTTCCACGTCGCGATCTACGCCCTGCGCGACACCATGTACCGCTACCCCACGATGAACCGCTTCGTCGCCGGCGGCCGGCTCTACCAGCGCCCCGACGTGTGGTTCTCGTACGCGGTGAAGCGCAAGCTCCAGCAGGGCGCGCCGTTCGTGGTCGTGAAGCGGCGGTTCCCCGCCGACGAGACGTTCGAGGCCATGGTGTCGGGCATGCAGGCCCAGCTCCACGAGGACCGCTTCGGCGGTCCGAAGTACGTCGACCGCGAGCTCGGGCTGCTCATGAAGTTCCCGGGCTTCGTCCGCCGGATCGCGCTCAAGGCCGTCGACGTGGGCGACCGCTTCGGCCTCCTGCCCCGGTCCTACATCGAGGAGGACCCGATGTTCGCGTCGGCGTTCTTCGGGAACCTCGCCAGCATGGGGATGCCGGCCGGGTTCCACCACCTCTACGAGTACGGCACCTGCGGGGTCTTCGCCGCGCTCGGGCGCCCGACGCTCGAGCCCGGGTCGCCGACGAGCGGCCCGGCCCGCCGGCGCACCATGAGGGTGTGCTGGACCTTCGACGAGCGCACCGAGGACGGGCTGTCGGCCTGGTTCGCGCTCAAGCACTTCCGCCAGGTCCTCGAGGATCCGGCAGGCGCGGGTGTGTGGTCCCTGTCGGCGGGCGATCTCACGGCCGCCGAGGAACCGCTGGGCGGCGCGGCCCTCCCGTAGAATCGGGAGATCATGAGCGAGCGTCGCCGAGCGGGTATCCCGCGGAGAAGCGAGCGGGGCCCGAGCGGCCCGGCGCGCCGCGCCGAGAGCGGGCAGGCATGAGCTTCTTCGCCGACCGGCTCGCCGGGTTCCCCCGTATCGAGCCGTACCGGCTGGCCCAGGAACACGGCTACTGGCCGTACTACAAGACGGTCGAGAGCGCGTCGACGCCCCGGTTCACGATCGAGGGGCGCGACTTCATCAACTTCGGCTCCAACAACTACCTGAGCCTCTCCTACCATCCGACCGTCGTCGCCGCCGCCCAGGACGCCACCGCCCGGTTCGGGACCGGGGTCACCGGGTCCCGGCTGCTCAACGGGACCCTGTCGCTGCACCGCGAGCTCGAGGCCGAGCTGGCCGACTTCTACGGGCGGGAGTCGGCGCTGGTGTTCTCGACCGGCTACGTGGCGAACATGTGCACCGTCGCCGGCTTCCTCGACCGCCACGACTTCGCCATCGTCGACAAGGAGGCGCACAACTCGCTCCTGTCCGGCGTCCGGCTCTCGGGCGCGGCGATGAGGCGGTTCCGCCACAACGACCTCGATCAGCTCGACGACATCCTCGGGGGCCTGCCGGCATCCGCCGGCAAGGGTGTCGTGATCGACGGCGTCTACTCGATGGGCGGCGACACCGCCCCCCTCGACGCGATGGTCGACATCTGCCGCCGCCACCCCAACACGTTCCTGCTCGACGACGAGGCGCACGGGCTCGGCGTGCTCGGCGCGGCGGGGCGCGGCGCCGCCGAGCTCTACGGTGTGCTCCCCGACGTCGATCTCGTCACGATCACCTTCTCGAAGACCCTCGGCTCCTGCGGCGGTGCGCTGATCGGGCCA
>DASRHL010000124.1:0-5856 GCA_035650535.1 Acidimicrobiia bacterium
GGGATCGACTGCTGCGCGACGGTCCAGCGGCCGCTCCACGTGAGGAAGTTCTGCTGGAAGGCGACGGCCATCCCGAGGATGAGCCCGCCGACGAACGTCATCGGCAGGTTCTTGAGCCGCCCGATGATCGCGGCCGCGAACGCCTCGATGATGAGGAGGGTCAGCGTCTGCACGTCGAGCGAGGCGAGCTCCTCGGCCAGGAAGATGCCGGCGATCGCGGCCATCCCGGACCCCAGCGCCCACGAGAACATCGAGACCCGGCCCGGCTTCACGCCGTTGAGGCCGGCGAGCTCACGGTTGTCGACGACGGCGCGCATCGCGACCCCGAGCCGGGTACGCGAGAGCAGGACCTTCAGCCCGAGCGCGAGCAGCAGCCCGGTCACGATCGTGATGAAGCGCGACCACGGCATCAGCGTGTCGCCGATCATGAAGCCCTGGGTGCCGAAGAACCGGTCGATGCGCCGCGGCGTCTGCGGGTCCCACAGCGTCGCCGCGAGGCCCATGAGGGCGAGCATGAGCCCGATGGTGGTGACGATCTGGGCGACGAGCGGGGCGTCGGCGAGGCGGCGCATGAGCGTCACCTCGATGATCGCCCCGATCAACGGGGCGGCGACGAAGACCGTGAGGATGAAGGCCACGAGCGTCTGCATGCCCATGTCGACGTGCAGCTTCCAGAAGATGAACGCGCCGAACATCCCGATCGCGCCTTGCGCGAAGTTGAAGATGCCCGAGGTCGTGTAGGTGACGACGAGCCCGGTGGCGGCGACGGCGTACACCGACCCGAACGTGATCCCCACGATCGCGAAGAACAGCAGCGAGTTCCACGTGACCGGGTTCCCGGCCCACGACTCCTCGATGACGACCGCCAGGAAGGCGATGGTGACGGCGGCGGCCGCGAACGTGCCCCGCTGCCGCGACGCCCCCTCCCGCAACCGAACCGTGATCGCCGCCATGGTCCCCCTCACCTTCGCGCGTGCGGCCGTCCTTGAAAAGCAGACGGTCCGGGTGCCCACCGTAGCGGTGGCGCACCCGGACCGTCCGCCGGATGACTACAGCAGGTTCAGCTGGACGTGGACCACGTTCTTCTTGGCGCAGTCCATCGTGCCCGGCTTTTTCGGGAAGACCCGCACGAACTTGCCCTTCTGCACCTGCATGAGCACGTGGCACGGCGAGGCGACCCGGCCCGCCAGGTCGATCGTGCCGAACATGCCGTCGGCGTTGAACTGGTGGATGCTGTTCAGCGCCGCGAAGAGGTTGGCCCGGGTCAGGCCGTTGACGCCGTTCTTCTTGACCACGGCGTTGACGGCGTCACGGAAGGCGACGGCTGCCGACCACGCGTAATCGCCGAAGCCGTCGACCTTGTCGGCGCCGGTGTACTTGACGAAGTTGGCGACCATCTTGTTCGCCTTCTGCTCCTTCGGGTCACGGAACGGAAGGAACAGCGTGTCGACGTACTCACCCTCGACGTCCTGGCCGCCGGCCGAGAGGAAGTTGTTGTCGTAGCACTGCACCCCGCAGTCCCAGACCTTCACCGAGGTCACGCCCTGGACGGTCGCCTCCTTGCGGAGGTTCACCGTGCAGGTGTACTGGCCGGTGCACTGCGCGTAGTTCGAGTTGTGGGCCTTGATGGACTGGACGACGGCCGTGAAGTCGGCCTGGGTGGCCCGGCCGGAGCGGTCGAAGTCCTCGTCGGACTTGACGCCGACGGCCCGCATCTGGCCGAGACCACTCGAGAAGGACGAGTCACGGGCCGACTTCGAGTCGTTGCCGAAGACGTAGACGCCGTGCAGGTCCTTGCCGTACTTCTTCTGGTAGTAGTACGCCCGCCCGATGCTCGCCTGGAAGGTCTGGGGGTGCTGGTCCTTGGTGTTGCAGAGGACCTGCGGCGGCGCCATCGGGAACGACTCGTCGGAGCACTGCTGGACGAGCGCGGTCGTGACGAACGGGATGTCGGGGATCCCGGTCGCGTTGCCCGCCTTGTCCTTGCAGGCCCGCATGTCGTCGACGGTGGTCAGGAAGACCGACGAGGTGCCGACCATCGCGAAGTCGTTCTGGCAGGCCTGGATGGTGGCGTTGCGCGACTCGTTCGGGTTGATCTTCGAGTCGTAGAAGTCGACGACGAGCTTGCGCCCGGCGATCCCGCCCGTCGCGTTGATGTACTTCGCGAAGCCCTGGACGGCGTACTTCGAGCCGATGAAGAGGTTCGGCGCGAGCGGGCTGTCGACGTCGGCGATGACCGCGATGTGGATCTCCTTGTCGGTGACCCCCACCTCGGTCGCGGTCGGCTTCTCCTTCGAGCTCTGGCCGGCCGCCGGGCCGGCGACGAGCGCCAGCGACGCCATGGCGGCCGCAGCTGCGGCGGCGAGCGCCACCCAGCGAATCCCCCTCATGTGCTCCCCCTGTGAAGTGTCCGGTGCCCGTCGCCCGTGCGACTGCGCCGCGAAGCATGCCACCGGGCGCCGCTGACGAGGCGTCAGGTCGGCGCCGAAAGCTAGGCCAGTCTCCCGATCGGTTGCAAGGATCGCTTGATCGATCGGGAGGGATTAGTCGGACGGGTCACAGGGGACCCCCCACGTGGCGCCGCAGGTGGGCGACGATCCGGGCCCACAGCTCGGGGGCCCGGGCGCCCGCGGGCCCGAGCCGGCGCACGACCTCGGCCAGCAGCGCCCGGCGGGCCTCGTGGTGCTCCACGGCGGCAGCCGGGTCGAGCCAGTCGGGCGCCGGCGCGGCCAGGGCCTCGGCGATCGCGTCGGCCAGCCCCCGGTCGACCGCGGCGCGGGCGTCGCGGAGGAGGGTGTCGAGCTCGGCCGACTCGTCGCGCAGCGCCGCGGGGACGGTGCGCCAGCACTGTTCGAGGCGCTCCAGCGCGGCGACGGCCGCGGCGAGGACGTCGGCCGGGTAGGGCGCGTGCAGCTCGGGGGCGACGACGCGTTCGAGGACCTCGCGCAGGCCGCGGAGTTGCTCCTCGGGGGTCGGCCGCACGCGCGATGCCTCCGCTCAGATCCCGATGAGCTCGAACATGAGGGCGACGAGCGCGCTCGGTGCCGTGAACACGCGGTCGCCGCGCCCCTCGACGAACGAGCGCGCCCCGGTCAGCACGATGACCGCGAGCTTGAAGTTGGCGAGGACGTTCCAGAAGCGGAGGTCCGCCTCGGTGACCCGCAGGCCCGTGAGCTCCTCGTACCGGCGCGCGATGTCGGCGCGTTCCCAGACGCCCGGGATCTGGTGCTCGCGGCGGCGCAGCGGGTTCGTGATCCAGCCGAGGTCCTCGAGCGGGTCGCCCAGGTGCGCGGTCTCCCAGTCGAGCATGGCCACGATCTCGACGTTGCCCTCGACCGGACCGCCGCCGGCACCGGGCTCGGCGCGCAGGAGCATGTTGCCGGGCTTGAAGTCGCCGTGCACGAGGGCCGTCGTCTGCGCCACCGGCTCGTTCGCCCGCAGCCATCCGAGCACGACCTCGAGCTCGGGGTACGGCTCGAGCTGCTGGCGGCGCAGCTCGGCTTCCCACCGGTCGAGCGCGGCCGTCGCCGCACCCGTCCCCGGCGCCGGTTCTCCGAGCACGGGGCCGAGGCCCGCCGCGCGCCAGTCGACGGCGTGGATGGCGGAGAGCAGCTCGAGCGCGCGGTGCGCGAACGCCACGCGCGCGCCGAGCGGCCGCTCCCCGTTGACGACGAACCAGTCGCAGTCGCCGTCGACGCGCTCCATCACGACGGCCGGCCGTCCGAGGAACGCGCCGTCCGCGTCGAGGAACCGGGCGCGGGGCGCGGGCACCGGGCTCGACTCGAGCGCCCGCAGGACCGCGAACTCCTCGCGCCGGTCGGTGACGAGCACGCTCCCGACCGGATCACGTCGCATGATCAAGGCGGCGCGCTCGACGCGGTCACCCGAGCGCCACGACGCGTCGAAGGGCCAGTTCTCGCGCGAGAACCCCGACGACGTCCGCCGCAGGTTCGCGATCTCCAGGTCCTGCGCGCCCGGCAACTGGTCGGCGAGGAACGCGCGCAGCCGCGCCTCGACGTCGGCGGCCTCGTCGCTCACGTGAGGCCGTGGCGCGGGAGGTGGCCGGTCGCGATGAGCGTCATGCTCCCGGTGCCCTCGCCGTCGAGCGAGGCGCCGCGCGCGGTCACGTGCACCGGTTGGATGCGGTGCACCGGCCGGAACACCGACCCGTCCTCGTGCACGACAGCCTCGGGATCGGTCACGTCCCAGACGTCGGACTCGACGTGCGCGACGCCCCGCCACACGCCGAGCCCGCGTCCGTCGTCGTACCCGCCGCTGTAGCCGAGCCCGGTCATGGCGACCGACGGCCCGAGCGCGTCGGCGCGCAGCGTCACCGCGCGGCCGTCGGCGAGCGTCGTCGCGACCGTCGCCGTGCGGAAGCGCCGGGTGCCGTCGACCATCTCGACCGAGAGTTCGGCGTCGGTCACGTGGAGCTCCGGCGCATCCGGCGCGCGGCGGTCGCGCAGCAGCCCGGTGAGGTAGGCGCGCTCGTCGCCCCGCTCCGCGACCTGGACGTGACCGGCGACGGTGTCGGTCGAGAAGAAGAGGAACGAGAACAGGAACCCGGCCACCGCCGGTTCGGGCGCGGCTCCGGTCACCGGTTCGGGGATCCCCATGGCGGGCCGCACGCCCCACGAATGGTCGCGGCACCCCCACCACCCGTCGACGTCGAGACGCGTGCCCTCCACGTCGAGCCGGCCGGAGCACTCGCCGATCTGGTTGAAGCGCTGGTACTCCTCGGTGACCCGGCCGCGTACGCGACTGAAGTGCGGGCGCTCCTCCTCGGGCGGCAGGACACCCGTCCACTCGAGCTCGCCGTACACCGAGTGCTCGCCGCGGTCGGCCACGAGGCGGAAGCGGCGCAGGGGCTCCACGACCTCGACCCGGAGCGGGCCGCACACGGGCTCGAAGCGGGGCCGCAGCGCGCGCGACACGCGCAGATTGCGCTGCCGCCCGCCGTGGACCACGACGAAGCCCCCGTCGACGACGTCCATGTTGCTGTAGACGCCGAGCGTGAACTGCAGGGTCGCGAACCCGCCCGGCTCGGTCGCCGCGAACCAGTACCGGTCGAAGAACCGCGGGTCGCTCGTGCCGACGTGGTCGAAGGTCGTGGGGAGCTGGTGCCACAGCGTGTCGTCGAGCGGACCGAGCATCCGCTACCCCGGCAGGGCGATCATGAGCGCGACGAACCGGACGGGCTCGTCACCGACCGTCCGCCAGCGGTGGTTCGTCGCCCGCTGCACGACCGTGTCGCCGGGCCCGACGACGACCGGTTGCGTGCCCGGCAGCCCGAGCTCGAGCCTTCCCGAGAGGACGAGGTCGAGATCGATGGTCGCAGTCGTGTGCCAGCCTGCGTCGCCCGGGTCGTGACCGGGCGGCATCTCCACGTAGCGGAAGGCGGCCCCGCGGCCGCGCGGCTCGAGCTCCCACCCGCCGGGCGGGTCGCCACCCTGGTCGGGGCGCCGCAACGGCCCGCCCGTCTGCCACAACTCCACCATCGTGATGCCGTCGGGTCCCGCGGGCTGGAAGACCGACGGCGCGCGGCCGTCGCTCGACGCGTACGAACGGCCGTCCGCGTCCACCGCGGTCACCAGGCGGCGTGGGCCGGCAGTGGCCGACGAGTCGGGCACGGGCCCGAGCGCGACCGGGGGTGAAGGGGCGCCCGGGTCGGTGCGCAGCATGCACACCGCGTACGTGCACGCCTGCTCGCCGGCGACGCGCCAGCGGTGCGGCGTGCCCCGCTGGATCACGATGTCGCCCGCGGAGAGGTGGTGCTCGCCGTCGTCGAGGCCGAGCACGATGTCGCCGTCGAGCACGGTCATGAAGTCGAGGGTGTCGGTCGCGTGCATCCCCGGC
>DASRHL010000125.1:0-4949 GCA_035650535.1 Acidimicrobiia bacterium
GAGCGTCGCGGAGCGGGTATCCCGCGCAGCAGCGAGCGGGGCCCGAGCGGCCCGGCGCGCAGCGCCGAGAGCGGGGAAGCATGAGCGAGCGTCGCGACGCGCTGGGGGTGGACCTGGGAACGACGTGGACCGCCGCGGCGCGGTGCGCGCCGGGCGGCGAGGCCGAGGCGCTGGCGCTGGGCGAATCCGGCCCGGCGATGCCGTCGGTCGTCGCGGTCGAGGGCGACACCGTCCTCGCCGGCGATGCCGCCGAGCGCCGGCTGCTCGCCGAGCCGTCGTCGGGCGCACGGGAGCCCAAGCGACGACTGGGCGACACCACGCCGTTCGTCATCGGCGGCACGCCCTACGGCGCCGACACCCTCATGGGCCACCTGCTGCGCCACGTGCTCGCGGTCGCGGCCGGCGGCGACGGCGGCCAGCCCGAGCAGGTCGTGCTCACGCACCCCGCGAACTGGGGCGAGTTCAAGCTCGACCTCCTGCGGGAGGCGGGCCGGGTCGCCGGGGTCGGCGACGTCACGCTGCTCAGCGAGCCCGAGGCCGCCGCGCTCCACTACCTCCATCTCGGTCGGGTCCACCCCGGCGACGCCGTCGCCGTCTACGACTTCGGCGGCGGCACCTTCGACGTCGCCGTCGTCCGCTGCGGTGACGGCACCAGCGAGGTGCTCGGCAGCCCGCAGGGGCTGGAACGGCTGGGCGGTCTCGACCTCGACGACGCCGTCCTCGCGCACGTGAACGCGTCGCTCGACGGACACCTGGCGGAGATCGATCCGACCGATCCCGCGGTTCGCCGCGCCCTCGTGCAGCTGCGCGTGCAGTGCACGCGCGCCAAGGAGGCGCTCTCGCTCGACAGCGAGACGGCGATCCCGATCGCGCTCCCCGACCTCGTGACCGAGGTCCGCATCACGCGGGGCGAGTTCGAGTCCGCGATCCGGCCGCGCCTCGAGGACACGCTCGGCGCGTTCGACCGCGCCCTCGCGTCGGCCGGGCTGCAGGCCGGAGATCTCGCGGGCGTCCTCCTGGTCGGGGGGTCCTCGCGCATTCCCGTCGTGTCGGAGCTCGTCGCGCAGCACACGGGACGCCCGGTCCTCGTCGACGCCGACGCCAAGCTCGTCGTCGCGCTGGGGGCGGCCGGCTTCATGAGCACGACCACGAGCGAGTCAGTGAAGGAGACCGCGATGGCCGAGACCACGCCGCCGGAGGCGTCGAAGGAAGAGGCCGCCGAGGCCAAGGGCGAGACGAAGCCGGGTGACGGCAAGGGCGACGCGGCCAAGCGCCCGGCGGCGAAGTCGGGCGGCGGTGGTGGCGGCGGCACGCGCACGATCGCCGGACGCGAGGTCAACCTCGGCCGGGTGGCCGCAGGCGCGGCCGGCGTCGCGGCGGTGGGCGCCGCCGCCGCCGGCGTGGTCGCGTCGGGCCTGCTCGACGACGATGCGAGCGCGAGCACGACGACGGCACCGCACCACGAGCAGCAGCAGCACGAGGAGCCCGGCCACCACCACGGCGAGAGCATGGACGCGTTCGACAGCCCGGGCAGCGGCCCGGGCGCGGCAGCCACCGCGTTCACGTCCGCGCCGCACCACGGCGGCGGAGGTGGCGGAGCCGTGCACCACGGCGGCGGTGAACCCGCCCACCACGCGGGCGGCGCCGAGCCCGTCCATCACGCGGGTGGCGCCGAAGGCGGGATGGGCGCCGGCGGAATGGGCGCCACGGGCGGCATTGGGGGCGGGACCCTGACGGCTCCCGACATCGACTCGGCGCGCGCCGAGCTCCACGACCGCCTCGAGCACTGGACCCCGCCCGCGGGCGCCGACGCGGCCGACGTCGACAAGTTGCGCACGGAGCTGAACCACCTGATCGACAACTACCAGCCGGTCCCCGGTCAGTCGGTCGAGTCCGCGATCGCGAACCTGCAGGACCAGTTCCAGGACCGGGTCCACGACTTCACCCAGGACCAGAAGATCGACGCGCTCGTCGCCGAGGAACAGCGCGACAACGCGCAGTCGACGCTGGGGAACATCACGACCGGCACCACGCCCGGGATGCCCGAGACGCCCGGTGGTGCGCCCGGTACGCCGGGCATGCCCGGCACGTCCGACCCGACCCAGCCCGCGAGCGGCACGGGGATGCCCGGCACGACCACGACCGGCATGCCGGGGACGGCGACCGGGATGCCGGGCACGACCGCGGCCGGCATGCCCGGGACCACGGCGCCGGCCGGGCCCGCGACCGGCCCCGCGGCCGGGCCGACCGGCATGGGAACGGCAGGAAGCGAGACGCCGACCGGCGCGCCCACGCCGACCGATCCGCTGCCCGACCTCACCCACGACCCGAACATGGACCCGGCGACGCCTGCGTACGCCGACGCGACGGCCGACACGGCGACGGCGACCGGTCAGGCCGACCCGACGACCGGCATCCACTTCGACCACGAACCGGCCAACACGGGCATCGTCCCGCCCGACCTGATGACCGCCCCCGGGCCCGAGGCCCAGGCGGCCGCGTCGGGACTGGTCGACGAGTTCGACGCCGTCGCCGCGTCGCCCGACTCGATGGCCGCCGGCGACACGCTCGGCATCATCGCCGACCCGGCGCGGGGATCGACGGCGCCGGACTTGACCGCGGCGGCCACGATGGCGCCGGGCGCGATGACCGCCGAGGCGGCGGCGCCCGACGCGATGCCGTCACCGGCGCCGATGTTCGAGGACGATCTCCTCGGCACCCACGCGATGGCACAGGCGACCGCCGAGGCGGCGCCGATGCCGGCGTTCGAGCATGCCGCGCCCGAGGTCACGATGACGGCGCCCGACCTGACGCCGACCGCCGGCGCCGACGAGCCGCCCGCCCACGCCGACCTCGCGCCGGCGCACGAGGTCATGGCCGCGCCGGAACCGCCGCCCGAGGAGCACCACGACTTCGCGCCGGTCGACGACGCGCCGCACGTCGACGACGCGCACGACCAGGATTGACGGGCCGAAGCCGTGGGCTCAGGTGAAGCGGAACGACCCGACGATCTCGAGGAACGCGGGCGCGAACCGCTCCATCAGGTCGGCCGGGCTCGTTCCGACGATCTGGAACAGGTCGACGGTCTTGCCTTCGCCTTCGGCCGGCGCGAAGAAGAGTGCGTGGAGCTGGCCCAGCTTCCGGCCGGATTTCGGGGCCGTGAGCTCGACGCCGCGCAGGTACACGACGTTGTCGCCGAAGCGCGCCATCTTCTCGAGCGTCGGCGTCGCGTCCGGGCTCGACTGCTTGATCCGCACCCAGGTCGTCTTGGCCGCCGCCTCGAAGTCGACGGCGCGGGGCACCCGGTCGTGACTGACGATCGCGTTCACCCAGAAGCCGTCGACCTCTTCTGGTGTGCGGATCACCGCCAGGGCGTCGGCGGCCTCGTCGAGCTGCCAGCCCTGGGGGACGGAGAAGACGAACGACGGCACGGGCCTGAGCTGGGAGCCCGGGTACACCGCGAGGCGCGCGGTCAGATCCGTCGGCCTCGTCGCCGCAGGTGCGGTCGTGTCAGCCATCCGCGCAGTGTACCGCCGGCGTCGCGATCCGTCGCCCGAACCGGGAATGCTCCCGGTTCCCGCGGTCGCGCACCTCTCCTAGGGTGGAGCCATGGGTTGGTTCGATGACGTGGTCGACGCCGCGAGCGACGCGGTGTCCGACGTCGGTTCGAGCATCGAGGACGCCGCCGAGAGCGTCGGCTCGGCCGCGGTCGACGTCGCCGGCTCCGCCGGTGGCTACGTCGGCGGGACGGTCGGGGCCCTCGGATCGGCCGCCGACGCGCTGACCGGCGGCGCCGCGAGCTCGCTGTTCAACGCCGTCGACGACACCGTCTTCGACACCGTGAACTACGTGACCGACGGGGCGGTGAACCTCAACTTCGACGACGGGCGCTTCAGCGCCAGCGTCGGGATCCCCGGAGTCGCCGACGTGAGCGCCTCCATCGGCGAGAACGGCGTCACCGCGGGCTCGAGCACGCTGCTCGGCTCGACCGACGTCGGCCTCACCGACCAGGGCTTCCAGTTCGACTCGAGCGGCGGGATCGACTGGGGACCGCTTCCCTACTACGACGGCCACGTGAGCGTCGGCGCGAACGGCGACGTGTCGGTGAACGGGCACGTCCAGGGCACGGTCCCGACGCCGTACGGGATCCTCAGCGGTCAGGCCACCGCCGGGTTCGAGAGCACCGACCAGGGGTGGGGCACCTCCCTCGACGCGAACGGCACGCTCCTCACCGAGTCGGGCGTCACGATCGGGGCCGGGGTGCAGGCCGGCTACATGGAGTCCGGTGATGACAGCCGCACGGTCTTCGGGGTCGAGGGTTCGGTCAGCGAGCCGGGAGTCGGGACGATCGGCGGCAGCTTCGGCTACCAGTCGACGACCCACGACGGCGTCACGGTCTCCCAGGAGCAGGCGGAGGCCCACGCGTCGGGCTACGGCGTCAATCTCTCCGCCGGCGAGAGCTACGTCGGCATCGACACGCCGCAGGGCAGCGCGTCGCACTTCGACAGCGGTTACGACGTGTCGGGCCCGACGGTCGACGGTCTCGAGAAGCTCGGGAACCAGCTGGCCGGCGACGACGTGCTCGGCACCGGCACCGCGTCGTCGGCACCGGCCGGCGCGCCCGGCGCGGGGCCGGCCCTGGGCGACGACGACGTGCTGATGGGTCCGGGCGGGGGCGCGGCACCGGCGCCCGCGGGCGACGCGGGCGGGTTCGGGACCGCGGCGCCCGCCTCCGGCGGCGACTCGTGGGACGCCGCGCCCGACGCCGGCGGCGGCTTCGATGCGGCCCCGCCCGACGCGGGGCCGCCCGTGGACGCGTTCGACCAGTCGGTCGGGGCGGCCGACCAGATGCAGAGCGACCTCGACTCCATGACCGACAACCTCACCACTCCTTCTCCTTCTACCGGGGACGACGAACCATGAGCTTCTGGGACTCACTCGGCGACGCG
>DASRHL010000126.1:0-3616 GCA_035650535.1 Acidimicrobiia bacterium
GAGACGCTGCGTTTCGTCGCGGGGGTGGAGGCGGCCGACCTCGACCGCGTCGTCGACGAGTCGTGGGACCCGCCGGTGACGCTCGGCGTCCGGCTCGTCAGCGTCGTCAACGACGACGTCGCGCACGCGGGCCAGGCTGCCTACGTGCGCGGGCTCCTCGAACGCCGCGCCGTGGCGGCGCCGGACTGACCGGCGGGCCGGGCGGGCCGACCGTGGCGCCAGACGGCGACCAGCTCGGCCTGTGACGTCGTCCCCGTCTTCGCGAGGAGCCGCCGCACCCGCTTGCGGACGGTCGAGATCGTGACGCCGGTCCGGATCGCGATCTGCTTCACCCGGTAGCCCTGCAGGAGCAGGTCGAGCACGACCTGCTCCTCGTCGGTGAACCCCAGGGCCTCGGCGACCTCGAGCGCCCGGTCGTCGGCGGCGCGGCGGTCGTCGACCAGCGTGATCAGGGCGTCCACGAGCGCGACGAGGTCGAGATCCCGGCGGCAGCCCCGGCACACCACCCGCCCGCCGACGGCGGCCCCCAGATCGACGGTCCGGTCGCACGACGGGCAGACGAGCGACGGCACGACCGGCTCACCGGCCCTCCGCATCGCCGCCATCGCCCGTCCGTCCCTTCCCGGTCGCCGACTCGCGCCCTCGACGATGAGAGACAACCGACGGGCCGATTTCGTGACGGGCGGCCCCGATTCCGTCCTCAAGTCGTTGAGATGGTCCAAAATGGATACCCGCACACGAGACTTGGCGTGAATCGCACGTCAAGATCGACTTCGAAGAGGAATCGAACACCCGACATATTTGGCGACACGAGGGGAAACGCATGCCGCCGGCGAAGAAGAGCACCGCGACGAAGAGCGCCCGGCCCGCGAAGAAAGCGGGAAAACGGGCGGTCAGGAAGACGACCAAGACGGCCGCCAAGCGCGGGCCGCGCAAGATGTCGACCGCCCACAAAGCCGCGCTCGCCGAGGGACGGCAGGTCTCCGCGGTCGTCGACCGTTACCTCTCGGCGCTGCACGTCCCGAAGCAGCGGGGCCGTAAGGTCTCGCCTGCGACGCTGCAGGCCCGCCTCGAGGCCGCCGAGGCCAAGTTGAAGCACGCGTCCGGCGTCGCCCGGCTCACCGCCGCCCAGGACGTCCGTGACCTGCGCAACCGGCTCGCCAGCCTCGCGAACAGTGGCGCGCAGGACATCAAGCAGCTCGAGGCCGCGTTCGTGAGGGTGGCCAAGAAGTTCGGCGAGAAGCGCGGCATCGGGTACGGCGCGTGGCGGGATGCCGGTGTGCCAGCGCCCGTGCTCAAGAAGGCCGGCGTCCGCCGCACTCGCGGCGTCTAGCGCGACCTACGCGAGCCGTCCCCGAAGGAGCCGGCCGGGGAGGTCCCCGGTCGGCTCGCCGTCCACGAGGAGCACGCGCCCGTTGACGACGGTCGCGTCGATCCCCGTCGCCCGTTGCGTGAGCCGCAGCGCGCCGGCAGGGAGGTCGCGGGCCGCGTCCGGCAGCGCCGGCGCGATCGTTCCGGGGTCGAACACGGTGAGATCGGCGGCGTAGCCCTCGGCGACCACACCTCGGTCCGCGAACCCCCAGAGCCGGGCCGGGTCGGACGTCAGCTTGCGGACGCCCTGTTCCCATGTGAAGACCTGTTCCGCCCGCACCCAGTGCGAGAGGAAGTGCGTCGGCACCGACGCGTCGATGATCTGCGACACGTGCGCGCCGGAGTCCGAGATCGCGACGACGGTGCGCGGGTGTTCGAGCATGGTCCGGACGGCGCCGAGATCCTGGTTGGCGAACGGCTGGGCGAAGAACAGCGCGAGATCACGTTCCAGCGAGAGGTCGATCATCACGTCGACCGGGTCCGCGCGACGCTCCGCCGCGACCTCCGCGACGGTCCGGTAGGGACCCTCGGGCGCGTCGAGCACCCGGATCGCGTCGTATTGCGGCGGGCGCACCTCGGCACCGATCGCCGCGCCGTAGCGGCCGGCGTGCGCCTCGGCGACGAGGGCGGCGCGGCGTGCGGGATCCGCGAGGGCGGCGCGCTGCTCCGCGAGCGGCCGGCTCCGCATCTCGGCCCATCCGGGCAGCCGGTCGAACGGCAGGTTCACCTTGAAGCCGATGATCGACAGGAACTCGCGCGAGTGCACCTGACCGGTGACGCGGCCGCCGCGCGCCGCGATGTCGTCGAGCAGGTCGAGCGCGTCCCTCCACGCGTCGGGCGCGGCCGGGCTCATACCGACGACGTAGGTGATCGGTCGGCCGCTCGTGACCGCCAGGTCACGGAGGCGCCGCGCGTAGTCGGCCCGGGTGTCGGGATCGAGGGGTTGCTCCTGCGCGAGCTCGAACACGCCTGCGCCGAGCCCGGTCATGACGTCCACGAGCGCCTCGACCTCCGACCACGACGCGAGCCGGCTCGCGACGGGCCGGTCGTCGGCCGTCTCGTGGTTGGGCGAGCGTGAGGTGCTGAACCCGATCGCACCGGCGCGCAGCGCCGACTCGACCTCGCGCCGCATCGCGGTGAGATCGTCGTCGGTGGCGGTCTGTTCGAAGGCGCGCTCCCCCATGACGTAGGTGCGCAGGGCCGAGTGCCCGATGTAGCCCGCGTAGTTGATCCCCAACGGAGTGCGCGCGAGCGCGTCGAGGTAGTCGGCGTAGGTCTCCCACTGCCATGTGATACCCTCGAGCATCGCGTCGCGCGCGATGTCCTCGGCGCGCTCGAGGCTGCGGATGGCGAGGTCCTTCTCGGTCTCGCGGCACGGCGCGAGCGTGAAGCCGCAGTTGCCCATCACGACCGTGGTCACACCGTGCCAGCACGAGCAGGTGCCGAGCGGGTCCCAGAACACCTGGGCGTCCATGTGCGTGTGCCCGTCGACGAAGCCGGGTGTGACGAAGCGGCCCTCGGCGTCCATCTCGTGCGCGCCGCGCTCGCGGATGCGCCCCAGTGCTGCGATCCGGTCGCCGACGACGCCGACGTCGGCGCGGAAGCGGGGCGCGCCGGTGCCGTCGACCACCGTGCCGTTCCGGACGACGAGGTCGTAGGGCACGGGGCCAGGGTAGACCTCACCCGGCGCGCGGTAGGTTGCCGCGATGACCAGCTCACTCGAAGCCGTCACGCCCGCGCTGTCGCTCGGACTGCGCAACTACTCCGTCGAGGATCCCGGCTCCTGGGAGGCCCTGCTCGGCCTGGTCCGCACGGCCGACGAGGTCGGGATCGACCGGATCGTCGCCTCCGACCACGTGGTCTTCGGCGAACACCTCGAGGCGTACGGGCGGCCCGAGGTCGGCGGCAGCCGGGGCGGCAAGCAACCCACCGGGCCCGACGGCCACTGGCTGGACCCCTTCACGCTCCTCACCTACATCGCCGGGTTCACGACGCACGTGCGCCTCGCGACCGGCATCCTCATCGCGGCGCTGCGCCGCCCGATCGTGCTCGCGAAGATGGCGTCGACCCTCGACGTGCTGTCGGACGGCCGGCTCGACCTCGGCGTCGGCGTCGGCTGGCAGCGCGAGGAGTACGAAGCAGCCGGGTTGAGCTTCGAAGGGCGCGGCGCCTTGCTCGATCACACCCTCGACGTCTGCCAGACGTTCTGGCGCGAGGTGCGCGCGAGCTACGACTCACCCCAGCT
>DASRHL010000127.1:0-2100 GCA_035650535.1 Acidimicrobiia bacterium
GCCGCGACGAGCACGGCCGCGAGCGCGGCGGCGACGGCCCAGGGGCCGGCGCCCGACTGCCAGACCGGATCCCACGTCGACCAGGCGCCGCGGATCACCGTGTCGAGCGCGAGGCCGGCGACCAACGCGAGCACGACCCCGTCACGCGGCGATCGGTCCGCCGTCGCGACCAGTGCGATCGAGATCGTCACGAGCCCGAGGGCACTCGCCACCGCGGCCTCGCCGATCGTGATCCGCCCGCCGTGCTGCAACCACAGCCGCGCCGCTCCGAGCAGGACCGCGCCCATGACGAGCGCGGCGCGCCGTCCCAGCAGTCGGACGAGCGGGAGCGCGAGCACCGGCGCGAGGAACACGGCAGCGACCACGACGACCGTGCCCGTCAGCCCGGAGCGTTCGCGATACGTGTACGCGGCGGGGAACAGGACGCGCAGGCACTCGAACGTGACGGCGACGGCGACGGCGAGCGCCGCGTAGGGGGCGAGCTCGGCCACGGTGCGCGCCCCGCGGCGCTCTTCGAGCCGTACCGACGGTGCCCTCATACGGCGACGATGGGCCCGCCGACCGTGCCGCCGTAGGGCCGAACGGCCCAAGAATCGGCGCCGACGCGCCGGGGCGGCACGCGGCACGCGCCGAAGTTGAGAACGCTCACAGGTTCCACGGGCCCGTCACAGCGCGATCTCAGCCGCGATGCGCGGAAATCACGGGGCTCACGGGGGTGGCAACCGGCACGCGCGCCGGGCCGCCGGACGCCGGGCGACACGAGCGAAGTCGAGTCGACGACGGAAAGAGACCCGCCCGATGACGCTTGACCAGATACCCGTCCCGGATCGGGGCGCGGTCCGGCCCGCGCCGGTCGGGACCGATCCCGCCCCCGAGCCCGGGGCCGGGCCCCGGGGCCGCAGCACGCTCCGGTCGATCCCGTGGTACGGGTTGGCTCGCCGGCCCGTCGTGGTCGTCCCCGTCGTCGCGGTGGTCGGGGCCGCGGTGTGGTTCTTCGCGTTCCGCTCGGGCGGGTCGCCGTCCGCGGCGGCGACGACGACCACGAAGCAGCTCGTCACCGCGACCAGGGGCGCGCTGGCCGACGCCGTGTCCGCCGAGGGCACGGTCGCCGCCGCGCAGACCGACAACCTGAGCTTCTCGTCGGCCGGGACGGTGACCGCGGTCAACGTGAAGGCGGGCGACACCGTGACCGCGGGCGAGGTGCTCGCGACGATGGACTCGGCGAGCCTGCAGTCGGCGGTCGCGTCGGCCGCGTCGACGCTCGCCAAGGCGCAGGCCACGCTCGCCGACGACGAGGCGGCCGGCGCATCGAGCGACCAGCTCGCCGCCGACCGGACCTCGGTCACGACCGCGACCGATTCGCTGGCCCGGGCCTGGCAGGGCCTCGCCGGCGCGTCGCTCGTCGCCACCTTCGACGGGACGGTCGCCAGCGTGAACCTCACGGTCGGCGAGCAGCTGTCGAGCAGCGGCTCCGGCGCGACGACCCCGACCGGCTCGAGCACCGGCCAGTCGTCGTCGACCCTCGGCAACGGAAGCTCGAACGGGCTCGGCGCCAACAGCAACTCGAACGGCAGCTCCTCGTCGTCCGCGCAGATCCAGGTCGTCAGCAAGGGCAGCTACACGGTCTCGCTGCCCGTCAGCAGCAGCGACGTCGACTCGATCAAGGTCGGTGACGCCGTGACGCTGACCGTGACGACGGCGACGGGCGGCCGCTTCGGCGGCTTCGGCGGCTTCGGCGGCGGCGGGTTCCGGTTCTTCAACGGCGGGGCGGCGCCCGGTGGGAACGGAGCCAGTGGCGCCAACGGGGCCAACGGGAACGGCAACGCCACGAACGGCAGCAACGGCGCGGCCGCCAACACGGGCGCGACCGCGACGGGAACGGTGACCGCCGTCGGCAAGGTCGCGACCGCGAGCTCGGGAGTCGCCCAGTACCCGGTGACCGTGGGCTTCTCGACCGACAACGCGCAGTTCTCGATCGGCTCGACGGTCACGGGTGCCATTCGCACCGTCGTCGCCGACGACGTGCTGCAGGTCCCCGTGCGGGCCGTGACCACGGACGGCAACGGCAGGTCGACCGTCACCGTCGCGCTCGACGGCAAG
>DASRHL010000128.1:0-9052 GCA_035650535.1 Acidimicrobiia bacterium
CTCGCCCCGACCGTCTTCGAGTTCGGCACGAAGGCGCAGCAGGACCGGATCCTGCCCCGGATGGCCGCTGCCGAGGACCTGTGGTGCCAGGGCTGGTCGGAGCCCAACGCCGGCAGCGACCTGGCCGGGATCCAGAGCCGCGGCGTCCGGGACGACGAGCGCGGCGGCTGGCGGCTGTCGGGGCAGAAGACGTGGACGACCCGGGGCGCGTTCTGCACCCACCTGTTCGGGCTCTTCCGCACCGACCCCGAGGCCGAGCGCCACCGGGGCCTCACGTACCTGCTGGTCCCGCTCGACGCGCCCGGCGTCACCGTCCGCGGCTTCGGCCGGCTCGACGGCGACGAAGGCTTCGCCGAGGTCTTCCTCGACGACGTGTTCGTGCCCGACGACGACGTCCTCGGCGAGGTGAACCAGGGCTGGTCGGTCGCGATGGCGACGACGAGCGCCGAGCGCGGGCTCACGCTGCGGAGCCCGGGCCGTTTCATGGCGACGGCGGCGCGGCTGGTCGAGCTGTGGCGTGAGCGGGGCGCGTCCGCGGACCCGGCTCTGCGGGACGCCGTCGTGCGCGCCTACATCGACGCGCAGGCCTACCGGTGGCAGACGTTCCAGACCGTCACGCGCATGACCGACGGCGAGAACGTCGGTGCCGAGTCGAGCCTCACGAAGGTGTTCTGGTCGGAGCTCGACGTGCGCATGCACGAGACGGCGCTCGAGCTCCTCGGTGCCGACGCCGAGCTCGACGACTCGGCGTGGACCAGGGGCTACCAGTTCGCGCTGTCGGGGCCGATCTACGCGGGCACCAACGAGATCCAGCGCAACGTGATCGCCGAGCGGGTGCTCGGCATGCCGCGCCGGTAGGCCGCCGTGCGTTTCGCGTTCACCGACGACCAGCTCGCCTTCCGCGACGCGGTCCGCGAGCTGCTCGCGCACGAGTGCCCGCCGTCGGTCGTGCGGGATGCCTGGGTCAGTGGCAGCGGCCGCACCGAAGGAGTGTGGGCGCACCTCGGCGGGATGGGCGTGCTCGGGCTGCTCGCGCCGGAGTCCGCCGGCGGGCTCGGGCTGTCCGACGTCGACCTCGTGCTCATCCTGGAGGAGACCGGCTACGCCGCGCTGCCGGAGCCGGTCGTCGAGCACGCGGCCGTCGGCGTCCCGCTGCTGGCGAGCGCGGGCCACGACGCGGCCACGGCCGCCGCGACCGGCGAGATCACGGTCACCACCGCGCTCGCGAACCAGGGTCCGACCGCGTACGCCGACGCCGCCGCCCTGGTCCTGGTCGAGCGGGCGGACGGCGTGCACGCCGCCGCGCCCGCCGCGGTCGGGCTCGTGGCCCGCGGTACGCCGGTCGACGGGTCGCGGCGACTGTTCACCGTCGACCGCGCCGGCGTCGGCGCCGGTCTCGCCCCCGTCGTCGCCCGCCGCGAGGGCGCCGCGCTCGCGTTCGATCGCGGCGCGCTGGGAACCGCGGCCCAGCTCGTCGGCCTGGCCCGCCGGATGATCGACATGACCGTCGGCTACACGAAGGACCGCACGCAGTTCGGGCAGCCCATCGGCAGCTTCCAGGCGGTGAAGCACCACCTGGCCGATGCCCGGATCGCCCTCGAGTTCGCCCGGCCCCTCGTCTACCGCGCCGCCTGGGTCGTGGCCGCGGGCGAGCCGAGCCGGCCCGTCGACGTGTCGATGGCCAAGGCCCGGGCTTCGGAGGCCGCCCTGCTGGCCGCCCGCCAGGCGCTGCAGTGCCACGGCGCGATCGGGTACTCCTACGAGTACGACCTCCACCTGTACATGAAGCGGGCCTGGGCGCTCGCCGGCGCCTGGGGCGACGCCGCCTGGCACCGGGCCCGCGTCGGACGCGCGATCCTGGGACCGGACGCGAGCTGAGCCACGACAGGAGATCGGAACATGGCCGAGGCATACATCGTCGACGCGGCGCGCACCCCCGTGGGGAAGCGGGGCGGCGCCCTCTCCCAGGCACACCCTGCCGACCTCGGCGCCCACGTCATCCGCACGCTGGTCGAGCGCAACGACATCGACCCGCTTGTGGTCGAGGACGTGGTCTTCGGCTGCGTCGACCAGCTCGGGCCCCAGGCCGGCGACATCGCGCGCACCTGCTGGCTCGCCGCCGGGTACCCGGAGGCCATCCCGGGCACCACCATCGACCGGCAGTGCGGCTCGTCGCAGCAGGCGGTGCACTTCGCCGCCCAGGCCGTCATGAGCGGTACGAACGACGTGATCCTCGCCGGCGGCGTGCAGAACATGAGCATGATCCCGATCGCCATGGCGATGTCGGCGGCGGAGCCGCTCGGGTTCACCGACCCGTTCTCGGGCTCGAAGGGCTGGGTCGAGCGCTACGGCACCCAGGAGGTGTCGCAGTTCCGTGCCGCGGAGATGATCGCCGAGAAGTGGGGGATCTCCCGCGAGGACATGGAGGTCTTCGCCCTCGAGAGCCACGAGCGTGCGATCCGCGCGATCGACGAAGGGCGGTTCGAGCGTGAGATCGCCCCGTACGGCGACGTCGCGGTCGACGAAGGACCGCGCCGCGGCACGTCGCTCGAGAAGATGGCGCAGCTCCCGCCGCTGCGCGAGGGCGGTCGCATCACCGCCGCGGTGTCGTCACAGATCTCCGACGGCGCCACCGGCATGCTCGTCGTTTCGGAGCGGGCGCTGAAGCAGCACGGGCTGACCCCGCGAGCGCGCATCCACCACATCTCGGTGCGCGGCGACGACCCGATCTACATGCTCACGGCACCCATCCCGGCGACGGCCTACGCGCTCGACAAGGCCGGCATGACGCTCGACGACATCGACCTGGTCGAGATCAACGAGGCGTTCGCGTCGGTCGTGCTCGCATGGCAGAAGGAGACGGGCGCCGACCTCGCGAAGGTCAACGTCAACGGCGGTGCGATCGCGCTGGGCCACCCGCTCGGCGCGACCGGCACCCGGCTCATGACCACGCTGCTGCACGAGCTCGAGCGCAGCGGCGGCCGTTACGGGCTGCAGACCATGTGCGAGGGCGGCGGGCAGGCCAACGTCACCATCATCGAGCGGCTCTCGTAGGTGTCGTGAGCGGGTCGTCGCTCGTGGGAGATGCCGGCGAGGAGGGTGTCGTCGTCGAGCGCAGCGGCGACTACGTCACGATCTGGATGAACCGGCCCGAGCGGCGCAACGCGCTGTCGCTCGACCAGATGCAGGCGCTGCGCCGCGCCTTCGCCGAAGCCGGCGAGAGCGACGCGCTCGGTGTCGTGTTCGGCGGACGCGGCCCCGTGTTCTCGGCCGGGCACGACTTCGCCGACATCGCCGGCATCGACCTGGCCGGTGCCCGCCGGCTGCTCGCGGCCTGCACCGACCTGATGGGCACCATGCAGGCCATCCCGCAGGTCGTGATCGCGCGCGTCCACGGGCTGGCGACGGCGGCGGGCTGCCAGCTCGTCGCGACGTGCGACCTGGCCGTCGCGGCCGCGAGTGCGGGCTTCGCGGCGCCGGGTGGGAAGGGCGGCTGGTTCTGCACGACGCCGATGGTCGCCATCGGACGCAACCTGGCGCGCAAGCACGCGCTCGAGCTGGCGCTCACCGGCGACACGATCGACGCGGCGACGGCGCTGCAGTGGGGTCTCGTGAACCGCGTCGTCCCCGACGCCGAGCTCGACGACGCGACGCTCGACCTTCTCCGGCGCGCGACGCGCGGCAGCGCGTTGTCGAAGGGCCTGGGGAAGCAGGCGTTCTACCGCCAGATCGGGCTCGACCAGCCCGAGGCCTACGCCTACGCGATGGAGGTGATGGCGGCCGCGAGCCAGACCGACGACGCGCAGGAGGGCGTGGCCGCCTTCCTCGAGAAGCGCCCACCCCGCTTCGGCAAGCGCGGCGACTGAGCGCACCCACATGGCCGTCGCGCACCGGGTCTTCGTCACGCTCGACTGCGTGGACCCGGCGCCCCTGGCCGAGTTCTGGGCGGCGATGCTGGGCGGCGAGATCGTGTTCACGACGGCGAACGCGATCGGCGTGCGCAGCGATGCGCTGTGGCTGGCCGCGATGAGGGTCGCCGACTACCGCCCGCCGACCTGGCCCACGGGCGACGTCCCGAAGCAGGCGCACCTCGACCTCGGCGTGACCGACCTCGACGCCGCGGCTGCCGAAGCGGAGCGGCTCGGCGCCCGGCCCGCGTCGTTCCAGCCTGAGCCGGACCGGCGGCGGATCCTCCTCGACCCGGCCGGCCACCCGTTCTGCCTCACGACCCAGATCCCGCGTGAGGCGTCGTGACGCGCCGCCTGACTCACCGGTTGGCGACGAGCTCCTGCTTCGTGAGGTAGGTCCGGTCCTGGCGGGCGCGGAAGTTCAGGAAGCGCAGACCCTCGGGGCCGGCGCGGAACGAGTAGAGCGTGCCGCCGGGGATGTAGACGGACGCGCCGCGGGTCAACACCTGCCGGCCGAGTCGGAGCTCGCCGTCGAGCACGTAGATGATCTCGTCCTCGCCGTGCGCGTGCTGCCCGATCAGGGCGTCGGGTTCGACGGCGACCTCGAAGAGCTGCAGCTCCGACTCGCTCCCGGGGTGGTACGTCCGCACGGCGGTGCCGAGGTCGCCGTCGCCCAACTTCGCGCGCATCTCGCCGCTCACCACGTCGCCCGTCACGACCTGCGGGGTGCTCTCCGGTCGGCTGATCCTGAGCGGTGGCATGGGCACCTCCCGAACGGGGGACGGCGCCGACGCTACTGCAACCGCGCCGCACGAACCCGCCGTTGCCCGGCGAGCGCCGCGAGCACCTGCTGCAGCGTCACCCGCCCGCGGCCTGGAGCGTCGCGTACTCGTCGAGCACGGGGAGGATCTCGTCGGCGTCGCCGTTCGGTATCCGCAGGACGACCTCGTCGATGCCGAGCGTCGCGTAGTAGTCGAGCTTGGCGGGCTCGGGGAACGTGCCGAAGGGCACGATGCGCAGCTCCTTCGGGTCGCGCCCGCCGGCCTCGAAGGCGGCGTGGAGCTCCGGGAGCGCGGCCCGCACGCCGGCGCCGCCGAAGGGGATCCAGCCGTCGCCGTACTCCGCGATGTGGCGGAACAGTGTCGGCCCCGCGGCACCACCGATCAGGACGGGCGGCCCGCCGCGCTGTGACGGTTTGGGCCACGACCACGACGGCTCGAAGCGCACGAACTCGCCGTCGAACGACGCGACGTCGTCGGTCCACAACGCCTTCATCGCCAGCATGTGCTCGCGCACCAGCGCTCGGCGGCGCCGGACGTCGATGCCGTGGTTCTCCATCTCCTCGTGGTTCCAACCGAAGCCGATGCCGAACTCGAAGCGCCCGCCCGACACGAAGTCGAGCGTGGCGATCGCCTTGGCGGTCACGAGCGGCTCGCGCTGGGCCACGACGCAGATGCCGGTCCCGAGCCGGATCCGATCGGTGACGGCCGCGGCGGCGGCGAGCGTCACGAGCGGGTCGAGCGTGTGCTTGTACTCCTCCTTGAGCTCGGCGTCGCCGGTCGGGGGCGGTGTGCGCCGGCTCGTGGGGATGTGGGTGTGCTCGGGTACGTAGAGCGAGTGCAGCCCGCGTTCCTCGGCGGCCCGGGCGAGGTCGTGCACCGGCATCGACCACTCGGTGCTGAACATCGTCACTCCGTAGCGCACTTCGCTACCGTACAGGACGCTCTCGACACGGACGGATGGAAGGGGACACGTGGGTATCTGCGACGGCCGGATCGTCATCGTCACCGGCGCCGGACGCGGGCTCGGGCGCGAGCACGCGTTGGAGTTCGCGCGCCAGGGCGCGAAGGTCGTCGTCAACGACCTGGGTGCCGAGCTCGACGGCACCGGGCGCTCGAGCGGTCCGGCGCAGGACGTCGTCGACCAGATCGTCGCGGCCGGAGGGGAAGCGGTCGTGAACGGCGACGACGTCGCCGACTGGGAGGGCTCGGCGCGCCTCGTCCAGACCGCGATCGACGCGTTCGGTGGGCTCGACGTGCTCGTCAACAACGCCGGGTTCGTGCGTGACCGCATGATCGTGAGCACGTCGGAGGACGAGTGGGACGCGGTCGTGCGCGTCCACCTCAAGGGTCACTTCTGCACCGCGCGCCACGCGTCCGCGTACTGGCGCGAGCAGTCGAAGGCGGGCGCGCCGGTCGACGCGCGCATCATCAACACGAGCTCGGGTGCGGGGCTGCTGGGCAGCGTCGGCCAGGGCGCGTACAGCGCGGCGAAGGCGGGCATCGCGACGCTCACACTCATCGAGGCCGTCGAGCTCGGCCGGTACGGCGTCACCGCCAACGCGATCGCACCGTCCGCCCGCACCCGGATGACCGAAGGCGTCTTCGCGGAGCGCATGGCCAAGCCCGAGTCGGGTTTCGACGCGATGGACCCGGCGAACGTGTCGCCCCTGGTCGTGTGGCTCGGCAGCGCCGAGTCGCGCGACGTGACGGGCCGGGTGTTCGAGGTCGAGGCCGGCGTCGTGAGCGTCGCCGACGGCTGGCACCACGGCCCGAGCCGCGACAAGGGCGACCGCTGGGACCCGGCCGAGCTCGGCCCCGTCGTGCGCGACCTCCTCGCCGAGCTCCGCCCGCCCGACCCCGTCTACGGCGCGTAACTCGAGACGCGGATCACGAAAGGCGTTCGACGATCATGGCCATGCCCTGGCCGCCGCCGACGCACATCGTCTCGAGGCCGAAACGGCCGCCGCGGTCCTCGAGGCCGTTGAGCAGCGTGGTCATGATGCGGGCGCCGGTCATGCCGAACGGGTGGCCGAGCGCGATGGCGCCGCCGTTGACGTTGAGCTTCTCCCACGGGATCCCGAGCTCACGCGCGGAGGGGATGACCTGCGCTGCGAACGCCTCGTTGATCTCGACGAGGTCGATGTCGTCGATCGTCATGCCCGCACGCGCCAGCGCCTGCCTGCTCGCGTCGATCGGCCCGAGCCCCATGATCTCGGGGTCGAGGGCGCTCACGCCGCTGGCGACGATCCGCGCCAGCGGGCGGATGCCGAGCTGCTCGGCGCGGGTGGCGCTCATGACGACGACGGCCGCGGCGCCGTCGTTGAGCGGGCACGCGTTCCCGGCGGTCACGGTCCCGTCGGGACGGAAGACCGGCTTCAGCTGCGCGAGCTTCTCGACCGTGGTGTCGGGCCGGGGGCCGTCGTCCTTCGAGACGACCGTGCCGTCCGCCAGCGTGACGGGCGTGATCTCACGTTCGAAGAACCCGTTCTCCTGCGCGGTGACGGCGCGGTTCTGCGAGAGGCACGCGAACTCGTCCATCTCCTCGCGCGTCACCTTCGAGTACTCGGCGACGTTCTCGGCGGTCTGGCCCATCGCGATGTAGACGTCGGGCAGGCCGTCGAACGGCGTCCAGTCGCCCTGACCGCCCTCGTTGCGCTTGGCGGTGCGCTCCTCGGCCTCGGAGAACACGGCGTTGTGCGTGTCGGGCAGCCCGTCCGACATGCCCTCGCCGAACCGGCTGACCGTCTCGCAGCCGCCGGCGACGAACACGTCGCCTTCGCCCGAACGGATGGCGTGGGCGGCCATGCGGATGGTCTGCAACGACGACGAGCAGTACCGGTTCACCGTCGTCCCCGGCGCTCCCGGCAGCCCGGCGAGGATGCCGACGACCCGGGCGAGGTTGTACCCCGCCTCGCCCGCGGGCTGGGCGTTGCCCCAGATGACGTCCTCGACGGTCGTCGGGTCGAGCGCGGGAAGCTTCTCGAGCAGCGCCTTCACGACCGTCGCGGACAGGTCGTCGGGCCGGCACTCGACGAGCGAGCCCTTGTGCGCGCGTCCGATGGGCGTGCGGGCGGTGGCGACGATGACGGCTTCGGGCATCGCTGGCTCCTGTGGTGCGGGTCGGATCGACGACTCTCCGGTCGGTGCTCGCCCCACCTCACGGACCGCCGCGGGTGCAGGGGCTGCGCTCCTCTCCTGTCTACCAGTGATCTCCCGGGTGCGGCGTAACGAAACCGCGCCTCGGCCGTACCATGCGGCAACACCCGCCGCCAGGGGGTCGCAGACGGAACGGGGGACGGCGTTGTACCAGCCGATCGAGGACTACGGGATCATCGGCGACCTGCACTCGGTCGCCCTCGTCGGGAAGAACGGGTCGATCGACCTGATGTCGTTCCCGCGCTTCGACTCCCCGACGATCTTCGCCGCCCTGCTCGACGACGAGACCGGCGGCCGGTTCTGCATCCGGCCGGTCGTGACCGACGGGCGCAACAAGCAGATGTACCTGCCCGACACGAACATCCTCCTGACCCGGTTCCTCTCCGACGAGGGTGTGGGCGAGATCTCCGACTTCATGCCGGTCGGGTTCTTCCCGCACGACCACCCGCGCGTCCTCGTCCGCCGTGTGAAGACCGTCCGGGGAGTCCTCCGGTACAGCGCCGTCTTCGAGCCCCGCTTCGACTACGGGCGCGCCGACCACTCGGTCGAGGAACGCGAGATGGAATGGGTCTTCGCGTCGAAGGGTGCGGACGGCACCGCCGTCCGCCTCCGCACGGCCGTCCCGATGACGGTCACCGACAACGGCGCCGCCGTGGCGACCTTCGAGCTCCGGGCGGGCGAGAGCGCGGCGTTCATCATGGAGGAGGTCGGCGAGGGGATGCCGAGCCCGACGGCGGCGCCCGACTACGAGATCACCTCGTTCAAGGACACACAGAACTTCTGGCGCAACTGGATCGGCCGCTCGCGCTACCAGGGCCGGTGGCGCGAGACGGTCAACCGTTCCGCGCTCGCCCTCAAGTTGATGTTCTCGCAGACCTACGGCTCACTCGTCGCCGCGCCGACGTTCGGGCTGCCCGAGCGCATCGGCGGGGAGCGCAACTGGGACTACCGCTACACGTGGATCCGCGACGCCGCGTTCTCGCTCTACGCGCTGCTGCGTCTCGGCTTCACGGACGAGGCGGAGGCGTTCATGAGCTGGCTCACCGAGCGCTTCCGCGAGGGCAAGCAGCACGCGGCGGGACCGCTCCAGATCATGTACGGCCACGACGGCACCAAGACCCTCACCGAGCAGAGCCTCCCCCACCTCGAGGGATACCGGTGCTCGTCACCGGTCCGAATTGGCAACGGGGCCTACGACCAGCTCCA
>DASRHL010000129.1:0-2198 GCA_035650535.1 Acidimicrobiia bacterium
CCGTCAACACGCGCGGCTACTCCTTCGGGGCCGACGTCGAGATGTACATCTCGAACAGCCACGAGAAGGGCGTCGCCCGCGAGGGTTCGCTGCTGCTCCACCAGGACCACTGCTTCCTCGACACGTTCCTCCCCGCGATCTGCCTCTACGGCGAGGAAGTCGCCCGCACGGGCGGTGCGACGATCTTCGCCGACGCCCGCCGCGCCTACGACAGGCTGCCCCAGGAGATCCGGGATCGTCTGTCGTCGCTCGAGGCACTCCACGTCTACGACTACGCCGACGACTACGGCAACCAACGTTTCCGCGTCGCGACCGCGTCCCCCGAGGCCCTGCGCGCCACCCACCCGGTCGTCGTCGAGCACCCCGAGACCGGGCGGCCGATTCTCTACGTGAACCGGCTGATGACCGACTCGATCGTCGGGCTCGACGAGGACGCGAGCGAACGGCTCCTCGACGAGCTCATGACGTACTTCGAGGGGCCGGATGTCCGCTACGAGCACACCTGGCAGCTCCACGACCTGGTCGTGTGGGACAACGTCTCCCTCCAACACGGGCGGACCGAGTTCCCACCCACCGAGCGCCGCTGCCTCCGCCGCGTCCAGATCGGGTGAACAACGGCCCCGGATCCGGGCCGGTGGGCTCCACCTGCAAAACTAACGGTTGCGTCACTATGCTCGGGTGCGGCGTCCGCGATCCGTTCGGGGATTCCGGCCACCCGTGGCCGCATTCCCCGAATGAACGGACGAGGAGACGGATCCGGGAGGAGCAGATGGCAGCGATCGGGACGGCGGCGCCCGTCGAGCACCCCGACCGGTTCTTCATCGGGGGCGAGTGGGCGGCCCCGGCGTCGGACGCGACGATCGACGTCATCGACTCGGCGACCGAGGAGCTCTACTTCCGGGTCGCCGAGGCCGGCGCCGAGGACATGTCCCGCGCGGTCGCCGCCGCCCGTTCCGCGTTCGACGACGGCCCGTGGCCGAGCCTCTCCCATGCCGAGCGCGCCGACTACCTCCGAGCGCTCGGCCCCGCCATGCAGAAGCGCGCCGACGCGCTCGCGGAGATCTGGCCACGCGAGTCGGGAACCGTTCACTCGATCGCGCGCTTCGCCGCCGCCGGGATGAAGAAGGACTTCGACGCGTACGCAGCGCTCGCCGACACGTACCCGTTCGTGGAGCCGGCGACGCCGTCACTCGGCGGCTACGGGATGCTCGTGCGCGAACCCGTCGGGACGGTCGGCGCCATCGTCCCGTGGAACAGCCCGCACGGGCTGATCCCGCACAAGATCGGCCCGGCACTGCTCGCCGGGTGCACGGTCGTGCTCAAGATGTCGCCCGAAGCGCCGGGCGCGGGCTACCTCGTCGCGGAGGCCGCGCAGGAGATCGGACTCCCTCCGGGCGTGCTCAACGTGGTCACCGCCGACCGGGAGGTCTCCGAGCTGCTGGTGCGCGACCCCCGGATCGACAAGATCACCTTCACCGGGTCGACCGCCGCCGGCCGCCGCATCGGCGCGATCTGCGGCGAGCGGATCGCGCGCGTGACCCTCGAGCTGGGCGGGAAGTCGGCCGCGGTGATCCTCGACGACGCCGACATCGCGGCCGCCGCCGCCACGCTCGCCCGGGCGGAGTGCGTCATGACGGGTCAGGTCTGCTCGTCGCTGACCCGCATCGTCGTCAGCCGCGCCCGGCACGACGAGATGGTCGACGCCCTCGCCGAGAACTTCCGGAAGGTGCGGGTCGGCGACCCGTTCGACGAGCAGACGCAGATGGGGCCGCTCGCGGTGGAGCGTCAACGCGACCGGGTCGAGGGATACATCGCCAAGGGGATCGCCGAGGGCGCGACGCTCGCCGCGGGGGGCGGCCGCCCCAAGGACCTCGACCGCGGCTGGTTCGTCGAGCCGACGGTGTTCGGGAACGTCGACAACTCGTCGACCATCGCGCAGGAGGAGATCTTCGGTCCGGTGCTGAGCGTCATCCCCGCCGCCGACGAGCAGGACGCCGTGCGGATCGCGAACGACACGATCTACGGCCTGAACTCCTCGGTCTTCACCACCGACCCCGACCGCGCGCTCGCGGTCGCACGCCAGCTCCGGGCGGGGACCGTCGGCATGAACTCCTTCCGCACCGACTTCGGGATCGCGTTCGGCGGTTTCAAGCAGTCGGGCATCGGCCGAGAGGGTGGCCGCGAAGGGCTGGTGCACT
>DASRHL010000130.1:0-4906 GCA_035650535.1 Acidimicrobiia bacterium
GGTCCACCCCGGCTTCTGCTGGACGAGGACGTCGGCGATCGGGAACTTCTCGGGGAAGAAGATCTCGACCTTCACCGTCGTCGCGCTCGGCTCCTCGTTGGGCACCCGGAACGACCACGTGGTCGTCGCGCCCTTCGGCAGGGACTCGGGCTCGATCTCGACGTGGGCCCACGCCGGGCCCGCCGCGAAGACCACGCCCGCGGCGACGACCGCCGCCGCGATCCGCCTACCCCCGCGAAGCCTCATGTGACCGTCTCCTCCTCGTCGACGACCCGGTCGAGGACATAGTCGTTCCGGGCGGGGCCGTGGTTCCCGGGCCGCCTGCGGGGTCGGTCGCTACCCGGCCTCGGCCGCCCGGGCTTCCGCGACCAGCTCGGCCCGGGCGCGGGCGACGCGTGAGCGGATGGTGCCGATCGGGATCCGGCAGATCTCGGCCGCCTCCTCGTAGGAGCAGCCGACGATCTGGGTCAGGACGAACGCCTCCCGCCGGTCCGGTTCGAGCCGGGCGACGAGGTCCTCCAGGCTCCGGATCCGCGCCGGGTCGGGTTCGACCGTCGTCCGGGGACCTTCGCTCTCGAGCCGGACGAGGAGGCGACGCCGCCGCGAGCGGGCCCGCAGCGCGTCGGCGGCGGCGCGGCGGGCGATGCCGAGCAGCCACGTCCGGCCGCTCGCCTCGGCCCGGTAGGCCGGGAGGGCCCGCCAGGCGCGCACGAAGACGTCCTGGGTGACGTCGTCGGCCGCCTCCTGTCCGATCTGGTGGACGACGAAGCGCCGGACGTCGGCCTGGCTGGTGCGGATGGCGGCGGCGAGCGCCGCCCGGTCCCCGGCGCGGGCGGCCACGAGGAGCGTCGTCAACTCGTCCACCGCCCGAGGACGCTACCGGGAACCGGAAAGCGATTGTGGTCGACTACCCGTACATGATCTGTGACCGCATCCAGCTCTCGATCTCCGCGGCCCTCGACGGCGAGGACCCGCTGGAGCCGGCTCCGGTCGTCGCCGCGCACGTGGCGCGCTGCGCGCACTGCCGTGCGTACCGCGACGGGGTCGAGGCCCTGCATCGGGCGGTACGCGTCGCGCCGGCGCCGCCGGTCCCCGACCTCACCCCGCAGATCCTGGTCGCCATCGGCGCCGAGGAACGCGATACCGATGCCCGGGCGCTGCGCCTGGTCGTCGGCCTGCTCGGCCTGCTGCAGCTCGGTGTCGCCCTCCCGGCCCTGCTCTTCGGCAGCGACGCCGGGCTCCCGGTGCACACCGCGCGCCATCTCGGTTCGTTCGGCGTCGCGCTCGGGATCGGCCTGGTCGTGGCGGCCTGGCGCCCCGACCGGGTCGCGGGCCTCTTGCCGCTCGCGACGGCTCTCGTCGTCTGCCTCGCCGTCACCTCGATCCTCGACGTCACCACCGCGCACGTCCCGGCGACGGGCGAGCTCAACCACGCGACCGAGGTCGTCGGCCTCGTCGGCCTGTGGCTGCTGAGCCGCACCCCTGTCGCGACCCGCCCCGCCGGTCGCCACCCCGTGAGAACCGCGTGAGCGAGCGTCGCGGAGCGGGTAGCGGAGCAGCGAGCGGGGCCCGAGCGGCCCGGCGCGCAGCGCCGAGAGCGGGCAAGCCGTGAGCGAGCGTCGCGGAGCGGGTATCCCGCGGAGCAGCGAGCGGGGCCCGAGCGGCCCGGCGCGCAGCGCCGAGAGCGGGCAAGCCGTGAGCGAGCGTCGCTGGAGAGGGCGAGTCGGGCGGCTGGGTGCACTCGTCGCGCTGTCGCTCGGGCTCGTCGTCCTCCTCGCGACGCCCGCGTTCGCGCACGCGACGCTGCTGCAGACGACGCCCGGCGCGGGGCAGGTGCTCACGTCGAGCCCGCGGACGATCCAGCTCCGCTACAACGAGTCCGTCGAGGTCGACGCCGGCGCGGTCCGGATGTTCGACCAGAAGGGCGACCGGGTCGACACCGGGCCGCCGTCCGCGTCGGGCGACGTGGTGAGGGTCGCGGTGCGCGAGAAGCTGGGCGACGGCCTCTACGTCGTGACGTGGCGCGTCACCTCGGCCGACTCGCATCCCGTGCAGGGCGCGTTCGCGTTCCAGGTCGGCACCGCCGCCAACGCGACGAGCCCGGCCGTGAGCTCGCTCGAGAACCGGCTGCTCGACCAGCAGTCGAGCGACCACGTCGTCGGGGCCCTGTACGGCGTCGACCGCGGGGTGCTGTTCGCCGGTGTCGCGCTGCTCCTCGGCGCGACCGCGTTCGCGACGTTGGTGTGGCCCGCGTCGGTCACGCTGCGGCGTACCGTGCGCATCGCCGAGCTCGGATGGGCCGCCACGGCCGTCGCGACGGCGTGCGGCATCCTCCTCCAGGGGCCCTACGCGGCCGCGCTGCCGCTGAGCGACGCGCTCGAGGCCGACGTGCTGCGCGACGTCGTCGACTCGCGCTACGGCCACCTGGCACTCGCCCGACTTGCGTTGCTCCTGCTCGCGATCCCGGTCATGCGCGTCCTCTTCCGGCGCACGGAACACGACGGGCCTCGACCCCGCTGGTGGACGCCCGGCGCCCTCCTCGTGAGCATCGGGATCGCGCTCACGATCTCGCTCGCCGGCCATGCACACACCGGCGACTACACCGGCATCGCCGTTCCCGCCGACGTGCTCCACCTGCTCGCGATGTCGGCGTGGATCGGCGGGCTCGTCGTGCTCACGGTCGCGGTCTTCCCCGGGCGCGACGTTGCGCAACTGCGCGACGCGGTGCCCCGCTTCTCACGAATCGGCTTCTGGTCCGTCTGCGTGCTGGTCGTGACCGGGACGTTCCAGGGCTGGCGTCAGGTGCGCTCGCTCGACGCGCTGCGCAACACCGACTACGGACAGCTGTTGATCATCAAGCTCGCCATCGTCGCCGTGATCCTCGTGTTCGCCGCCCGCAGCCGTCAGCTCCGGCACTGGCTCTGGCCGGAACCCGAGCCGGAGCCGCACCGCGAGCTCGTCGTCGCGGGTGGGTCCGATGACGACCCGGCGGGTCCGATCGCGGCCGGCGCGACCGACGGGGTGGGCGAGGAGCCGGACGGGGACGAGGCGCGCGAGCTGCGCCATCTCCGCGGCTCGGTGTTCGCCGAGGTCCTCGGCGCGATCGCGGTGATCGTGGTGACGGCACTGCTCGTCAACGCCGTCCCGGCGAACGTCGCAGCGGGACGGCAGATCGCCGGCGCAACCGCCGTCACGCTGAAGTCGTCGAAGGTGTGGGTCGACATCGCGATCTCGCCGGGTCGCGCCGGCGTCAACGACTTCCACGTCAGTGCCGTCACCCCCCAGGGAGTGCCGCTCCGCCTGGCCGAGCTCACCATGACCGTCGACCTGCCCGACAAGAAGATCGCCCCGATCAACGTGCCCCTGCGCGATCTCGGGCCGGGCCACTACCTGTCGCCGGGCTTCTACTTCACGCTGCCCGGCAGCTGGCGGGTCACGGCGCACGCGCGCCTCGACGCGATCAACGAGGTCACGCTGGTCGGCACCCTCGGCATCCGATGACCGTCACACGCCACGCACCCCGCAACAGCGGTCGGACCACTTCCCTCGGCTCGCTTCCACTTCTCGATTGGCTGATCGTCGGCGGGGGAACCGCGTAGTCGTACGCGGAGGTCGCGGGTCCGCCCGCCCGGTGGAGCGCTCACCGGAGACGTGCGAGGCTGCGGTCGCCGCCCAGGCCGGCCCGGAGGACGGGAGCATCGATGAGCACACTCCGCCCAGTCCCGATCGGCGGCGTCCGGTTCACGGGGTCCGACGCCCTCACCGTCCGCTCCCCGTTCGACGGTCACGAGATCGCAACCGTCCCCGCCTGCACCGCGGCGGACGTCGCGAAAGCCGTCGACGCGGCCGGCGCCGCCCGCCGCGCCGGCCCGCTGCCGCCGTGGCGCCGGGCCGAGATCCTCGACCGGGCGGCGCAGCTGCTGGCCGAGCGGGTCGAGGCCTTCGCACGCACCATCGCCGAGGAGGCCGCGAAGCCGATCAAGACCGCGCGCGTCGAGGCCCGCCGCGCGATCTCGACGTTCACGTTCGCGGCTGCGGAAGCCCGCCGCCTCACGGGCGAGATGGTCCCGATGGACGCCGCGGACGTCGGTGAGGGGAAGCTCGCCTTCACCCTGCGGGTCCCCATCGGCATCGTCGGAGCGATCAGCCCCTTCAACTTCCCGCTCAACCTCGTCGCCCACAAGGTGGCGCCCGCGATCGCGGCCGGCTGCCCCGTCGTCCTGAAGCCCGCGAGCCAGACGCCGCTCTCCGCCATCACGCTGGCGGAGCTGCTGCTCGACGAGTGCGGGCTGCCCGAGGGCCACCTCAACGTCGTCACCGGCGGCGGCGGGACCGTCGGCAACGCGCTCGTCGACCATCCCGGCGTCGCGATGATCACGTTCACCGGCTCCCCCGACGTCGGGTGGGCGATCCGCGGGCGGGCCCCCCGGAAGAAGGTCGGGCTCGAGCTGGGCAACAACGCGCCCGTGATCATCGAGCCGGATGCCGACTTCGCGACCGCGGCGACGAAGATCTCCGTCGCCGGGTTCAGTCACGCCGGCCAGTCGTGCATCAGCACCCAGCGCGTGTTCGTGCACGACGCCGTCGCCGAGAAGTTCCTCGGCAAGCTCGTGCCCCTCGTCGAGGCGCTCGTCGTCGGCCCCCCGCTCGACGAGTCGACCGACGTGTCGGCGTTGATCTCGGGCTCCGAGCGCGACCGCGTCGCGTCGTGGATCGACGAGGCGAAGGGCGCAGGAGCGGAGATCGCGTGCGGCGGCGTCGTGCGCGACGGGGTGCTCGCGCCCACGGTCCTGACCAACGTCGCTCCCGACATGAAGGTGTGCGCGCTCGAGGTCTTCGGCCCGGTCGTCGCCGTCCACACCTATCGCGACGTCGACGAGGCGTTCCGCCTCGCCAACGACACCCG
>DASRHL010000131.1:0-11122 GCA_035650535.1 Acidimicrobiia bacterium
GTGCACGTCAACGGCGACGTCGCCTTCGTGACCTACCTGATGGGCTTCAACGCCGACTTCGGCGCCATGGGCAAGGTGAACCAGAACGCGCGCTCGACCGAGATCTGGGAGCGTCAGGACGGCGAGTGGAAGATGGTGCACTTCCACTGCTCCGACTACGCGCCCGGCGGCTGGGAGGGCGGCCTGTGAGCGAGCGGGGCCCGAGCGGCCCGGCGCGCAGCGCCGAGAGCGGGCAGGCATGAGCGAGCGTCCCGGAGCGGGCGAGCTCACGGTCGAGGGGCCGGTCGGGCGGCTGGCGGCGTCACGCGGTGGGACGGCCGGGGGCGGCCTGCCGGTCGTCCTCGTGCACGGGATCAACATGGACCGTCACGTCTGGGACGCGCTCGCGGCGCGGCTCGGCACCGACCGGGAGACGATGGCGATCGACCTGCGCGGGCACGGCGACTCCGTGATGGCCGGCCCGTTCGACGCCGGCGCGTACGCCGACGACGTGCTGGCGGTGATGGACGCGGCCGGCATCGAACGGGCCCACCTCGTGGGGACGTCCTTCGGCGGTGCGGTCACCGCGACCGTGGCGGCACGCGTGCCGGAGCGGGTGGCTTCGGTCACCGCGATCGGCAGTGCCGTGAGCGTCGCCGGCGCGGTCGACATCGAGGGCGGGATCGCGGCGATGGCCGAGCTCGGGCCGCCCGCATTCTTCCGCGGCTTCATGGCCCAGGCGAGCTTCGCGCCCGGCACCGACCCGCAACTGGTCGAAGAGGCCGTCGCCGCGGCGACGCGCCCCGAACGCGGCCTCGAGCTGATCGCCGACGTCGTACGCACCGCGTTCTCGGCGGACGCCGGCGACGCGGTCGCGGCCGTCAAGGCGCCGGCCCTCGTCCTGACCGGCGAGCACGACCAGACGTGTCCGATCCCGGCCGGTGAGGTGCTCGCGGCTGCGCTCGGTACGGAGCTGCAGGTCCTCGCCGGCCGCGGGCACATGGCGGTCGTCGAGGATCCGGACGGCGTCGCCGCCGTCGTCCGCCCGCACCTGGCCGCGAACGACGGCCCGGCAGCCGGTTGACGCAGTGGTGATCACGGACGTCGACGTCGAGGCCTACGAACGCGACGGTGTCGTGTGCGTGCGCGGCGCGGTCGACGGTGCGTGGGTCGACCGGATGCGTGCGGCAGTCGACCGGGTCATGCGCGAGCCCGGCCCGTACTCGAAGCGCGAGGTGGCGCCCGACGGGTCGGGCCGCTTCCACAACGACATGTTCATGTGGACCCGCGACGACGACTTCCGGGCGTTCGTCTTCGAGTCGCCCGCGGCCGATCTGGCGCGCGCGGTGATGCGCTCGACACGAGCGGACCTCTTCTACGACCACCTGCTCGTCAAGCAGCCACGGGCGAGCGAGCCGACGCCGTGGCACCACGACCTCCCGTACTGGCCCGTCGCGGGAGATCAGGTCTGCTCGGTCTGGCTCGCACTCGACGCCGCCGGGCCCGAGACCGGTGCCGTCGAGTACGTCGCCGGCTCGCACCGGTGGGGCCGCCGCTTCGAGCCCGAGACGTTCATCAGGGGCCGGCCGCTCGACGCCCAGGGCCTCGAGCCGATCCCCGACATCGACGCCCACCGCGACGAGTACCGGATCCTGTCGTGGGAGGTGGAGCCGGGTGACTGCCTGATCCACCATGCGCTGACCGTCCACGGCGCGCCCGGGAACACGACGTCGGACCGGACGCGGCGCGGTCTGTCGACCCGCTGGACCGGCGACGACGCACGGTACGACCCGCACCCGGGAACGTTTCGGCTCGTGCGCGACCCCGGACTGACGCCCGGCGACCCGATGGTGTGCGACCTCTTCCCGTGCGTTCGCGGAGCCGGCGCCGTGCCGCACGGGGAACGGGTGACCGGGCTCAGCTCGTGACGTCCTCGCGCGCCCGCGCCTCGTCGCGCAGGCGCCGGTAGTCACTCCCGAGCGCGACCGCGCGCACCTGCTTCGAATCGGTCGGCTGGTGCCCGACGCGATGACGCGCGCCGGGGATCTCGACGACCGTGTTGGTCAGGCGCCCGAGCCCCGTCACCTCGACCTCGACGACGTCGCCGACGTCCATCGGGCGTGAGTTCGCCGGGGTTCCCGTCAGCACGACGTCACCCGGCAGGAGCGTGATGAAACGACACAGGTCGGCGAGCAGGTAGTCGATGCCGAAGTTCATCTCGGAGACGGGAGCCTCCTGCACGACGCGGCCGTTCACGTACGTGCGGAGCACCGACTCCCGCACGTCGACGCCGCGGACCATCCCCGGCCCGATCGGGCAGAACCCGTCCATCCCCTTGACCCGCAGCATCGAACCGGAGTCGGTGTCACGGAAGTCGTGGAGGCCCACGTCGTTGGCGGGCGCGAACCCGGCGAGGTGGTCCCACACGTCGGCCGGCGCGACGTTGCGCATGGGCCGGCCGACCACGGCGGCGATCTCGCCCTCGTAGTTCAGGTACTTCGTTCCCTCGGGACGTGCCAGCACGCCGCGGTGCGCATTCAGGGCCGTCGTCGGCTTCTGGAAGTAGGTCGGCGTCTCGATCCCCGGGTTCTGGAACTCGTCGAGGCGCGACTGGTAGTTCAGGTGGACGCACAAGATCTTCCCCGGATCGCACGGGGCCAGGTAGGTGGCATCGCGCTCGGCGATCCGGCGGCCGTCGCCGAGGACGAGCTCGTCGTCGCCCTCGGGGCGCGCCCAGTGCGCACCCCCGCCGTGGAGCACCCGGCGCCACTCCTCGCGGGGTCCCTCCAGCACGCTCATCGTGGTCCCCTCTCGATCACTCCGCCGGGGTCGCCGTGCCCCCGACGACGGAGAACGCGGCGGCGTGGACGTAGCCGCGGCCGACCTCGACGGGTGCGAGCCGGTCGAGCTCCTCGAACTCCGAGCTCCCGAATTCGAGCCGCGCGTCACCCGAGAACACCCGCCCGAGCTCGAAGCCCTCGATCGTGCCCCTCGACAGCTCGTACACCGCCGGCGCGTCGCCGTCCACCGCCGGCCACAGACGTGTGTGAACGAGCGGCGTCGCGATGCCGCGCGGGTACAACCGTTCGTGCTCCTCGTCGAGTGTCACGACCGCGGTGGCCAGGCGCCGGCCGAGGCTCGACACGTGGGCGGCGAACCGGCCACCCACCCCCTTGCGCACGCCGCCCCGCCCGATCTCGACCGGGCGCGTCATCGCGATCTGCCCGAGCTTCTTCGGGAACCCCTGGACGAGCCCGCGGACGAGCGACAGGTCGTTGTCGACCCAGATGAAGGGCACACGGCCGACCGGCTTGCCCCCGACCGTGCCGTAGCAGACGACGTACGCCTCCCTGTACTGGCCGCGCGCCGGGTCGTCGCGGATGCGCGGGTCGGCGTCCGAAGCCGAGCACCAGTCGGCGAAGACGAACGTGCACGAACCGTCGCCCGCCGGGTCGATCTCCGGCGGAAGCAGTGCCGCCACGACGTCGGGACGCGCGGTGAAGTCGACCGAGATGATCTCGCCCGAGTAGTGCCAGGGTGGCGCGGTGAGGATCGCCGCCCGCCCGGTGTCCGACTGCGGAAGTGTCCAGCCCTGCAGCCTCATGGTCGCTCCCCTCCGGCCGGGTCCGGCTCGAACCAGACGTGGACCTGCCCCGTCCCGACCGAGTTCTCATAGTCGGACAGCTGCTCGCCGCGCATGCGGCACGCGCGCCCGCCGAACGCGCCGATCGTCACGAGGTAGTGACCGAACCGACCCTCGGGCGAGAACCCCAAGTACTCGTCGTGGAAGTCGATGACCGCCGCGTGGTCGCCCGTGCGCCACCAGTCGAGGACGCGCGCGTCGGCGGCCCGGGCCTCGTCCGACACGATGTCGGCCGGATCGTACGAGAGGTGGTCGGCGAGGCGCCCGAGCGGCCAGAACCGGTGGCTCATCCCACCGCTGCCGAGCACGGCCACGCGCCGGTCGCTCGCGGCGACCGCGGCGGCCAGCACGCCACCGAAGGCGAGGAAGTCGTCGCGTTCGGCGGTCTGGCAGATGCCGACCGACAGGATCCGCTCGTCGCGGCGCAGCCAGTGGACGAGGTTGATCGTCGCGTAGTGGTGGGGCAGCGTCGGCGTCGTCACGTTCGTCGTGGGCACGCCCGCGGCCTTGGCCGTCGTGTGCACGAGCTTCGCGAGATGGGGCGCTCCCGCGTAGTCGAACGGCACGTCGCAGAGCACACGCGGCACCTCCTCGGAGGTGTAGAGACCCGAGTGGTGCTCCTGGCCGGCGAGCACGTGCTCGAAGGTCGTGAACCAGTGGGTGTCGACGATCACGAACGTGTCCGCACCGGCGGCGTCGAGCCGCTCCCGCAGCCGCGCGAAGCCGGCGACCAGCGTCGTATCGCGACCACCACCGAGCCGGACGCGCTGATCCTCGGGGAGCATGACCGTCGGCTGGTGGCCGACGACGGCCGCGCCCACCAGTTCACCCACGGGTGCGCGCCGCCGGGAAGGACCGCGTCACCGTCATCGGTCGAGCCGGGCGAGCACGGCGTCGACCAACGAGGGCCGCTCCGCCAGCTCCCGCCGCGCGTGCGTGTGCGCCATCTGGTACGTGCTCGCCGCGGACGCGAGGTAGAAGCGCTCGTAGAGCTCGTTGCGGCCGCCCAGCGCGCTCCCGGCGAAGTCCCACGCGGCACGGAAGAGGCGGACGCGCTCGCGGGCGTCGAGCCCGTTCGCGCCCTGCAGGTAGCGGCCGAGCAGCGGGGCGAGGCGCGGGTCGGCGAGCTCGGCTTCTGTCGGCGCGGCGAGGAGGTTGTGCGACCCGAGCAGCTTCAGGATCTCGTTGACGCGCGGGAACCACTGCGGCAGCGTCGGACGGAGCGCACGGAAGGGCCGCTCGTCGCAGAACCAGACGCCGTTCCCCCACTCGTGGGCGCCTGCCTCGGCCGCGGCCACCGCAGCGCGGGTCAGCTCGGCGTAGCTCCAGATCTCGCCGAGCATCTGTCGAGTGCCGACATCGGTCGCGTTGACGGCCTCGGCCATGCGCGTCGCGAGCTCGTACGCGAACTGCAGCTTCACGTACGCGCGGATCGACGTCTGTTGCATCACGTTGGCGACCCAACCCGACGCCATCACACCGTTGTAGGTCTCCACGTCGCCGTCGACGAAGATGCGGTCGCGTGGGACCTCGACGTCGTCGAACACGACGAATGCGTCCTGCTCGTCGAAGCGGGTCGAGAACGGGTGGTCGAACACGGCGCCGGGCAGTGAGCAACTGCCGCGGCAGAGCGCGACGAGCCCCGGCGTGGACATCGGGATCGAGAACGCGAGCGCGTACCTCGATGCCGACGGGTCGTTCGGCAGCGGCTGCCCCGGGTAGACGGCGAGCTCGTCGGCGAACGGCGCGAGCGTCGCGAGCACCCGTGCGCCGCGCACCAGGATGCCGTGCTCGGTGTCCGCGACCTTGTGGAGCGCGACCTCGCCATTCCCCGACGCGAGGTCGCCGAGCGTCTTGTCGACCGTGGGGTGGATGATCGTGTGCGTCAGCGCGAGGTCGCGCCGGGCGAGCTCGTCCTGGTACGCGACGAGGTTCGCGGCACCCTCCTCGTTCCCGCCGCGACCCCACAGATCGGCGCGCCCGGCGAACCCGGCGAACGTCACGTTGAGGTAGTCGGGCGAGCGGCCGAGCAGTCCGGCCGACTGCTCCGCCGTCCGCCGTAGGGCGCCGTGGCGGCGCACCAGGTCCGCGGCCGAGCGCGGGATCAGGTGGCTCAGGTTGACGGGCTCGCCGGTCACGGGGTGGGGGAAGAGGCAGTCCGCCGCGGCTTCGTGCTGGAAGTCGAAGAGGGCCGCCAGCGTGGCGACCGCGCCCTCGAACGCGGGGTGCTCGGTGACGTCGGCCACGGGCTCGCCGTCGAGCCAGACGCGGCGCTCGTCGCGGAGACCCTCCACGTAGTCCTTGCCGCGGCGTGCGGGCACGGGCACCCCCCTGGCGGAAACTAGTTAGAGATCTTATCATCTCCTTCCGTGGCCGCGGTGGGCCCCTCGAGCAGCCGGTGGAGCAGCGCGGCGAGCTCGCGCCGTTCGGCCCGCGTGATCCGGGCCGTCCAGTCGCGTTCGCGGTCGTTGTGCTCGCGGAACGCCGAGGCCACCTGGGCCTTGCCCGTCGCCGTGAGGTCGACGGTCACGATCCGGCGGTCCGCCGACTCGCGCCGCCGCCGCACGAGCCCGTCGCGCTCCAGCGTGTTGAGCACGCTCGAGATGCTGGCTCGGGTGACCGCCGACAGGCGCGCGAGCGCCCGCGGCTCCAACGGGCCGGCGACCCACAGCGTGAAGAGGATGCGGAAACCCGCCCAACTCCACCCGCGCCGGCGGTGGACGCTCGCCTCGAGGTCCCACACCATCCGGTTCGCGAGGCGGATCACGTTGAACACGACGGTCATCGCGTCGAGATCCGTCCCCGGCGCGAGCTCCGCGACCCGCCGGCGTGCCAGGTCGTCGAACGCCTCGGCGTCGTGATGGTGCCCGCTGCCGGACCCTCGGAAGGCGGCCATGAGGCCGGACGTTACCGTCGCGGGGCGGAGTACCGGACGGTGCGCCGGGCCGTCGTGTTGCTGGCGGCGCGCGACGACGTCGATCGAGCCACGCTGGAAGCCGGCGTGCGCGACCTCGCGGGGATCTGCGCGACCCGCGTCGGAGCCGACGCAGTGACGCGCGCGGGCGTCCGTCTCGCCGACGACCCGCTGGAGGCGATGCTCGGCGCACGCGACGCGCCCGGTCACGTCGACGCGGTGATCGAGACGTCGCTCCCGCCGTCGACCGCGCCCGACCGCTTCGCCGACGCCCTGCACGGCTTCGGTGCGGAGCTCGAGCAGGTCGCGGCGCCCGGGAGCATCGCGATCATGACCGGGGCTGCCTATCTCGTCTGGCCGGACGACGGCCGCCTCGTGCTCGCGCTCGCGGCTCGGCGGGACCCCGGCATCTCGGTCGACGAGCTGCGCCACTGGTGGATCGGGCGACACGCCGCACTGGTCCAGGAGCTGGTCCGGCCGCGCGCACGCGGCTACGACCAGCTCCACGTCGACCGTGACCTGTCCCGCGCGCTGTGCGAGGTCGCCGGCGTCGACTACACGCCGTACGACATGTTCGACAGCATCGACGTCGACTCGGTCGCCGACCTCACCGAGTCGACGCTGATGCAGCCCGACACGGCGCGCCGGCTCTACGAGGACGAGCTCGGTCACGTCGACCACGGCTCGCTCCGCGGCGCGCTCTGCGCGGTCGTGACGTGAGCGGCGCCCGTGGCTCCCGGCGGCAAGGGCGTTCGTCGCGTTCTGCTTCAGAATCTTGATGAAAGGAACATTTTCTGTAGACTGATGGAGTCCGGGCGGTGCTGTCCGCCCGGCTTCGGGGGGAAGCGAGGGGGAAGATGGGGCTGAGGACGCGGTTCCGTCCCGGCACGCGCCGCCACGCCACGGTCGCGTTCGCCATCGCGATCGTGGTCTCTGCGCTGGGGTTCGGTGGAAGCGCGCTGGCTGCGCCTGCGAGCGCGCCGGCCGCCAAGTTCACCGGCGACCCCGTCAAGGTCGCCACCATGGGCGAGTTCGACGTCCCCTCGGCCGGCACGTCGAACCCCGAATGGCCCGGCGCCGTGCAGGCCCGCGCCAAGGCGATCAACAAGGCCGGCGGGCTCAAGGACGCGAGCGGGAAGACGCACGAGCTGCAGGTCATCGTCTGCAACTCGGCGCTCGACCCCAACAAGGCGACACAGTGCGCCAACGACGCCGTCGCCCAGAAGGTCGTCGCGGTGATCGGCATCAACTCGAGCGAGGCACCGCAGATGATGCCGATCCTGACCGCGGCGAACATCCCGGTGATCGCGCCCGTCGTCGTCGACCCGTCGGAGACGACGAGCAAGAACTCGTTCCCGATCACCTCGGGTGTCCCCGGTGCGTTCATCGCGATGCCCCAGATCCTGGCCAAGACGGGCGCGACGAAGATCAGCCTCATCTACCCCGACATCCCGGGCGCCGCGACCGCGAAGCTGTTCGTCAACGCCGGCATCAAGAAGGCCGGCGTGCAGGACGGCGGCGCCGTGCCGGTCGCCGCGGACGCGACCGACCTGACACCGGCGATCGCCGCCGCCACCAAGGAAGGGACCAACGGCATCGCCGCGTTCCTCCTCGGCGACGCGCAGGGAACGTTGCTCCGTCAGATCAAGCAGCAGGGCGTGAAGGCGAAGCTGTCGACGGCGAGCGCCTTCCTCACACCGTCGCTGCTGAGCAGCCGCGGCGACACCACCAACGGCGTCCTGGTCGTCGGCTCGACGGTCCCGATCACGACCAAGACCAAGGGCGGCCAGATGTTCCAGAAGGACATGAACGCCTTCAACAAGAAGCTCGCGCAGACAGACCTTGCCGCCCAGAACTGGCTCGGCGCCTGGGTGTTCGAGCGGGTCGCCAACACGCTGCCCGCGATCACCGCCGCATCCGTGCTCGACGCGATGGGCAAGCTCCAGAACATGGACATGGGCGGCCTGACACCGCCGCTGACCACGACCACGCCGTTCAACAGCCCCGACAATCCCTCCTACAACGCGCTGCTCGCACGCCTCTACAACCCGACGGTCGTGTACGAGCGCGTGAAGAACGGCAAGGTGTTCCTGGTCGGCGACAAGAAGAACCCGTTCGTCACGGTCTTCTGACCGGCGGGCGGTCGGGAATCGCCGGCGGGCGATCGAGATCCTGGAGGAGCAGCATCGTCCGCGTGCTGCGGACCTCCGGGAGCGAGTGCAGCCGTTCGAGCACGACGTCGCGGAGATCCTCCGGCGTCGCGGTCCGAACGAGGACGACGACGTCGAAGTCACCGGTTGCCAGGCCCATGAACTGCACTTCGGGAATGGTCTGCAGCTTCGCCCAGAGCTGACGCCATTTCGACTGGTCGGCGTTGAGGAAGATGAGCGCCGCGACGTCGAGCCCGACGGCACGCGGCTCGACCCGGACCTCGTACCCTGCGATCACGCCGCCGGCCGTGAGCCGCTCGAGGCGCGCGTACGCGTTGGCGCGCGAGACGTTGACCCGACGGGCCAGATCGGCGACCGAGGTGCGGGCGTCCTGCTGCAGGACCCGCAGGATGCGGCGGTCGACGTCGTCGACCGCGGCACGCCGTCCGCCGGGGACGGCACCCGGCCGAGACGGTTCGTTCATTCGAGCCACCCCCGACGGCAGATCGTCTTGGAATCTCCCGACGTCGTGGACAAATCGTGAGCGCGGGCGCATCGTAACGGACATGACGCGTGTCGTGGAGGCAGCGCCGTCGGCACCCGAGCGCTCCCGGCCGGGTCGCACGGTCGTGCTCGACGGTTCCGGGCTCACGCTCGACGACGTCACGGCCGTGGCGCGGGATGGCGCGCGCGTCGTGCTCTCCGACGACCCCCGAGTGCGGGCACCGATGGCCGCGAGCCGCGCCCTCCGCGATGACGCGCTCCGGCGCGGCATCCCGATCTACGGCGTCACGACCGGGTTCGGAGACTCCGTCCACCGCCAGATCGCACCCGGCAAGGCACGGGAGCTCCAGGCCCACCTCGTCCGCAACCTGGGTTGCGGCACGGGGGCGCTCGCGCCCGTCGACGTCGCCCGGGCGACCGTGCTCATCCGTGCCAACAGCCTCGCCCGCGGCCATTCGGGAGTCCGCGTCGAGCTCGTCGAACGACTCCTCGACCTGCTCAACGCCGGCATCGTGCCCCTCATCCCCGAGGAGGGCTCCGTCGGGGCCAGCGGTGACCTCGTGCCCCTCTCGTACGTCGCGGCCGTCGTGACCGGCACGCGGGACGTCCTCTTCCGGGGCGAGGTGCGCCCCGCGGCCGAGGCGTTCCGCCAGGTGGGGCTGGATCCCCTCGTCCTCGAGCCGAAGGAGGCGCTCAGCCTCGTGAACGGCACCGCCTTCATGACGGCGTTCGCCGCGCTCGCGGTCACGGACGCGCGCCGGGTCGCCCGCGCCGCCGACACCTGCACGGCGCTCGCCGTCGAGGTGCTCAACGGCATCGCCGGACCGTTCACCGCGTTCATCCACGACGTCGCCAAGCCGCACCCGGGGCAGGTCCGCTCAGCCGCGAACATCCGCCGGATGCTCGAGGGCAGCGGCCTCGCGCGTGGCTACGACGAGGTCGTCGACGAGGCGGGAGCTCTCGACGGCGGCGGCTACCGCGAGCTGACCGTCCACATCCAGGACCGGTACTCGCTGCGCTGTGCCCCGCACTTCGTCGGAGTCCTCTGGGACACGCTCGAATGGGTCGAACGCTGGCTGACCACGGAGATCAACTCGACCAACGACAACCCGCTCTTCGACGTCGACACGGGCGGTATCCGCAGCGGCGGGAACTTCTCGGGCGGCCACGTCGCGCTGGCGATGGATGCGCTCCGCACGGCAGTCGCCAGCGTCGCCGACCTCCTCGACCGCCAGCTCGAGCTCGTCGTCGACGAGAAGTTCAACAACGAACTCACGCCCAACCTGATCGCACGCCTCCCTGCCGGACACGCCGAGGAAGGTCTCAACCACGGCTTCAAGGGGATGCAGCTCGCGTGCTCGTCGCTCACCGCCGACGCCCTCAGCCGGTGCATGCCGACGACCGTCTTCTCACGTTCGACCGAGTGTCACAACCAGGACAAGGTCTCCATGGGCACCACCGCCGCCCGGCACACCCGCGACGTCGTGGCGCTCACCGAGAAGGTTGCGGCGATCCATCTCCTCGCGCTCTGCCAGGCCGCCGACCTCCGGGGCGCCGACCGGCTGGGCCGGACCCGCGCCGTCTTCGACCGGATCCGTGCGCGCGTTCCCTTCGTCGGCGTCGATCGCGAGATGGCCGCAGACATCGCGCAGGTCGTCGAGCTCCTCCACGACGACTCGCTCACCGAGACCTTCGATCGGCTTGCCGGGTAGCCGGCTCCCCGCGTCCAGGCAGTACCCGGAAGATCGGGCACGGGACTGCCGGCCCGGCCGAGGAACCTCCGCCGGGCCGGTCAGTAGAGCGGTCGACGCGCCCAGCTCGACCGGAAATGGCCGGTCCCGACGAGTCGGCCCGAGCCGTCGGCATGGCGTTCCGCGACGGCTGTTGCAGACCAGCCGGGTCTCGGCTGGTCGAGGAGTGTCACCGTGAGCG
>DASRHL010000132.1:0-5604 GCA_035650535.1 Acidimicrobiia bacterium
TCGACGTGGTTCAGCGTCATGTCGTCGAGGCGCGCCGCGGGCTGCCAGCAGCCGGGTCGCATCTCGTCGAAGGTGATCCCCTCGAACGTGATCTCGTCGGCGGGGTAGCCCGCGGCCGCGATGAGGCGCTTCACCGAGTACTTCTGGTCTTCGTAGAACCACCACGCGACCGGGTCGCCGTCGGTGCCGGGCTCCTCGCGGTAGGTGCCGCCCGTGAGGACGGGCCGGCCGGGCGGCGCCATCACGATGCGCGGGCCGACGTCGCGGTACTTCGCGGGGAGGCGGCTGCTCCACACGTCGGGAGGTTCGACGACATGGTCGTCGAGACTCACGATCCAGGGGATGTCGGTCATCGGGGCACGTCTCCGGCGATCGTCGTGCGGTGCAGCGACCGCTTCTGGCCCGCGGTGTCGCCGACCACCGCGTGCTGGGCGCAGCGGTTGTCCCAGATCAGGAGGTCGCCCTCCTGCCAGCGGTGGCGCCACGTGTACTCGAAGCGGGCGAACTGCCGGTACAGGTGGTCGAGCAGCGGCTGGCTGTCCTCCTCGCTCCACCTCTCGAAGTGCTTCGTGTAGTTGCCGTTCACGAACAACGCCTTGCGCCCCGTCTCGGGATGCGTCCGCGCGACCGGGTGGGCGTTCACCATCTCGTCCTCGGGCATGCCCTTCTCGATCGCGAGCTGCGTCGCGTAGTGCACCGCTCGCAACCCGTCCAACGTCTCGCGCAGGCCCGGTGAGAGGTTCTCGTACGCGAGGTAGCCGTTCGAGAACATCGTGTCGCCACCGACCGGCGGGATGATCCGCGCGAGCAGGAGGCTGATCGCGGGCGGCTGCTTCGCGTACGTGAAATCCGCGTGCCAGGTGACGGTGATCGGGTTCGGGTCGTACACCTCCATGATCTCGGGGTACCCGTCGATCGGCGGTACGTACGGGTGCGGCTCGAGCGGCCCCCACCGCGCCGAGAACTCGATCTGCTGCTCGGGCGTGAGGTGCCCCTGGTCGCGGATGCAGATCACGAGGTTCTCCAACAGCGCGTCGTGCAACCACGCGAACACCCCGTCGTCGACGTCGCGGGCCAGGTCGACGCCGGTGACGATCGCGCCGAGCGCGCCGGCCTGGCGTTCGAGACGGAGCCCGGTGGCGGAGAGTGTGCTCATCGCCGGTTCGCTTCCTCTCTCAGAACGGCGACGGCAGCCGTTCCATCGGGACCTCGACGACCGTCGGACGGTCGTTACCGATCGCCTCCGGCAGCGCGTCCGCCAACTCGCGCGGGTCGCCCAGCTTCACGCCGTCCGCGCCGAACGACTCGGCGAACCTCGCGAAGTCGGGATTGTGCAGCACCGTACCGATCTCGCGCCCTCCGAAGCGCTCGCGCTGGTCGCGGTTCGAGTTGCCGTAGGCGTTGTCGTTGTAGACGACGGTCACGACGTTGATCCCGTGCTGGACGGCCGTCGCCAGCTCGGTCGCCGCGAACAGGAAACCGCCGTCGCCGGTGACACACACGACGGGGCGGTCGGGCCGGCCGACCTTGACGCCGAGAGCGGCAGGGAAGGCGAAGCCGAGCGTCCCCATGTACGAGGTGGAGAGATAGGTACGCGGCTCGTACACCGGAAAGTACATGTGGCACATGTAGGCCATGGTCGTCGTGCAGGCCACGACGACGGTGTCGTCGGGGAGCGCGGCGCGCAGCGTCTCGACCATCGCCGCCTGCGGCCCGACCGCGCGCAGCTGCTCCTCGATCCGGGCCCGCATCGCGGTGGTCTCCTGCGTCCGGCTGGGGCGGGGGTCGCCGAGCTTCTGGAGGGCGGCGAGCACGGCTTCGAGCGTCGGTGCCGCGTCGCCGACCACCGGGATCGCACCCGGGAAGTGACGCCCGATCTCGTCGGCGTCGACGTCGACGTGGACGACGGTCTGGTCCGGCCGCGCGCCCGACGACGCGAAGTGGGTGCCGACGGCGAGGATCACGTCCGCATCGTCGACGACCGGCTGCACGCGCCGGTTCACCCACGCGGTGCCGACCGACAGTGGGTGGCGGTCGTCGATCGCGCCCTTCCCCTGGCGCGTGGTGACGACGGGCGCCTGCAGGAACTCGGCGACCGCGGTGAGCGCGGGCGAGGCGTCGCCCAGGACGACCCCGCCGCCCGCCCACACGAGTGGACGTTCCGCCGCGCTCAGCGCGGCCGCGGCCCGGGCGACGGCGTCGGGGTCGGCGGCCTCACGCACGTCGGGTGCCGCGTCGAGCAGCCCGACGCCCGCCTCCTCGGCGAACGCCTCCGGTGGCATCTCGATCTCGACCGGGCGCCGCCGGCCCCGCCGCAGTCGTGCCATGGCTTCGTGCACCGCGCCGGGGATCGCCCCCGCCTCGAGCACCCGCTGCTGCCACGCGGTGACCGGCCGCACGACGTCGAGCTGGTCGTCGATCTCGTGCAGCAGCCCGAGCGAACGTCCGATGCCGTCGCGGTTCACCTGGCCGGCGACGAGCAGCACGGGCGAGGAGGCGGCCCACGCGGTCGCCAGACCCGCTCCCGCGTTGTAGACGCCGACACCCGGGACGACGAACGCCACGCCGGGACGGCCCGTCGCGCGTGCGTAGCCGTCCGCCATGTACGTCGTCGCCTGTTCGTGGCGGGTGGTGACGTAGCGGATCGAGGGCTGGTCGTAGATCCCGTCGAGCGCGTGCATCAGCTGGTCGCCGGGCAGCCCGAAGACATGGGTGACGCCCTCACGCGCCAGCTGTCCCGCGAACGCCTGGCCCCCGGTCATCGACGGCACGTGCATACTGTATCGATCTTGCCGAGTCGGCCGCCGGGGGGGAGAGTCAGAAGGTGCGCGACGCGAACCCGAAGGTCTACATCCACGAGTTCATCGACATCATCGGGCAGAACCGCGCGAAGTACATGCACCACATGCTCGCCAACTGGAGCCCGATCGGCCAGGAGGAGCGCAAGCAGCTCTGCTTCGGAGTGTGGGGGACGGTCGGCTCGACGGCCCGGTGGCCCGAGGTGATCAACATCTGGGAGCACGACGGCTTCGACGGCGTCGCGGCGTCCTTCGAGGTCGAGCTCGAGCACCCCACGCTGCAGGACCCGAAGCTCGCCAAGTGGTGGGCCGAGGCCGCGAACTACCGCCGCGGCGGCTACGACCGGCTCCTCGTGCCCGCGCCCTGGATGCCGACGATCGACGAGCTCTGCGCGCGCGGCGTCCACGGCGCCGTCTTCGCGCACGAGACGTACCGGTTGCCCCAGGGTGGCGCCCGCGACTTCCTCCAGGCGGTCGCCGACGAGTCGATCGGGCTGCACGAGCGCTTCGGCTGGACGATCTGCGGCGCCTGGGAGACGGCCATGGTCGACGAGGGCGAGTGCATCCTGGTCTGGGCGATCCCGACGTGGCAGCAGTGGGCGGAGGTCGAGAACGCCCAGCGGTCGGATCCCGCCTGCGCGAAGTGGCGGGACCGGACCTACGAGCTGACCACGCACCAGCACCGCTTCCTCATGGTCGACGCGCCGCTGTCGCCGATGCGGATCGGGCGCCAACCGGCGCGCTCCGACCGCGAACCGGGCTGGGAGGACTTGTAGCGCACGCTTGCCGAAAACATCGGCCGGATCGGTTTGAGGGCGCGGCCGGCGGGGAACGGCGATGCCGGGTCCGGGCCACGAGAGAACGGCCCGGGTGGGAACCGGGAGCCGAGATGTTGGAGATCCGGATGCTGCCCTCGCCGGCGGGATCGCCGAGCGTGGTGAAGATCGTCGGCCGGCTCGACCGCTTCAGCGCCGCCACGTTCAGCCGGGGGCTGGCGTCGATCCCGGGGTCGATCCGCCTCGACTGCTCCGATCTCGTCGGCATCGACTCCGCGGGGTTCGCCGCGCTCGTCATGCTCCACGACGACTGCCGGGCACGCGGCGACCGTCTTGTGGTGACCGACCTCGTCACGCCGCCGCGCAGCGACTGGCACGCCTGGCCCGGGCTCGACCGGCTCGAGCTCGAACACGACGCCTCGGGGGCCGCCGCCGCGGTCTGACCCGCGGCCCCGTCGCTCGCGTTCGAGGCAGGCGGAGGCGTGCCCGCGGACCTACGCTCGGGAATCGCCGACTCCCCGAACCGCCGTCCCGCTTCGGCCGCCGAGGTGCTGAGCGCCGTGGCGGTCGCGCTGAACCGCGCGATGACGGTCGACGACGTGACGACGGCCATCTTCGAGCACGTCGCGCCCGCGGCCCGCGCGAGCACGGTCGGCCTGTGGCTCGTCGACGAGCCGGCCGGGGCGATCCGGCTGGTCGGGAGCGCCGGCTACCAACCCGGGGCGGACGAGTGGATCGGCACGATCGCGCTCGGCGCCGCGATCCCCGCGGCCGAGGTCGTCACCAGCCGGACGCCGGTCACGTACCGATCACGGTCGGAGCGCGACCGACGATGGCCGACGCTCGCCGAGCTGCCCAGCTCGTCGCCCGCCGCGGTGGTGTTCCCGCTCCTCGCACGCGAGAGGGTGTTCGGCGTCCTCGCGCTCGGTTTCACCTCCGGCGACGACTTCACCGAGGAGACCGTGGCCCTGCTCGCCGCGGTCAGCGAGCAGTGCGCGCTCGCGCTCGACCGGGCCCGGCTCTTCGATGCGGAGCACCGGGCCCGTGAGACGCTCGAGTTCCTGGCCGGCGCGACGCGCCTCCTCGTCAGCGTGCTCGACCCCCGCGAGGTGCTCGAGCGTCTCGTCGCCGCCGCGGTGCCCCGACTCGCGGACTCCTGCGCGGTGCACGTCGAACGTGGCGGCCGGCTGCACCGGGTCGCCATGCGGATCGACGGGATCGCCGACGCCGCGAGCCTGCTGGTGGCCCAGCCGGTCGACACGCAGACCGAGCATCCGCTCGCGCGCGCGTTCACGACCGCGGAGCTGCAGGTGCTCGAGATCCTCCGTGACGAGGACATCGAGACGGTCGAGCCGGGCCGAGCCCGTGACGCGCGCGACTTCGGCATCCGCGGCGCCCTCGCGGTCCCGCTCATCGCGCGGGGCCAGCCCCGCGGCGTCGTGTCGTTCGCGTTCCGCGATTCGAAGCGGCTCGTCGATCCGGACGTGCGGTACGCCGTCAACGGGCTCGCGGCGCGCGCGGCCGTCGCTCTCGACAACGCGCAGCGATACGACGACGAACGAGTCGCGCTCCGGACCCTCGCCGAGACGCTCCTGCCCTCTGGCCTGCCGCGGATCCCCGGGTTCGAGGTCGCGGCCCGGTACGTGGCCGCGAGCGGCGCGGTCGGCGGCGACTGGTTCGACGTCCACACGCTGGACGACGACGCGTTCCTCGTCGGCGTGGGCGACGTCGCGGGGCACGCGATGGAGGCGACGGCGCGCATGAGCGAGCTGCGGCACACGGCGCGGACGATGGCCCGATGGCACCGGCGGCCGCGGGCGCTCCTCGGCGAGCTGGCGCGGTTCGCCGCCGACGCCGACCGCCCGCTGTTGACGACCGTCGCGTACGCGCGGTTCCGCACGGCGACCGGGCGGGGCCGCTGGGCGTCGGCCGGCCATCCTCCCGCGATCCACGTACGCGGGGGGACGCCGGTGGTGCTGGGCGCGCCACACGGGCCGCCGCTCGGCGTGAAGCCGGCGGTCGAGTATCGC
>DASRHL010000133.1:0-5053 GCA_035650535.1 Acidimicrobiia bacterium
GCGTGACCGGATGTCGGTCTCGACCCCGATCGCCGGGACCCCGATCGCGCCGAGCTCGTCGACCGTGCGTTGCATCTTCTCCGCGTTCCATTCGGCGACGACGATCGCGGCACCCGCCTTGCCGAGATGGTTCGCGAGACCGCGGCCGACGCCCTGGCCGGCACCCGTGACGATGACGACGCGGCCGTCGAGGCTGTGCATCGCCCGGGCCGGTGCGGCGGCGTCGGGGTCGACCGGCATCAGGAGGCGCTCGTGTCGATGAGCTCGACGAGCACGCCGTCGGGGTCGCGGACGGTCGCGATCGTCACGGCCCCGGCGGGCCCCGGGAGCGAGATCCGGCGCGGCTCGCCACCGAGGCCGAGGGCGGCCAGCCGTTGCAGCGTCGGATCCACGTCGACGTAGAGCGACACGAGCAGGAAGCCGGGCGCGGGCTCGGCCGGAGCGGTCGGCGCGTCGGCCATCCCGTCCACGAACGCGACGAGCTCCAGGATCCCCGCGTCCGCCAGCTCCGGATCGCCGAGGAAGACGGAACGCAGCTTCGTGCCACGCGCCGCGAACAGCGTGGGCCAGTCGCCCTCGAACTCGCCGTCCATCATGACGGTGAGACCGATGCCGTCCCGGTAGAAGCGGACGCTCTCGTCGATGTCCCGGGCGCAGATCGCGCTGTGGTGGACTCTCGTCCCGCTCATGGCGACACCTCCGTCGTCTCCGGCACGACGCTAACGTGCCGGCGGTCGCGTCAGCGGGTCGAGTTGCTCGCGTCGGCGAGCTCGAGCGCGTAGCTCCAGATCGAGAGTGGCGCCTGGACGGCGTGGAACGTCAGGAGGCTGGCCAGCAGGGCAGCAGGCGACCGGTGCGGCTTCAGCCCGATCTCGTCCATGACCTCGTTGTGGTTCCGGCGGACGATCGCCGACGTCGCCAGCGACAGCGGGAGCACGAACAGGAGGTACCACCCGACGAGGCCGGCGTGGCCGAGGGCGGCGAGCACGACGGCCGGGAGCCAGCAGACGGCGAAGCAGAGGTCGAGCAGCGGGGCCGCGACGTCGACGACCGTGAGGAACCGGCTGAACGGGAAGCGCAGGCTGCGGACGCCCGCCTCCCGGATCGCGTCCACGAGCCCGACGGCGGCGCGCGCCCGGCGCCGCCCGAGGGAGCGGGTCGAGATCGGCTCGGTGGAGAACGCGACCGCGAGCGGCTCGTGGAACACGCGCCAGCCCCGCTCGAGGAACCGCCACGTCAGGACGACGTCCTCCCCCACGACCGGCGGCCAACCGTTGACCGCACGCACGGCGTCCGTCCGGAAGACACCACACGCGCCTTCTGCGACCAGCGCACCCTGGAACAGACCGTGCAGCCGCTGGGCGGCGTTGACCGCGAGCGCGTAGTCCGTCGCCTCGTACTCGGCGAACGTCCCCTGGCGCGCGTTGCGGACGAAGGCGTGCCCGGCGACCGCCGCGGTGTCCGACGGCGAGCTCATGAGCCGGGCGACGAGGAGCCGCACGGCCGACGGGTGGAGGAACGTCCCCGCGTCGAGCGTCACGAAGACGGGCGTGTCGACGCAGGCCAGCCCCGTGTTGTACGCGTGCGCTCGGCCGTCGCGGCGCTCGACCACGACCTTCAGATCGAGCTCGAGCTGCCGGGCGGCCCGGCACGCCTCCGCGACCGTGTCGTCGGTCGACGCGTGGTCGACGAGCAGCACCGACAGCGGGCCGTCGTAGTCCTGCGCAGCGAGGTACGCGAGGCAGACGACGACGTCCTTGGGCTGCCGGTCGGACCGCACGACGACGGTCACCGGAGTCGTCGGGTGCACGATCTCGAGCGCGGGCGGGTCGTCGAGCACGATCCCGATGCACGAGAAGGCGGTGAGATAGGCAGGGACGTACACGACGAAGATCGCCATGAGCACGGCCGCCGGCCACGACACGACCTCGGCGAGGCTGCCGAGGAACGCGAGCGAGACGATCACCGCGAGCAGGAGCCACAGCGCGGCGCCGCCGAGGGCGATCAGGAACTTGCCCTTGACCGTGACGTAACGGCGGGTCGACGGGAGCGCGACGAAGTCCGCCACCGACCGCAGCGGCGGGATCGGGTGCGAGGCGCTCGGGCGGAACTGACCGCTCGCCACGCGTTCGGGCGCGGGTGGGGCCGACCGCCGGAGGAACCGGCGGTCGGTCAGGGGCGCGGTGGTCATCAACCTCGTTATCGGCGGGCCGGAGGCGGAAACTTGAAGCGCCCGGCCCCGTTCCCGACCGGCGCATACGATGCGCCGCGTGCCGACGATCTTCACGCGCATCATCGACGGCGAGATTCCCGGGACGTTCGTCTGGCGCGATCCCGAGTGCGTCGCCTTCCTGTCGATCAACCCGATCCAGCCCGGCCACACGCTCGTCGTTCCCCGGGTCGAGGTCGACCACTGGCTGGACGCCGACCCGGCGCTCAACGCCCACCTCATGACCGTGTCGCAGGTGATCGGGCAGGCGATCCACCGGGCGTTCTCGCCCCCGCGGGTCGGGCTGCTCGTCGCCGGATTCGAGGTGCCGCACGTCCACCTGCACGTGCTCCCGATCACCGGCGAGCAGGACCTGCACCTCGACCGCAGCGCCCGCAGCGTCGACCCGGCGGAGCTGGCCGCCAACGGCGAGCGCATCCGTGCCGCGCTGCGCGACCTCGGAGCCGGGGGCGTCAACGAGTAGACCCGCCCGGCCCCGCGCTACCCGTCGCCCTCGTCGCGCGCCGGGACGACGACGACGGGCCGCGTCGAGCGGTGCACCACCTGATAGGTGACGGATCCGAGCAGGCCGCCGGCGATCGGGCCCTTGTTCGTGGCGCCCACCACGATCGCGAGCGCATCGTGCTCGTCGGCGGCGCGGAGGATCGCGTCGGCCGGCCGGTCGTCGACGAGCTCGACGGTGGCCTCGACCGCCGGATCCTGCGCCTTCACCACCGCGAGCGCCTCGTCGGTCATCTGCTCGCCCACCTCGCGGACGGCGCGCGCCATCGTGGGCACGTCGCCCCCGATCGGCGCCGGCCGGTAGCCGAACACGATCACGAGCGGGCACCGGAACGCGGCCGCGATCGACACCGAGGTCGACAGCGCGGCGGCCGCCCCTTCCATGCCGTCGTAGCCGACGACGATGCCGCCCGCCATCAGCGGGGTGCTCCCTGGGCGACGAGCGGCGGCAGCGGCTCGCCGCCCTCCGGCGGCGGGCGACGGTCGATGGGATCGGGCCGCACGCGGAAGTACGCGCCGTCGTGGCGGTTCCACCAGAACATGAGCGGGATGCCGGCGAGCAGGGTGCCCAGTCCGAGCCACAGCACGGGGCTCACACCCAGCCAGCTCGTGGGCGGGTCCTCGAAGGCCGGGTCGGTCATGTCCTTCACCGACCAGGCGAAGATGAACGCCAGGCTCAGACCCCCGATCAACGGCAGCAACCCGACCAGGAAGAAGTTCTTCACGCTCTTGAAGAGGTAACGGCGGAAGTACACGACGCACGCGATCCCCGTCTGCCCGTAGTAGTAGGCGATCATGAGCCCGACGCCGTCGACCGACCACGTGAGCACGTCGCCGCCGCTGACGTGGCTGAGCACGACCAGCCCGCCGAACCACAGGGACGAGAAGATGCCGAACAGCCACGTCGCGAACGCGGGCGTCAGGTAGCGGGGGCTGACCTCCCCCAGCTTCGGTGGGAACGCGCGGTGCATCGCCATCGACAGCGCCGTGCGCGCCGCGGGGAGGATCGTCGTCTGGCAACTCGCCGCCGACGAGGTCAGAACCGCGACGATGAGCAACTTCAGCGCGACGCTGCCGAAGCCCGAGTCGCCGAACACGACGTGCCCGGTCGCGGAGAGCACGTCCGTGTCGTGGTTCGTGAGGTAGCCCGCGCCCTTCACCGCCTGCGCGGCGAACGTGACCGTGACGTAGATCCCGACGAGGATGATCGTCGAGAGGATGCCCGCGACCCCGGGGACGCGGTTCGCGTCCTCGCACTCCTCGTTCACGCTCGTCGCGGTGTCCCAACCCCAGTAGATGAACACCGCTGCGAGCAGGCCGTCCGAGAGCGCGCTCACACCGCCGAAGTGGGTCGGCGTCAGCCACGACAGCGACGGCTCCACCGCACCCGAGATCTCGCCCGCGTACACCTTGACCAACGCGACCACGGCGAAGAGCACGAGAACCGCGAGCTCGGTGAGGAGCAGCACCATCTGCGTGCGCGCGCTCAGCTCGATACCCACGACACAGATCCACGTCATGCCCATGATGAACCCGACACCGAGGGCGAGGATCGCCCAGTCGTTGTCGGCGAGCCCGTGGAGCCCGAAGAGCAGGTACACGTACTGCGCGGCGATGAAGGCCAGGCTCGGCATGATGATGAGGTCGGCCATCATCGAGCTCCACCCGCCGAGCCACCCCGTGCGGGGGCCCATGGAGCGCGTCACCCACGCGAAGTTCGTTCCGCAGTCGGGATCGGCGCGGTTCAGGTAGAAGAACGCCGCGGCGATGCACGCCATCGGGATGAACGAGATCCACATGATCGCCGGCGCCTTGAACGCGACCGCGGCGGTCACGAGGCCGAGCGAAGCGGCGAGGCTGTACGCGGGCGCCGTCGAGGCGACACCGACGACGGTCGCGGAGGCGAGACCGAGAGCTCCTGCCTTCAGGCCCTTGCTCTCGACCGCACCTCCCCGACCGCCGGGTCGCCCCGCGCCCCCCGGCTCCGTCACAACCGTGGCCATGCAACCCCCTCGCCAGCGGCCCGACACATGCCCTGTGACCCCTGAAACCGGGGCGACATTCGCAGGTTTCGCCGCCGACCGCAAGGGAATCCACGTCGATTCCAGCAGTTCACGACGGATTCCCTCGTCAGAGGCTTGCGCACCCGGGGTCGCCGGGCACAACATCGGGGTATGGCCAACGACTTCAGCGCCAACTTCGTCGGGGGCAAGTGGGTGCCGGCCCGCAGCGGTCGCACCGATGCGGTGCTCGATCCGGCGACCGGCGAGCGAATCGCCGACGTCCCGTCGAGCGGCGCCGCCGACGTCGAGGCCGCGGTGG
>DASRHL010000134.1:0-9735 GCA_035650535.1 Acidimicrobiia bacterium
GAGACGCTCGAGTGGCGCCTGCACCCCGTCGCGTCCTACCAGCCCCCGGCGGGATTGTCGCACTACGACCTCTGGGAGACGGTCGTCGGCGCGCTCGCGGCGGGCGGCGACCCGGCGTCGCTCGCGCTCGGCCGCGACCGCCGGCCACTGACCTCGTTGTGGGACGGGCTCGAGTGCTTCGCGATCCACGGTGCCGCCCCCGAGCCGGCCCCGCTCGCGGCCGCGACCGCCGCCGCGCTCGGTATCCCACCCGATGCCGCCGGCCTCGTCGACCACGATCGCATCGGCGACGAGTGGGAACGGAGCCGGCGCGCGGTGTCGATCGTCGCCCTCCTGCTCGAGGAGCTGGCCGGAGAGAAAGGCATTCTGTGAACCGCGAGGAGCTCGCACGCGCCATCCATCGGAGCAGCCACCTCACCGGGACGTTCACGCTGCGTTCCGGTGCCGTCAGCAACGAGTACTTCGACAAGTACCGCTTCGAGAGCGACCCGGTGCTACTGCGCGCGATCGCGGAGGCGCTCGCGCCCCTCGTTGCGGACGGGACGGATGCGCTCGCCGGGCTCGAGCTCGGCGGCGTGCCGCTCGCCACGGCGCTGGCGCAGGTCACGGGGCTCCCCGCCTGCTTCGTCCGCAAGGAGGCGAAGACCTACGGCACCTGCCAGCTCGCCGAGGGCATCGACGTTGCCGGCACGCGGCTGACCGTCGTCGAGGACGTCGTCACGTCGGGCGGCCAGGTCGTGATCTCGTGCGGCGACCTCCGCGAGCGGGGCGCGACGGTCGAGCACGCGCTCTGCGTCATCGACCGCGAAGCGGGCGGCCCGGCCGCGCTCGCGGACCTCGGTGTCGAGCTCCGCCCCCTCTTCACGATGTCGGAGCTGAACCTCGTCGCGGGGTGACGGATCCTCAGGACATGCCGCGCCAGGGCGGCGTCCGGGGGGCGTCGAAGTCGACGGGGCGGTGCTCGCCGTTGATCGCCGCGAACGCGGTGTCGACCCACCGGGCGCCGCCCGCGAGGGGCCACGGCAACTCGTCGCGGGAGAAGAAGCCGACCTGGCGGGTCTCGAGCGGGTGGCCCTTCAGCTCGCCGCCGAGCATGCGGCAGTGGAACGCGATCGAGTACATCGGGAGGCGGGCGAAACCGAGGCGGAGACCGTCGAACACGGCGATCAGCGAGACGACCTCGACCTCGATGCCGGTCTCCTCGTAGACCTCCTTGATCGCCACCTCGGCGGGCGAGTACCCGACGTCCGCCCAGCCCACCGGGTACAGCCACACGCCCGAATCGGCCCGTTGCGTGAGCAGGATCTCGCCGCGGTCGTTGCCGACGATCGCGGCCACCGCGACCTTGGGGGTGACGTAGCCGGCGACCCCCTCGCCGACGGTCGCCAGCCACTCCTCGAACAGCGCGTCGGACTCGGCTTCCTCGATGGCGGCGGCGCGGATGTCGGCCGCGACCTTGAGCACCTCCTCGAACCGCTCGCGCTCGTAGAGGCTCTGCGTGAACCCGAGGCCGGTGCGGGCGATACCCGACAGCGTCTCCGCCCACCGGAGCAGGTCGACGGCGGAGATCGGCGGCGGCTCGGGCACGTCCTCACATTAGGCGGCCGTCTTCACAGCGCGTCCGGGCCTGCCTCGCCGGTGCGGATCCGGTAGACCGCGTCGACGGCGACGATCCAGACCTTGCCGTCGCCGATCTTGCCGGTGCGAGCCGTCTCGATGAGCTGCTGGGCGACGCGGTCGGCGTCGGCGTCGTCGACGAGGATCTCGACGCGCACCTTCGGGACGAAGTCGATCGTGTACTCCGCGCCCCGGTACACCTCGGTGTGCCCGCGCTGGCGGCCGAAGCCCTGGACGTCGGAGATCGTCATCCCGTGCACGCCGAGCTCCTTGAGCGCCTCCTTCACCTCGTCGAGCTTGAACGGCTTCACGATCCCGACGATGAGCTTCACCTCGTGTCCTTTCGTCCGACGCTCAGCTGCGGTCGAGCGCGTAGCCGGTCTCGGAGTGCTGCGAGAGGTCGAGACCGACGTCCTCGTCCTCCTCGGAGACGCGGATGCCACCCGGTAGCAGTCGTTGCAGCACGAGGAGGATGACGAGCGTCGCGACGAACGACCAGGCGAGCGTCGACACGACCGCGATGACCTGGTCGCCGAGGAGCTCGAGCCCGCCGCCGTCGACGAACAGGCCCTGGTGCACGACCGCCGGGTTCACGGAGTGGGTCGCGAAGAGGCCGAGCAGCAGCGATCCGACGATCCCGCCGACGAGGTGCACGCCGACGACGTCGAGCGAGTCGTCGAAGCCCAGGCGGAACTTGAGCTCGACCGCGAGCGCGCAGAGGGCGCCGGCGACGAGCCCGATGTAGATCGGCGACATGCCGCCGACGAATCCGGCGCAGGGTGTGATGGCGACGAGGCCGGCAACGAGCCCGGACGCGGCACCCAGCGTCGTCGCGTGTTCGGTCTTGATCCGTTCGACGGCGAGCCAGCTCAGCATCGCGGCTGCGGCCGCCATGTGCGTGTTCACGAGCGCGACCGCGGCGATCGAGTCGCCGGCGAGCGCGGAGCCGGCGTTGAACCCGAACCATCCGAACCACAGGATCCCCGCACCGATCAGCGTCAGCGGCAGGTTGTGCGGAGGCATCGGATGGCGCGGCCACCCGCGCCGCTTCCCGAGGACGAGCACGGCTGCGAGTGCGGCGATCCCGGCGTTCACGTGCACGACCGTGCCGCCCGCGAAGTCGAGTGCGCCCTGCCGGAACAGCCAACCCGCGGGCGAGAAGACCCAGTGCGCGATCGGCGCGTAGACGACCACGACCCAGATCGCGAGGAACCAGACCCAGGCCGACCAGCGCATCCGGTCCGCGATCGCGCCGGTGATCAGCGCGGGCGTGATGACCGCGAACATCATCTGGAACGCGAGGAACGCGTACGGCGGGATGGAGAGGTGGAAGCCCGTCGGCATCACCTTGGTCGCGTCGTGGAGCCAGGCGAGGTCGAGATCGCCGATGATCCGACCCGTCCCGTGGAACGCGAGCGAATAGACGCCGACGGCCCACAGCACGCTCACCATGCCGAGGCAGAACATGTTCTGCATCAGCATCCCGAGCACGTTCTTGGCCCGGACCATGCCGCCGTAGAACAGGGCGAGGCCGGGCGTCATGAGCATGACGAGCCCGGCCGAGACCATCACCCAGACGGTGTCGCCGACATCGATCTTCACCGCTCCCCCTTCGCGGCGGGAGATGCCGGCCCGCGCCGCGCCGCGGCACCATCTCCGGAGACCCGCCGCCCGACAGCCGATCGTCAGGTAGCGGACACACTATCGACAGGCGCCGCCGGCGTGCGGGTTCCCCACACGCCCGGGCGAGGCGTCAGGCGAAGCGTTGGGTCACGCGGCGGATGCGGGTGGCGAGGTCGGCGGCGGGTTGGGGCGGCGCGAACAAGAAGCCCTGGGCGGCGTCGGCGCCGAGGGTCCGGAGCGCCGACAGCTGCGACTGGGTCTCGACCCCCTCCGCGACCACGTCGAGACCGAGCGCGTGCCCGAGGTCGACGATCGCGGCGACGATCGCCGAGTCCTCCGCCGACGCGCCGAGGCGCATGACGAAGGTCTGGTCGAGCTTGACCTCGTCGACCGGGAACCGGCGCAGGTACCCGAGCGACGAGTACCCGGTGCCGAAGTCGTCGATCCCGAGCCGCACCCCGAGCGCCTTGAGCGACTTGGCCGCGCCGACGCCGGCGTCCGCGTCCTCCATGAGCACGCCCTCGGTGATCTCGACACAGAGCCGGCCGGCGTCGAGGCCGCTGTGGGCGAGCGCGCCGGCGACGAGATCCTGCACGTCTCCGTGCAGGAGCTGGCGGGCCGACAGGTTCACCGACACACGCAACGGCTCGCTGCGCCCGGCGCCGCCGTCCCACGCGACGACCTGGCGGCACGCCTCGCCCACGAGCCAGGCGCCGATCGGGACGATCAGGCCGGTCTCCTCGGCGCTGGGGACGAAGTCCGCCGGCGCCAGGAGTCCGCGGTCGGGATGTTGCCAGCGCAGCAGCGCCTCGACCCCGAGCGTGGCTCCGTCGCGCAACGAGACAACGGGTTGGTAGAAGACCCGGAACTCGTTGCGCTCGAGCGCGCGGTGCAGCGCGTCCTCGATCTCGTGGCGGGCGCGCGCCTGGGCGCGCATGGACTCGTCGAACACCTCCCACCGACTCTTGCCCCGCTGCTTGGCCCGGTACATCGCGGCGTCGGCGTCGCGCACGAGATCGTCGGGACGCTCATCGCCGTCGGGCGCGAGCGCGATCCCGATGCTCGCGCTGAGGAAGTGGTCTTCGCCCTCGCAATCGAATGGGTCCTGCACTGCGTTCAGCAGACGTTCGGCGACATCGATCGCGTGCCGTCCGCACGCGGCGGGATCGAGACCCTCGCAGAGCACCGTGAACTCGTCGCCGCCGAAGCGGGCGACGACGTCGCCCGGGCGGAGGACACCCCGGAGGCGGTGGGCGAGCGCGGCGAGCAGACCGTCGCCCACCTCGTGGCCGAGCGTGTCGTTGACGATCTTGAACCGGTCGAGGTCGATGAACAGGACGGCGAGCGCGCCCCGCACGCGGCGGGCGCGCGCGAGCGCGTGAACGAGCAGCTCGTGGAACAGCGCACGGTTCGGGAGACCCGTGAGGGGATCGTGCGTCGCTCGGAACGCCAGGTGGTTCTCGAACTCGTCCCGCTCGATCGCCATGGCGGCGAGCTGGACGAGCTGCTCGACGACCTCGTCGTCACCCTCGGTCGCGCCGCGGGCCGGATCGAACGCGACCTCGAGTGTCCCGAGGATCCGCCCGTCGGTGAACGCGCTGATGGGAACGAACCGCGTGGCTGCCGGGACGCCGTCGTCGTCGCGTCCGCTCCTCGCGTCCGCACCGACGACGACGCGGCACGCCGCGCCCGGGATGTGTGCCTCGACGACGCGGCTCACCTCGGTCAGCGTCTCGTCGAGGGGCATGCCCTTGGCGATCATCTCCAGGATCGAGGCCTGGTCGCGGAGGCGGGCCTCGCTGGCGAGCAGGGCACCCAACAGCTCCCGGGCGTCGAGGTCGCCCCCCGCACCCGCCCGTGACGCCGGGTCGCGGGGCGGTGCCGACGCCGGCTCCGGCTCGGGGGCCGGGGTTGCGGGTCCGGTGCTGCTGTGCGTGCCTCGTTCGGTCATCGCCCCCGGTCTTCCCTGCTGGTCGCGCCCTGCACTGCCGGTCGGCCCGTGACGTGCCCGTGAGCCCACGGCGGGCGGCCGACTCGGGTTCACCTTAGCCCAGATGACACGATCCGTGGCAGTTCAACCGCGAAGAGTTACATCGGCCGGCGAGCGAACGTCCGCGGACCGGTCAATCCGGGCGGACCCGGGCCCGCAGGACGGCCGCCTTGGCCAGACCCCAGGCGAGGAGCAGCGGCCCGAGATCCTCGTCGCCGAGGTCGGCGAGGTGCTCCGGCACCAGGCCGTACACGTCGTCGGGCCACGAGCGCTCGTGGAAGGCGTCCCGCTCGACGGGCGGGATCCCCGCGTCGGCGAGCACGGAGGTCGGCTCGCGGTACGCCGAGCGGACCACTTCGAGCGGGGTCGCGGCCTGCTCCGCCGGGTCGAGGGAGAACAGCTCGCGCAGGCTCGCCCCCACCCGAGCCGCCGCGGCGCGGCCGGCCGGGCCCGCGGCGGCCCCGACCCGCGCCTCGGCGGCGGCGTCGAGCCGGCCCCACGCCACCACGATGCGTGCGATCCCGCGCTCCACCCAGCCCGGGAGCGCGGCCTCGACGCCGGCGACGATCGCCGTGGCGGTCTCGGCCAGGCGCTCGGACGCCTCTCGCTCGTCCACGGGCTCGCGGCCGGGCTCGGGCTCAGTCCCCCAACCCGACCCGGGCGAGCGCCTCCGCCGGCTCCAGGACCAGGCCCGTGACGAAGGGGCCGAACTCCGCGTAGCGGGCGGAGACCGGGTCGAAGCGCATCTCGTAGACGATCTCCTTCAGCGCGACGGGGTCGTCGGCGAGCAGCGTGACCCCCCACTCCCAGTCGTCGAGCCCGGTGGAGCCGGTGATGAGCTGGAGTACCCGGCCCGCGTAGCTCCGCCCGACCCGGCCGTGACCCGCCATCAACTCCTTGCGGGTGGCGAAGTCGAGCTCGAACCAGTTGGCGTCCGCGCTGCGGCGCTTCGACATCGGGTAGAAGCAGATCGTCTTCTTCGTCGGCAGGCGCGGGTGGATGCGGTTCTCGCGGTAGTGCGCCATCCGCTCGCTCCAGACCGTCAGGCGCGCCGCCGTCTCCGCCGGGTCGGTGACGCCCTCCTCGGTGCGCAGCCGCTCGCGTTCGTCGTCCTCGGTCGCTCCGTACTCCGACAGCTCGGTGAGCGAGACGTACGACCAGGCGGGCACGACGGGTGCCTCGCCGACCTCGTGCTGGAAGCGCTGCAGCCGGGCCAGGTCGGGGCCGAGCGCCATGACGCCGAGGTCGGCCTTGTGCCCGAGCACGGCGAAGCACAGCGCCTGGTGGACGCCGTCGGCGACGAGCCGGTCGATCGCGTCGAGGATCCCTTTCGCGCCCGCCGGCTCGGTCTCCGCCCGGACGCGGTCGACCCGGTAGAAGAGGTGGAGCACGCCCCAGCCGACCGACGCCTCGACAGGATCCACGCACTCCACGTTAGTGAGCGACGGCCGTGGGCCACGGAGCCGTGCCCGCCGGTGTGAGTGCCGGGTCGTCCGGTCGGCGCCCGGCTCACCGGGCCTCGACGGCCTCCACGGCGACGAGGTGGAACGGGTAGTGGCGGGCCATCACGTCGCGGACCTGGGCGTCGGCCTCCCAGCCCCGCCCCTCGACCAGCAGGCGGAACATGCGGCGCAGGAAGGCGCCCTCCACGAAGGCCCGCTGGATGCGGGGAGGCTCGGGCTCGACGATCTCGCGCATCAGCGGCGGGCACACCGTGACCAGCTGGTCGTCGACGTCGGCGAGGACGGGCTCGCGGAACTCGGTCGCGAAGTCGTCGAACCATCCTGCCGCGAGCTCGGCGATGACGCCGGCGTCGTGGCGGGCGAGGTCGAGAAACGGCTCACGATCGAGGAAACGAATGGTCGCGTCGGGCAGCACCGGGCGGTAGTCCGCCCACTTGCCCATCACCACGGCCTGGATCGTCTGCTCGCGCACGAGCGCCTCCCGGACGGGACCGATCGCGTCAAATGCTAGGTACCCGATCGACCCCGATGGTGACACCCTGAGGGAACGCTCCGCGAACGTCCCGGGTCGAACGCCTCTACGAGACCTGACCGGTCTGCTTCTGCTTCACGACGTCCGTGTAGTCGAGGACGTCGTCGGCCGACGGGACCTTCACGCTCACCGGGGCGCCGAAGTCGTAGAAGTCGAACGACTCGGAGATGTGGCCGGCGCTCCCGCCCTTCGTGACGTCCATCGTGAGCGCGTAGCGACGCGGCACGCCGTGCCGGTCGAGCCAGACGTCCATCGGGAACTCGCTCCGGCCGAACTGCGACAGCGCGCTGCGCGCGCGGGCGCGCGCCTTCTCGGGCACGCGCGCCAGTGCGGCCTCGACGTCGACGGTGGCCCGGTAGTGGGTCGTGTCGACGCCACGGACGGTCTCGTGCCCGAGGTCGTCGACGCGGTTGGACACGCCCCGGAGACCGTCGAGCACGGACGTGGGATCGCTCTGCTGCGTCTGCGACGCGCCGGCGCCGAACTGGCCGAGATCGATCTTCATCCAGTGCTTCCCGAGGGTGTCGCCCAGGTCACGGCCGAACGCGTCCAGCGACATGTACAGGGCGTTGCCGGCGAACACCTCCGTGATCCGACCGGAGATCCCCGGAGAGCCGAGGCCGGACGCGTCGAACGAGAACGATCCGACCTTGGCGCGGTTGTCGATCTCGCCGGTGAACGGCAGCGAGACCCTCTTGCCGGCATTGGGGCCCGAGGTGACCTCGACCTCGACCGTCCCGTCGATCCGCGCGGTGCCCTCGTTCGCGAACGCGGACGCGGCGTGCGCGACACGGCGCGCCCCGCGGTTGCGGTCGTGGGCCGCTCCGGCTGCGTTCGCCGAGACACCGATCGCGACCGCGATCACGAGCGCGACCGAACCGGTGCGCAGTCCCCGCCTCTTCGCCATGGTCCGCCCTTCCTGCCCGTCCGCCCCGCCGGCGGACCGCCCGGCGCGACGCCGAGCGACGCCGCCACCGGCCACGGAGCGTAGCGCGGAAATCACCACCGATTGGACGGCCCCGCACACGCGAAAGGGGCGCCCCGGAGGGCGCCCCTTTCCGGAATTCGCTCGATTGGGAGCGGCTCGGGCTCAGAAGTCGCCCATGCCGTCCATGCCACCGGGCATGCCGGGCGTGGCGGCCTTCTCCTCGGGCTTGTCGGCGACCACGGCCTCGGTCGTGAGGAAGAGCGCCGCGATCGACGCCGCGTTCTGCAACGCCGAGCGGGTCACCTTGGCGGCGTCGATGACGCCCGACTTGATGAGGTCCTCGTACTCACCGGTCGCGGCGTTGAGGCCGTTGGCGCCCTTGAGGCTCCGCACCTTCTCGACCACGACGCCGCCCTCCAGGCCGGCGTTCACCGCGATCTGCTTGACCGGCTCCTCGAGCGCCCGGGCGACGATCTTGGCGCCCGTCGCCTCGTCGCCCTCGAGCGTCTTGGCGAGCTCGAGCACCTGGGCCTGGGCCCGGAGCAGCGCCACGCCGCCACCGGCGACGACGCCCTCCTCGACCGCGGCCTTGGTGGTCTGCACCGCGTCCTCGATGCGGTGCTTCTTCTCCTTGAGCTCGACCTCGGTCGCGGCACCGACCTTGATGATCGCCACGCCGCCCGACAGCTTCGCGAGGCGCTCCTGCAGCTTCTCACGGTCGTAGTCGGAGTCGGTGTTCTCGATCTCGCTCTTGATCTGGTTGATGCGACCCTGGACGTCGGCCTTCGTGCCCTCGCCCTCGACGATCGTGGTCTCGTCCTTGGTGACGACGACCTTGCGGGCGCGGCCGAGCAGGTCGAGGCCCACGTTCTCGAGCTTGAGGCCGACCTCCTCGGAGACCACCTGGCCGCCGGTGAGGATCGCCATGTCCTGCAGCATCGCCTTGCGCCGCTCACCGAAGCCGGGGGCCTTCACGGCGACCGACTTGAACGTGCCGCGGATCTTGTTGACGACGAGCGTGGCCAGCGCCTCGCCCTCGACGTCCTCGGCGACGATCACCAGCGGCTTGCCCGACTGCATGACCTTCTCCAGCACGGGCAGCAGGTCGCGCACGGCGGAGATCTTGGAGCCGACGAGCAGCAGGTACGGATCGTCGAGGCTGGCCTCCATCCGCTCCGGATCGGTCACGAAGTACGGCGAGATGTAGCCCTTGTCGAAGCGCATGCCCTCGACCAGCTCCATCTCCATGCCGAAGGTCTGCGACTCCTCGACGGTGATGACGCCGTCCTTGCCGACCTTGTCGATGGCCTCCGAGATCATCTCGCCGACCTCGGTGTCAGCGGCGGAGATGCTCGCCACCGATGCGATCAGGTCCTTGGAGTCGACCTCCTTGGCCAGGCTGTGGATGCTGGCGACCGCCGCCTCGACGGCGGCCTCGATGCCCTTCTTGAGCGACATCGGGTTGGCGCCGGCGGCCACGTTGCGCAGGCCGTGGCGGACCATCGACCAGGCGAGGACCGTGGCGGTGGTGGTGCCGTCACCGGCGACGTCGTCGGTCTTCTTCGCGACCTCCTTGACGAGC
>DASRHL010000135.1:0-4907 GCA_035650535.1 Acidimicrobiia bacterium
CGATCTCGACGACGCGGTTGCGGAGCGCGACGTAGAGGTCGGTGCCAGTGGCAGCCGTCTGGATGCCGGCGACCGTCCCCTGCGCGTGCCACGGCCGTCCGCTGCGGAACCGGGCGCTCGACACGCCCGTGACGGCCGAGCCGCGGGCGACGAACACCGCGCCGTTGGTCGCGGTCATCGACACCGGATCGTGCGTGGCGCCGGTCATGTGGAGCTTCGTCGTGCGGGTGACGGCGAGCGCGCGCGTGTCGACGTCCGCGAGCACGCCGTGCGCGGCGTCGGCGACGTAGAGGTGCGCTCCGTCGGGCGAGGGCGCGAGCGCCATCGACGTGGTGTCGCGCCCGAACGGCACGGGCAGGTCGACGCAGTTGGCCGTCTGGCTGTCGAGGCCGAGGACGTGCACGAAGGCGCGGGGCTCGTCGCCAGGGACGGTGTACAGCGTGTAGAGGCGCCGGCCGTCGGGCGCGAGCGCCTGGGTCCGCGCCACGCCCTGCATGTCGCCACGCACCTCTTTGTCGTTCGTCGGCACGTCGGAGACCGCACCCGTCGCAACGTCGATACGGCGGACGCGGTAGCGGTCGGGGGAGAGCGCCGGGCGGTAGTCGAGGGCGAAGATCGTCGACCCGTCGGACGAGAACGCCTCGGGTTCGACGTTCCCGGTGAGCTGGAGATGGCGCGGCGAGCTGCCGTCGAAGCGGACCACGACGAGCTCGGTGGTCGCGCGGCCCTCGGGCCGGTACGGCGTCCGGGCGGTGCCGGAGCCGCCCGGCTCGCCGTCCTCACCCTTCTCGACGGGGACGAGCACGGCCTGGTCACCCGTGCCCGTGACCGCCTGCACGCGATAGTGGCCGAGGAGCTGCACGCTCTCGAGGGTTCGCCCGGTGGCGGGGTCGAGGCGGCGGACGAGCGTCGCGTCGGTGCCGACCGCGCCGGCGACGAACAGCCGCGACCAGTTGCCGGCCGGGGTCGCGTGTGGCGCGGTGAATGCGGTCGAGCCGTTTCGCGTGTCGAGCGCCGTGATGCCGCGGCGCGTCTGCAGGTAGAGCAACTCGTTCGGCCCCGGCGCCGCGGCCGGCGGGCGCGATCCGGCCCACACCGCGCCGACGACCACGAGCGCCGACACCGAACCCAGCACCCTCGACCAACCTGCGCGCATGGCGGTCACCCCCGTCGTCCGCGGCGTCATGCCACCGACGCACGAGGCGCCCGAGGGGTTGCCTGGACCGTCGCCGCTGGGCCGATCTCACCGCGGCGGGCCGGCGCCTGGTCCCCGTGACGTGGCGCCAGGCGACGCGGCGGGCGGACGAGTTCCTCGCCTGCGTGCGCGCGGCGCTACAGCGAGATGCGGTAGACGGCGCCGGCGCTCGTCATCACGGCGGTGTCGCGTGAGGTGAACGTGAGGGACTCGTCGCGAGTGTCGAGGAGGACGACCGTGCGCTCGACGCGCGTCGCGCCGGGGTCGAGGACGAGTGCGACCGGCGCACCGTCGAGGGTGCCCTCGACCCAGATGACGTCGTTCGCGACGTGCAGCGCGGTGGCGTCGACACCGGGGGGCAGTGCGAGGGTGGCGGCTGCGGTGGGCGGCCTGCCGGGCAGCACGGAGAACCGCACGAGCTCCGAGCCGCCGGTGCGGGGTTCACGCGCCAGCGCGACGCCGCCCGCGCCGAGCGGCGCGAGGTCGAGCAGCTGACCGACGCCGTCGGTCGTGGAGAACGTGACCGCGACCGGCGCGCTGTCGGCCCCGGGGTCGAGGCGGCGCACCGTCGCGCCGTCGGTCACGTACGCGGCGCCCTTGCCGAGGACGGCGACGCCCCGGTGTCCGGCCGGCGCGAGCGCGATCTTCCCCCGGTAGTCGCCCGCCGTCGCGTCGAAGTGCAGCACGCCGTCGGTCACCGGCACCCAGACCGCGCCGCCACCGGCCACGAGTGGCCCCGCGGGACGGTTCGGCGGCGGGATCGGGTTCGACACGTGGTCGCCGCCGGCGGCGATCCGCTTGACCCGGAACTCCGGATCCTGCGGCCCGATCACGGTCTTGTCGCGGGTCTGCGCGAAGCGCGCACCCTCGCCGTCGGAAAGCGCCTCGATCTCGCCCTGCAGGTCGACGCGGTCGGCGACCCGGCCGGTGGTGGCCGCGAAGCGCAGGATCGCGGACGGCGGGAACGTGAAGCTGTCGCCGTCGCGGTTGTAGGCCGCGGCCGCGACGAGATCCCCCGTCGCGAGGAGCGGACCGCGCACGTAGCCCTCGTCCGCCGGGACCGGCACCGCCGTGACGGTCGCGGCCCGACCCGCGTCGCGCAACGGTCCGGTCACGAGGTCGCCGTCGACGACGCGGACGGCCGGCGCGCCCGGCGGCCCGCCCGCGGCGACCTGGTGGTGGCTGCCGTCGCTCCCACCGCCGCCACTCGCGTCCACGATCGCGAACGACGCCGCGACCACGGCGACGACGACCGCGACCGACAGCATGCCGGCGCGCACCTGGCGCACGCGCCGTCGGTGGGCGCGCTTCGCGGCGACGCGCGAGACGACGTCGCCCGCGCCTGCCGGTTCGCGGGCGGCGCCGCGGAACGCCGCAGTCAGACGGTCGTCGAGCTCACTCAACCGTTTCGTCCTCCTGGAGCGCCGCGCCGAGCGACCGGCGGGCGCGGAACAGCATCGCCTTGACGGTGCCCTGCCCGATGCCCAGCCACGCCGCGATCTCGGCGACGTCGAGGCCGAGGTAGTAGCGGAGCACGGTGACCTCGCGCTGGCGCCGCGGCAAGCCCCGCAGCGCCTCGCGCACCGCGTGGGCCTCGGCACTGGCGCCCGGCCCGTCGGGGACGGCGGTCGTGAGCGGCGCGAGTCGGGCCTGCACCTTGCGGTCGACACGCCAGCGGCGCATCTGGCTGCGCGCCAGGTTCAGCGCGACGGTCGTCACCCAGGCCGGCAGCCGGTCGATGGTCCCGCCCCCGGCCTCCCGCTCCCACGCCCGCGCGAGCGCCTCCTGGACCGCGTCCTCCGCGGTCGCGAGGCTTCCGCACACCAGCTCCACCGTCGCCACCACCTGCCGGTACTCGCCGTCGACGAAGGCACGCAGCCGGTCGTCGTTCATGCCGTGGGGCTCCGGAGCCGCGCGCGAGCGCGCGGCGTTGGCGCGCACCGGCGTCCCCACTCGAGCTCCTGACTCACGCGTGCACCCCCTCGACGCACGAGCCGGACCGCAGGTTGCCTGCCGGTCGGACGGCCTGAGCGGGCTCTCACCCGAGCCTTACACCTCCTTCACATCTCCGGGCGACCCTTGAGACGCGAGCCCGACCGACCGATGAAGTTCTGCCGAGACAAGGAGACCGACATGAAGATCCGCACCCTCGTCGCCACGACGGTGGCGACCGCCACGCTGGCATTCGGCGTCGGCGGCACGGCGCTCGCGACCGGCGCCGCGGCCGACACGACGCCGTCCACGTTGCCCGCCGCCTTCTGCCAGAAGGCCCACGAGCGCTACGAGAAGCTCGTCGCGGCCAACCAGAAGGCCAAGGAGAACTACCAGAAGGCCCGCGACCTCCAGGCCAAGCTCGAGAGCGAGGGCCACACCGTCGCCGCCCACCGGCTCGACGTGCGCCTCGACCACCTGCGCAACGTCCACACGAGGATCGTGGCCCGGGTCGAGGCGATCCGGGCGAAGGTCAAGGACCGCTGCGGCGATCCCGGCCCCGACCCCGAAACGATCGATTCGTAACGCGACCCGTTCCTGCACCCAGCGCGCCCCTCACCGGGCCCGGCCGTGACCGCACCGGCCGGGCCCGTGGCGCGTCGTCAGCCGCCGGCGGGCGTGCCCTCGGGGATGAAGAACCTGGCCTCCGGTGACGCCGAGAGCGGCGGGCGTTCGGCGGTCAGCTTCTCGAGCGCGTCGGCGTGGTCGGCGTCGTCGAAGCGCCGGGTGGTGCAGCAGAACTCGACCGTGATCCCGTTCGGGTCTTCCGCGTAGATGGACGTGCACCAACCGTGGTCGATCTCGACGACGGGAAGCGACCGATCGATCCACCGCTGCTTGTGCGCCTCGAGCGCGTCGAGGTCGGGCGCGTCGAAGGCGATGTGGTTCGTCCACGGGGGAAGGCCGAGGGCGCGACTGATCGACGGGTCGAACTCCGTGGGCAGGTGCTCCGGATCGTGGAGGTCCCACACCGCGAGGCACTGACCGCCGCCCGTGTCGTAGAACAGGTGGCGGGCCCAACCGTCGCCCGACTCGGCGCTCTCCGGCGTCCGTGCGGTCTCGGCCCTGACGAGCTCGAATCCCATCGCCTCGGTATAGAAGGCGTGGGTCGCCTCGAGGTCTCGGGTGGTGATGGCGACGTGGTGGAAGGCCATGGCGAAAGGGTATTTCACTCGTCTCGCCGTCGCCCGTCCCCGGTACCCTGAGCGGCGTGCCAGACGCGGGTGGTCGGGGCGCCGCCGAACACGCGATCGAAGTCGTCGACGTCGTCAAGGAGTTCGGCAGCCGGCGCGTCATCGACGGGCTGACCTTCACGGTGCCGCGCGGCCAGGTGTGCGCGCTGCTCGGACCGAACGGTGCCGGCAAGACGACGACGATCCACATGCTGCTCGGCCTCACGCTCCCGACGTCGGGAGCGATCCGCATCCTCGGGCACGACGTCGTCGCGGACCGGAGCGCCGCCCTCGCCCGCACGAACTTCACCGCGTCGTACGTGGCGCTGCCGTGGCGCCTCCGCGTGCGTGAGCTGCTCAAGGTCTACGCGGAGCTCTACGAGGTGCCCGACCCGAAGCAGGCGATCGAGGAGGTCGGCGAGCTGCTCTCGATCCGCGACTTCCTCGACCGCCCGGGGATGAGCCTGTCGACGGGCCAGCAGACGGTCGTGCTGCTGGCCAAGGCGTTGGTCAACCGGCCCGAGGTGCTCTTCCTCGACGAGCCGACC
>DASRHL010000136.1:0-6166 GCA_035650535.1 Acidimicrobiia bacterium
AGGTCGGCCGCGTCGAAGCCGTGGAAGTGCGGCAACTCGGTCGGCTGGTCGCCGTTGTACGCCCAGATCAGACCCATCGTCTCCGCCGCGGGGAACGCATAGAGCTTCGCGTCCGCCGGCGGATCGCCCTCGACCGGGATCGAGACGCACGTGCCGTCCGCCGAGTACCGCCAGTGGTGGAACGCGCAACGGATGCAGCCGTCGACCAGCTCGCCGATGCCGAGATCGGCGCCGAGGTGCCGGCAGTACGCGCTCAGGACGGCGGCGGAACCGTCGGGACCGCGGAAGGCGACGACCCGGCCGTTGAGGAACTCGGTCGCCATGATGCGGCCGCCGTCGATCTCGCTCGCCAGGCAGACCGGGTACCAGCCCACGTGGTAGCCGTCGGGGCCCTGGGGCTCGAAGCCGCGGCCCCGCCGCGCCAGGGGGCTCGCCGTGCTCTCGGACATCGCCGCCACCGCCCTCTCGCTCCCCGGCCTGGACGCCGGCGCCTCTCGGACTGACCGACGAGATTGTAGGACAGACTTCCCCTGCGGGCCTGGGTCATCCGACCCGCACGTCATGACCGGCCCAGAACGGGTCGCGGAGCTCGCGCTTGAGCACCTTGCCGGGCCCGGACTTGGGCAGGGGCTCGTCGCGCAGCTCGACCTGCTTGGGCACCTTGTACCCCGCGATGTGCCGCTTGCAGTGCTCGACGAGCTCGTCGGGCGTCGCCCCGGCGTCGGGGCGGAGCACCACGACCGCGTGCACGGCCTCCCCCCAGTGCTCGTCGGGGACACCGAAGACGGCCGCCTCGAGCACCGCGGGGTGCCGGTACAGCACCTCTTCGACCTCGGTCGAGTACACGTTCTCGCCCCCCGACACGATCATGTCCTTCAGGCGGTCGACGAGGAACACGTACTGCTGCTCGTCCGCGTAGCCGAGGTCTCCCGAGTGGTACCAACCGTCCCGCAGTACGGCCGCCGTCTGTTCGGGCTTGTTCCAGTACCCCTGCATCACGTTCGCGCCGCGGATCACCACCTCCCCGACCTCCCCGGCCGGCACCTCGTTGCCCTCGGGGTCGACGATCCGGATCTCGAGCCCGACGACGGGCTGCCCGCAGGACCGGGCGCGCGGCCCGTCGAGGACGTCCTGCTCGTCCGGAAGGGCCGTGGCGATCGGCGCGGTCTCCGTCGCGCCGTACCAGTGCGTCAGCCGCGCCGAGGGGAAGGCCTTGTGGGCCCGACGGACCACCTCGGTCGCGACCGGCGACCCGCCGTGGCCGAGCTCCAGGAGGTGGGAAACGTCACGGGGCTTGGCGAGCTGCACGTCGGTCATCGCGGCGAGCATCGTCGGCACGACGAGGGTCGCGGTGATGGCCTCGCGTTCGAGCAGGTCGACGGCGGCGTCGGGTTCGAACGCGGGGAGCACGACCTGTGCCGCCGCGTTCCAGACCGTCGCCAGCACGGCGAACGATCCCGCGGCGTGGAACAGCGGGGCGATCACGGCATAGCGGTCGCTCGACCGAATCCGTTGCGTGACCATCATGTGGTACGCGTTGGCGACCAGGTTGCCGTGGCTGAGCATCACGCCCTTCGACGCGCCGGTCGTCCCCCCGGTGTAGAACAGGCCCGCGAGCGACTCGCCCGTCACGCCGCGACCGAGCTCCTCTTCGGCCGCGTCCGCGAGGAGCACCTCGTAGCCCTCGGCGCCCTCGCCCAGCGGCACGACGCGCTCCACGAGCTCGGCGAGTGGGCCCGGGTCGCGATCCGTGATCAGGATGCGGGCGCCCGAGTCGCGCAACGCGTACTCCAGCTCGGGAAGGGCGTGGCGGGTGTTGAGCGGGACGAGCACCATCCCGGCGGCCGGAACCGTGAGGTAGGTCTCGAGGTAGGCGTGGCAGTTGCCGGCGAGGATCGCGACCCGGTCGCCGGGCCGGACCCCGAGCCGGGTCAGGCCCCCGGCGAGCCGGCGGCACCGCCCGAACAGCTCGCCGTAGGTGAAGCGGCGATCCCGGTCGACGATGGCCTCGGCCTCGCGGGCGACGCGAACGGCCCGGTGGAGCGGGTCGGCGAAGGTGTTCATGTCTTCCCCCCGTGACATGAGACGCATCGCATGCGTCACGTCGGCAATCGTGGCAAAGAAATCCGGCGCGGTCGAGCGGTTCCGGCCCGCGGCTCACATGTGCATGCCGCCGTTCGGCTCGAGCGTCTGACCGGTCATGAACGAGCTCTCCTCGGATGCGAGGAAGAGCACCACCGACGCGATCTCGTCCGGGTGCGCGACCCGTTGGAGGGCGTACTGCGCGACGGAAGCGGCCATGAAGGCCGGCGGGAGGATGGCGGTCATGGGCGTCTCGACCGGGCCGGGCGCGACGGCGTTGACCCGGATGCCGTACGGGCCGAGCTCGGCCGCCATCGAGCGCGTCATCCCGAGCACGCCGGCCTTGGCGGCCGAGTAGTGCGGCGACCCCGGCATCGGCGACACCGCCGCGCCACTCGCGAAGTTGACGATCGCCCCGGCCTCGCGCCGCATCATGCCCGGTGCCGCCGCACGGATCGTGTAGAAGGTGCCGCAGAGGTGCACGGCGAGCATCCGCGCGAACGACTCGTCGGTGATGTGGCACAGCATGTCCCACCGCGTCGTCGGCGGGCCGCCGGCCGCCATCTCGAGCATCATCGCCTCGAGCGTCGCATTGAAGCGTTCGCTCTCACCCGGCCCGCCCCACGGGATGCCGGCGACGTTCACGAGGACGTCGACGTGCCCGCAGCGCGATTCGGCGGCCGCGACCATCGCGTTCACCGCCGCGCTGTCCGACACGTCGGCGCCCACGGCGTACGCCGGGGCGTCGCTGCCGATCTCGTCGACCGTCGCCTGCGCCCGTTCCTCGGTGACGTCGTTCACGAAGACCGTGGCGCCCTCGGCGGCGAGGCGCAGCGCGGTCGCCCGCCCGATCCCCGAGCCCGCACCGGTCACGAGCGCGACCTTCCCCTCGAGCAGCATCGTCCCCCCTCCCGGCCGGCCGACGGCGGCCGCAATATTCGACATCTCTTGTACCATCCTCTCACGATCAGTATCGTTTCCGCATGGGCGGGTCAGGTCCGGGCGAGCCGCATCCGAACGAGGTGCTGCTCCGGCGCCTCTACGACGCCTACGCCGCCCGCGACCGGGCCGCGATCTGCGAGCTGATCGCCGAGGACTGCACCTGGAACATCCCGGGGCGAGGCCCCAAGGCGGGAACGCACGTCGGCCGTGACGCGATCCTCGAGCTCTTCCGCGACCTGATGCGCCGCAGCGCCGGGAGCGCGACGATCGAGCTGCACGACGTGCTCGCGAACGACACCACCGCGGTGGCCCTGCAGACCGGAACCGCGACGATCGACGGCCGGACGTCGGCGTTGAAGGAGGTGCTCGTCCACACGATCCGGGACGGTCGCGTCGTCGACATGTGGGAGTACCAGTTCGACCTCTACGCCTTCGACGGGATGCTGTAGCGGCCGTTGCCGGATCCGGGCGGGCGGCCTACGCTCGTTCTACGAATGTGTGACGTTCGGTGCCGTTCCTGAGGAACGACACCGGGCGCCGGTCGCGGCGACTCGGGGGGATCGGCATGATCGACGACGCGGTCGTGTTGGATGCAGTCATCCACGCGTACAACTTCTCGCCGGAGAACCAGAAGAACCCGGAGCTCTGCTCCCAGCTCGGTGGGATGCTCTACGGACTGTGCTCGTCGTACGCGCCGCGCACGCAGCCGGAGTACACGCTCGACGTCGAGCGGTTCATGGCCCCGCCCGACCCCGACCTGATCGCGCACGCGCTGTTCGCCGAGAGCCCGACCGACATCGCGATCTACCACGACGTCCCCCAGTGGGGGCTCCTCGAGGACGGTGGTTCGCCGATCTGGGTCGGCCAGGAGCTGCGCGAGCGCTACCCGGGCCGCTTCGCGATCTACGGCGCCGTCGCGCCCTGGACACCCGGAGCGCTCGACCGCATCGACTGGCTCGCCGAGGAGGTCGGCGTCGTCGGGCTGAAGCTCTATCCGCTCGACGTCGTCGACGGAACGCCGATGAGCTACCGCATGGACGATCCGGAGGCGTGCTTCCCACTGCTCGAGCGGGCGCAGCAACGGGGCATCCGCTCGGTCGCGGTGCACAAGGCCCTGCCGTTGGGTCCGATGCCCCTGGACCCCTTCCGGGTGGACGACCTGGAGGGCGCGCTCGCCGCGTTCCCCGACCTCTGCATCGAGATCGTGCACGGCGGCATGGCCTTCCTCGAGGAGACGGCGATGCTGATCGCGCGGTTCCCGAACGCGGTCGTCAACCTCGAAGGAGCGAGCGCGTTCCTCCCCAACATGCCGATGAAGTTCGCGGAGGTGCTCGGAACCTTCCTCTCGTTCGGCGCCGAGGACCGCGTCGTCTGGGCGACCGGATGCATGGCGTTCCACCCGCGGCCCCTGGTCGAGAAGTTCTGGAACTTCGAGTTCCCCGAGCTGCTCGTCGAGGGCTACGGCGTCCCGCCGCTCACGCGTGAGATCAAGAAGAAGATCCTCGCCGAGAACGCGGCCCGCATCCTCGGGCTCGACCTGAAGCAGATGCAGGCCGACGCCGGCAACGACGAGTTCGCGGGGACGACCTCGTACGCGCCGCCGTGGAGCGGCGGCCGGGTCGCGACCGCGGTCGCGTGACCGGACCGGCGATGGACGCGGAGCCGGCGATCGAGGAGGCCGTCCGGGCGGCGCTCGACTCGGTCGTCGACCCGTGCAGCGAGGTGGCCGGCGTCCCCGCCGGGCTGTGCGAGATGGGGCTGGTCCGCTCGCTCGAGATCGACCGGGACGTCGGGGGTGCGGCCGTCCGGATCAGGATCGGCGTGACCGAGCCGACGTGCCTCATGGGTCCCGCGCTCGCAACCGGCGCACGCGAGCGCGTCGCCGCCGTGCCCGGCGTCGCTCGCGTCGACGTCACCTTGTGCGACGACGACTGGGAACCGGCAGACATGACGCCGGCCTACCGCGAGCGCCTCGCGGCGCACCGGGCGGCGAGGCGGGTTGCTCTCGGGGTCGCCGGCCGGGTCGTGGAGACGCCGCTCGGCGCCGCCATCCGCGTCGGGAAGGGGTGACACCGTGGCGCTGCGGGGGCTCGACGGGAAGGTGGCCGTCGTCACGGGCGGCGGGAGCGGCATGGGCGCCGCGACCTCGGCCCGGCTGTCGGGCGAGGGCGTGCGCGTCGTCGTGGTCGACGTCCGCGAGGACGCCGCCAAGGAGGTCGCCGCGAACCTGCCCGGCGACTCGATCGCGGTGGGCGCCGACGTCTCGACCGTCGACGGCGTCGACACCTACGTGCGGGCCGCCGCCGACGCGTTCGGGCGGATCGACCTGTTCCACAACAACGCCGGCTTCGGCGGCGACCTCGTCCCCATCTGGGAGATGCCCGTCGAGCAGTTCGACCACACGCTCGGCGTCAACACCCGCGGCGTGTTCCTCGGTCTCCGCGCCGTGCTGGGCCAGATGGCGCGCCAGCGCGCCGGCGGCGACTGGTCGGGCGGCGCGATCGTGAACACCGCGTCGGTCGCCGGCCTGCGGGGCGTCCCCGGGCAGGCGGCCTACGGCGCGTCGAAGCACGCGGTCGTCGGCCTCACCAAGGTCGCCGCACTCGACGCGACGCCTCTGGGCGTGCGCGTCAACGCGGTGTGCCCCGGGCTGGTCCGGACGCCGATGCTGCAGGGCCTGATCGACGTCGCCCCGCCCGAGCTCGTCGACGGCCTGCTCGCGCGCGTGCCCGCGGGCCGGCTGGCGGAGGCCGACGAGGTCGCGGCGCTCGTCGCGTGGTTGCTGTGCGACGAGGCGTCGTACGTCAACGGCGAGTGCGTCGTCGTCGACGGTGGCATCGCCGCCGGCTGACGTGGACCGCGCGCTCGATCCGCAGCTCGCCGCCGTCCTCGAAGCGGTCGCGGGCGGCGGGATGTTCGACGCCGGCATCGGGTACGAGGAGATGCGCGCCCGCTTCGAGGCCACCGCGCCGTTGATGTGGGATCCCGCGAAGCTGCCCGTCGACTCCACCACCGACCGGACGATCGACGGCCCCGCGGGCCCGCTCCCGATCCGGGTCTACCGCCCGCACCCCACCGAACGGCTGCCCGTTCTCGTGTACTTCCACGGTGGCGGATTCACCATCGGGAGCATCGACACCGC
>DASRHL010000137.1:0-4970 GCA_035650535.1 Acidimicrobiia bacterium
GACTCGGCCGCGTCGGCGCAGAAGCCGCAGGCCGTGCTCGACGCGATGGACCGCGCCTACCGCGAGTCCTACGCGAACGTGCACCGCGGCGTGTACACGATCGCCGAGGAGGCGACCGCCGCGTACGAGCAGGCCCGCGCGAAGGTCGCAGCGCTGCTCAACGCGAAGACCGACGAGATCGTGTTCACGAAGAACGTGACCGAGGCGATCAACCTCGTCGCCTACTCGTGGGCGCGCGCGAACCTCGCCACAGGTGACGCCGTCGTGCTGACGCAGATGGAGCACCACGCGAACGTGGTGCCCTGGCACATCCTCGCGGCCGAGCGGGGCGTCGAGCTGCGCTGGATCCCGCTCACCGGCGACTTCCGCCTCGACCTCTCGAACCTCGACCGTCTGCTCGACGGCGCCAAGCTCCTCACGGTCACGGCCGCGTCCAACGTGCTGGGCACGATCAACGAGATCCGGCCGCTCGCCGATGCGGCGCACGCGGCCGGTGCGCGCCTCCTCGTCGACGCGGCCCAGGCCGTCCCGCACTTCCCCGTCGACGTGCAGCAGTGGGACGCCGACTTCGTCGGCTTCACGGGCCACAAGCTGCTGGGGCCGAGCGGCATCGGTGGTCTGTGGGCGCGCGGTGAGCTGCTCGAGGCGATGCCGCCCTTCCTCGGTGGCGGCGAGATGATCCGCGACGTCACCGTCGACGGCTTCACGACCAACGAGGTCCCCTGGAAGTTCGAGGCGGGCACACCGCCCATCGTGGAAGCCGTCGGCCTCGCGGCCGCGGTCGACTACCTGTCGGCGCTCGGCCTCGACGCGGTCCGCGCCCACGAGCGCGCGCTGACCGCCTACGCGCTCGACGCGCTGGCCGACCGCTTCGGCGACCGGCTGGCCATCTACGGACCGCGTGGCGTCGACGGACGCGGCGGCGCGATCTCGTTCGCGTTCGAGGGCATCCACGCCCACGACGTGTCGCAGGTGCTCGACGAGGACGGTGTGTGCGTGCGGGCCGGCCACCACTGCGCGAAGCCGTTGATGCGCGTGCTCGGCGTGCCGGCGACGGCGCGGGCGTCCTTCTATGTGTACAACGACGAGACCGACGTCGACGCCCTCGTAGAATCGCTCGGGCGCGCCGAGAAGTTCTTCGCCTTCTGACCGAACCCTGGGGAGCGGGAGCGCTGCGATGGCCGGCCTCGAAGACCTCTACCGCGAGATCATCCTCGACCACTACCGCGCGCCCCGGAACCGGGGCGAGCTCCCCGTCCCGCCCGCACGCAAGGTCGAGGGCTTCAACCCCCTCTGCGGCGACGAGGTCGTCCTCTACCTCGACGTGGAGGACGGGACGGTCGTCGACGTGCGGACCGAGGGTCAGGGCTGCTCGATCAGCCAGGCGTCGACCTCGATGATGAGCGCCGCCATCAAGGGCAAGCCCGTCGAGGAGGTGCGCCGACTCATCCGGGCGTTCAAGGCGCTGATGTCGATTCACGAGTCGAAACTCGAGGGCGGCGAGGACGGGGAGGCGACCTCCGACCTCGAGGGCGTCCGGATGGGCGACCTCGAGGCCCTCCAGGGGGTCGTCAAGTTCCCCGTCCGCATCAAGTGCGCCACCCTCGCCTGGAACACCCTCCAGCAGGGCCTCGACGAGGCCGGGTGACGGCTCTCAGGTTGCCGGCCGGGCACCCGATCTAGAGGCGACCGGAAACGCCGACCTGAAACCGGCGTGACTCCGGAACGAAACGTTCGGCCGGTAGGTTGTCAGGGAACAGATCCGGGTGGAGCCCCGGAGACGTAGTACATCGACGACGAGCTGACTGAGAACACGACCGAGGCGGAGGAGGACTGATCGATGGACGCGGACCAGGTTGCGCTGACGACCCGGATCGACGAGGCACTCGACCAGTTCCGCGGCCGCGATCTCGTGGCGGGCTCGGAAGTCGTCGACCTGCTGCTCGACCTCCGGCTGATGCTGCTGGCGGCCGACACCCCGGCGCCGGCACCCAACTGACCGAACGCTCCCGCGACGGCGTCCCGCCCGTTCGGCGAGACGTGGCGGCGAGGCAAGGCGACTAACTTCGGCGCCTGATGGACGCGCCCGCGCCCGGGGCCCAGCCGCTTCCGAGGCCGTCGGGTCGCGCCCGGCTCCGGGCGAGGCGCCGCCGGCGCAACCGCATCCGGGCCGGGCTGGCAGCCGCCGTCCTCGTCGTGCTGGTCGCCGGGGGGATCGCGCTGGCGAGCGGCTCGGGCGGCGGGAGCAGCCCGAAGGCGGCGCTGCTCCCCGGGAGCCAGACGCTGCCCACCACGGCCGCGACGACGGCGCCGCCCACCACCACCACCACCGCCCCCGCACCGGCGGTGATCGCCACGACCAAGGGCGCACCGATCGCCGTCTACACGGCGGCGGGCGGGTCGCAACTCGTGACGACGCTGAGCGCCCGCACCGACTACGGCCTGCCCCGCACGCTGCTCGTCACCGACCGCCAGCCGGGTTGGCTGCACGTGCTGCTCCCGATCCGGCCCAACGACTCGAGCGGCTGGATCCGTGAGACGGACGTGACCCTCGGGACCACGAGCTACTCCATCAAGGTCGACCTCGCCGCGCACCAGCTGACGGTCCTCGACGGCGACCAGGTGGTCGTCCAGAGCCAGACCGTGATCGGGACGAGCGCCACGCCGACCCCGCGCGGCACGTTCTACGTGACCGATCCCGTCGACCTCCGTTCGCATCCCAACGGGGCGTACGGCGCGTTCGCGTTGGGGCTCTCGGGCTACTCGGAGGTGCTGATGCACTTCAACGGCGGGCCCGGCCAGATCGCCATCCACGGCACGACCGCCACCGACCTGCTCGGTCAGGACCGCTCGAACGGTTGCGTGCGCGTGCCCAACGACGTCATCGTCCGCATCGCGCAGACCGTGCCCCTCGGGACACCGGTCACGATCAGTTAGCCAGCCTGCGTGCGCTGGCCGCGCCACGGAACGCACACTCCGTGCCGGTAGGCTTGACGGTCCGTGGTCAGCAAGGTCGTTCCTCTTCGCGTCGCGGTGTGCCTCGCGCTCGCGTGCGCCGCGGTCGGCGGCGCCGTCGTGGCCGGCGCGGTCCTGCGCGACGACTCGACGAAGACGGCGGCACCGGCCCGGCCCCGGACGACGACGACCACGTTGCCGCCGACGACCACGACGCTCGTCCCCACCACGACCACGCTGCCCACGACGCTGCAGCAGCCGGCGCCCGACCCCACGCTGCCCGCCCTGGGCCTCGGCGACATCCTCGGGCCGGGCGCCAACGGTCCGATCGTCGCCGCGTTCGAGCAGCGGCTCGCGAACCTGCACTTCGACCCGGGCCCGGTCGACGGCGTCTACGACCAGGACACGCTCTACGCCGTCCAGACCCTGCAGAAGATCGTCGGGCTGGCACCGGCCGGGCGCATCGGCGCGTACGAGGCCGAGGCCCTGCGCAACTTCCAGTACCCGCAGCCGCTGCACCCGACCGCCGAGCCGAACCGGACCGAGATCGACGTCACCAAGCAGGTCCTGACGCTCTACCAGAACTACCAGGTGCGGCTCGTGACGACGACCTCGACCGGGTCCGGCGAGCACTACTGCTACGACACACCGAAGGACAACCCGACGCAGCACGTCTGCGAGGTCGCGACCACGCCGTCGGGTCGCTTCACCTTCTACCTGTACCGCAACGGTTGGGACAAGGGCGTGCTCGGCGCGCTCTACAACCCCTTCTACTTCAACAAGGGCATCGCGGTGCACGGATACCAGAGCGTGCCGCCGGTGCCCGCGTCGCACGGCTGCGCACGGATCCCGATGCACATCGCCGAGTACTTCCACACGCTGGTGAACCAGGGCGACCCGGTCTACGTCGACGGCGGGCAGCCCGCGCAGGTCCTGTCGAGCACGCCGATCAACCAGGCGCCGCCCGCGCCGCCACCGCCGCCGATCCCCGGCCCGGGGACGCCGACGCCCACGGCCCCGCCGGCGACGACCGCGCCGCCCGCGACCACGACGCCGCCCCCGACGTAGCCTCCTTCCGCCCGTCTCGACGGAGGGAGCTGCACGTGGCGATCGACATCACGACCTTCGTGGGCGGGCGCGCCTTCCTCGAAGGACCGCGGTGGCGGGGCGACTCGCTGTACACGTCCGACCTCCACCGGCACGAGGTCATCCGGGTGGACGCCTCGGGCGCGGTCGAGGTCGTCGCGACGCTCGACGGGCCGCCGTCGGGGCTCGGCTGGCTCCCCGACGGCCGGATGCTGATCGTGTCGATGGACGACCGCCGGGTCCTGCGGCGCGAAGCCGACGGCACGCTGGTCGAGCACGCAGACCTGTCGTCGTTCTCGCCGTTCCAGATCAACGACATGGTCGTCGACACCCGCGGCCACGCGTTCGTCGGGCAGATGGGCTACGACCTGCACGGTGGCGGCGGCGCGGGTGCGCAACCGGCTGCACTGCTGCGCGTCGACCCCGACGGCACCGCGCACGAGGCGGCCCCCGACCTGCGCGTCGCCAACGGCATGGCCGTCGCGACCGACGACCGGACCCTCGTCGTCGCCGAGAGCGCCGGCAAGGACCTCGTCGCGTTCGACCTCGCCGACGACGGCACGCTGGCCAACCGGCGGGTCTGGGCCGAGCTCCCCGACTACCCCGACGGCATCTGCATCGACGCCGAGGACGGCGTCTGGATCGCGTGCCCGGTCGGCGACCGCTTCCTGCGCGTCGTCGAGGGCGGCGACGTGACCGACGAGATCCCGGTGCCCGGCCGCCACGCGATCGCGTGCGCCCTGGGCGGCGCCGACGGTCGCACCCTGTTCATGCTCACCGCGCCTACCCACGGCAACGCGGAGGAATCGCGGGCAGCCATGGACTCCCGCATCGAGACCACGACCGTCACCGTCCCCGGCTGCGAACGCCCCTGACCGCGCCCGCTCGGCGCGCGTCACGCGTCCCCCGTGTCACGCGGCGGCGGGTGG
>DASRHL010000138.1:0-8884 GCA_035650535.1 Acidimicrobiia bacterium
GGAAGACGCGTGACACCCCGATCGCCATGGGCCCAGAGGCTAGAGGTCGAGAGTAGTGTCCCGCGTCATGAGCACGAGCGACTCGCGGGACGCCATCTCCAAGCTGATCATCACGTACGCCGAGCGCGTCGATCTCGGCGACTTCGAAGGGGTCGGAGCCCTCTTCGAGCACTCGACCTACCGATCGGTGCTGGGCGACGACATCGTCACCTACAACGGCTCCGGCGACGTCCAGTCGACGATGGAGTCGATGGTGATGCGCTACGACGACGGCACGCCCCGCACGAAGCACGTGACCACGAACCTCATGATCGACGTCGACGAGGGCGCCGGCAGCGCCACCGCGAAGTCGTACTTCAGCGTCCTGCAGCAGGTCGGCGACTCCCCGCTGCAGGTGATCATCGCCGGCCGCTACCACGACCGCTTCGAGCGCGTCGCCGGCGAGTGGCGCTTCGCGGACCGCCTCATCTACTCCGACCTGATCGGCGACCTCAGCCGGCACCTCACGGTCGATCCGTACGCCACGTGAGCCCGGGCAACGTCGCGCTCGTCGACGACGCGGACGGCGTCCGGTTGATCACGTTCAACCGGCCCGACAAGCTCAACGCGTTCGACGGCGAGCTCTACCGCGCCGTCACCGACGCCCTCACCGAGGCCGCGACCGACCCGGAGATCGCCGTCGCCGTCCTCACGGGCGCCGGGCGGGCGTTCTCGGCCGGCCAGGACCTCGGCGAGATGGCCCGGCTGTCGAGCCCCGACGAGCGGGCCGCGTCCGGCGCCGCGCTCACGTCGGAGACGGCGAGCGGCCACGGATTCGTCGGGCTGCTCGCCGCCGTGACCACCTTCCCGAAGCCCCTCGTCGCGGCGGTGAACGGCCTCGGCGTCGGGCTCGGGCTGACGCTCCTGCCGCACTGCGACCTCGTGCTGATCGCGGCGGACGCCCGGCTCCGGGCCCCGTTCGTCAGCCTCGGGGTCGCGCCCGAGGCGGCCGGCAGCTACACGCTCCCGGCGGCGATGGGCTGGCAGGCCGCCGCCTACGCCTTCTTCACCGCCGACTGGATCGACGCGCCGACGGCGGTCGCCACCGGGCTCGCCCTGCGCACGACGCCACCGGGCGAGGTCGTGGCCGAGGCGCTCGAGCTCGCCCGCCGCATCGCCGCCATGCCCCTCGTGTCGCTCGTGGAGACCAAGCAGTTGATGCTGGCCGCGAAGCTCGACCAGGTCAGAGGCGCCCGCGACCGCGAGGACGCCGTGTTCGCCCGCCTCACGGGCGCCGCCGCCAACCGGGACGCGCTCGAGCGGTTCCTCCACGGCGGGGAGCCGGCCCGCGATACCCTGCGCGGCACCAGCTGAGACGAGTGGAGGCCCGGATGGCTTGGAAGGTCGTGGTGGATTTCGACGTGTGCGAGAGCAACGCCGTCTGCATGGGGATCGCCCCCGAGGTCTTCGAGGTCCGCGACGACGACTTCCTCTACATCCTCAACGAGAACCCGCCCGACGAGCTGCGCCCTCGGGTCGAGCAGGCCGTCCGCCAGTGTCCGAAGCAGGCCATCTCGATCGTCGAGGACTAGTCACGGTCGCCCCTGCCGCGGCGGCCGGCGACGCCGCGTGACTCCCGATCCCGGCATCGTCGACGGCCACGGCCCCGACGCCACGCATCCCCCCGGCCCGGCGCTCCGCCGGCTGGTGGACGCGCTCCGGGTCGTCACGGACCAGGTCGTCCGCACCGCGGCGGCGCCCGACGTGCTGACGCGCGCCGCGGAGGCGGTGGAGCAGGCGGCCGCCATCCTCGAGCCGGTCACGCCGGCCTGGCGGCCGGCGGTGCCCGCGTTGCCGTTCGCGGAGCTCGAGCCGCACGAGTACTTCCCGTTCTCGCCGATGATCGGCCTGTTCAACCCGTTGGCGCCGCCGATCCACCTCGAGGTCGACGGCCTCGACGTGCGGGGCGAGGGCACGCTCGGGTCGGCGTACGAGGGGCCGCCGGGCTGCGTGCACGGCGGTGTGATCGCGGCCCTGTTCGACGAGCTGCTCGGGGTGGCGAACATCACCTCGGGCGTCGGCGCGATGACCGGCACGTTGACCGTCAAGTACCGCAGCCCGACACCGCTCAACACGCGGCTCACGTTCGCGGCGCGTACCGACTCGATCGAGGGTCGCAAGGTGTTCACGAGCGGCACCATCCACGCGGGCGAGCGGCTGTGCGCGGAGGCCGAGGGTGTGTTCATCCAGGTGCCGCAGGACCGCTTCGTCCAGCATGCGCTCGAGCACGGCGGCACCGAGGCCGCCGCCGGCGGCGCCGAGGCGGGCGGGGCCGCGCCGTGAGCGGCCGGCGGGTCCAGCTCGCGGGTCCGGTCAACTTCCGCGACCTCGGTGGCTACCCGACGACCGACGGCCGCACGACCCGCTGGGGACGCGTGTTCCGCAGCGATTCGCTCCACCGGCTCGACGAGGCCGACGGACCGGTGCTCGCCGAGCTCGGCATCGTGACCGCCATCGACTTTCGCGCCAACGACGAGCTCGACCGGATCGGGATCGGCCCGCTCGGCGATCTCGACGTCCGCCACGTGCACCTCGCGACGATCGACCGTGCCCTGCACGGCCGCCAGATGCCGGACGTGTCGCAGCTCCGCACCGCGGCCGAGATCTACTTCACGATGCTGGAGACGGGTGCGCCGTCGTACGCCGAGGCGCTGCGTGAGCTCGCCGAACCGGGCGCGATGCCGGCAGTCTTCTTCTGCATGGCGGGCAAGGACCGCACGGGCGTGTTCGCGGCACTGCTGCTCGGCCTGCTCGGCGTGCGCGACGACGACATCGTCGCCGACTACGCGCTCACCGCCGAGGTGATCGAGGAGATCCACGCGCGGCACCGGCGCGAGGTGCCCGGCATCGACGACCAGTGGGCCCGGCTCCCACCCGACATCTCGGGTGCCGTCCCGCGCACGATGGAGGGCCTGCTCGCCGCGGTCCACGACCGCTACGGCACCTGGCGGCAGTACGCGACGACGATCGGCGTCGGCGACGAGACGCTCGACCGCCTGACGGCCGAGCTCCTCGACTGACCGCCCCCCAACCCTCCGGTTTTGTCGACTTTCCTGCGCCGAGCGCAGGTTTCGGAACAGACGCGGAGGAGGCGATGCCGTCGGCGCGTCAGATGGCGCGCTCGCGGCCTTCCCAGTACGGGTCGCGGAGCTTGCGCTTGTAGAGCTTGCCGTTGGGGTCGCGGGGCATCTCGTCGATGAAGTCGATGGCCTTCGGTGTCTTGTACTTGGCGAGCTTGTCGCGTGACCACTCGAGGATCTCGGCCTCGAGCTCGGGGCCGCCCGTCACGCCGTCGATGGGCTCGACGACGGCCCTGACCTCCTCGCCCCAGTCCTCGTGCGGGATCCCGAAGACGGCGACGTCGGCGATCTTCGGATGCGTGATGAGCACGCTCTCGATCTCGGCCGGGTAGATGTTGGCGCCGCCCGAGATGATCATGTCCGCCTTGCGGTCCATGAGGAACAGCCAGCCGTCGTCGTCGAGGTAGCCGATGTCGCCGACGGTGAAGAACTTGCCGTGCCGGCTGCGGTCGGTCTTCTCCTTGTCCTTGAAGTACTCGAACTGGCCCGTCGCCATGTGCATGTAGACGGTGCCGGGCTGGTTGGCGCCGAGCTCGTTGCCGTGCTCGTCGAGGATGACGATCTCGGCGTTGGGCCAGGCGCGCCCGACGGTGCCCGGGTGCTCGAGCCACTCGTCGGCGTAGACGATCGTGCCGCCGCCCTCGGTCGCCGCGTAGTACTCGTCGATGACCGGGCCCCACCACTCGAGCATCCGTCGCTTCACGTCGGGCGGGCACGGCGCGGCTGCGTGCACCATGTGGCGCAGCGACGAGACGTCGTACTTCGCCTTGACGTCGTCGGGGAGCGCGAGGAGTCGCACGAACTGGGTCGGCACCATGTGCGTGTTGGTGACCTTGTACTTGTCGATCAGGTAGAGCATGCGCTCGGGCGTCCACTTGTCCATCAGGACGACGGTGTGCCCGATGTGCATCGCACCGCCCGCGAACACCAGCACGGCCGTGTGGTACAGGGGCGAGCCGCAGATGTGCACGTTGTCGTCGTGCGGCTGCAACCGGAACAGGAGCAGCATGCCGCCGAACGAGACGCCCATGTCCTCGGGCGCGACGCCCGGGAGCGCGCGCCGCACCCCCTTGGGGCGGCCCGTCGTTCCCGACGTGTAGTTCATGACGAGGCCGGTCGTGCGGTCGTCGGGGAGGCTCGTCGGCTGCCCGGCCTTGAGCTCGTCGAACGAGCGGAACCCGGCGATCTCGCCGCCGACGGCGAAGCGGCCCTCGGCGGGGAAGTCGATCTCGTCGGCGGCGGCCTTGGCGTGCTCGGCGAAGCTCGCGTGCGCGACGAACGCCTTGGCCTCGGAGTCGTCGACGATGTAGGCGATCTCGGGCCCGACGAGATGCCAGTTGATCGGCACGAGGTAGAAGCCGGCCTGCTGGACGGCGAGGTACAGCTCGAACACCTCGACCGAGTTGGGCAGCAGCATGGCGACCACGTCGCCCCTCTGGAGCCCCATCGCACGCAGCCCGTGGACCACCTGGTTGCACGCGGCGAGAAGCTCGCCGGCCGACACGAGGCGCTCCTCGGGGTCGACGAGGGCCAGGTGGCCGGGGTCGCGCTGGGCGATCGCGTAGAAGCCGAGCTGGTCGGACATGGTGCTCCCGGGGGTCTCGCAGGATGGGCGAGGCGTGACGATAGAACATGTTCTCGTGACGGTCCCGCCCGGGGTGGAGCGCGCCGGCGACGCCGAGGCGGCGCTCGACGCGGCCGCGGCGGCGTACGGCCGGCCGCTCGGGGTCGACGGTCCCGCCCGCCTGCGCGAGCGCATGCAGCTCCTCGGGATCGCGCCCGCCGGCCCCGTCTCGGCCGGCGGGACATGCCGGCTCCTCCCGGCAGGCGACGGGCGCTTCGTGGCGTGCAACCTGTCGCGGCGCGACGATGTCGAGCTCCTCGCCGCCTGGATGGGCCACGAGTGGGACGGCCCGGTCTGGGACGCCGTCGCCGGCGCGCTCCTCGGGATGGAGGCGGGCGCGGCGGTCGAGCGGGCCCAGCTCCTCGGCATCCCGGCGGCGGTCGCGATCGCGCCCGGCGAGTACGAGGGTGCGCCCGGGGTGACCGTCACCCCCGCGGCTGGTGCGCGCGGGCGCGCACCGCGCCGCTGCGTCGTCGATCTCTCGTCCCTCTGGGCGGGCCCCCTGTGCGCGCGTCTCGCCGGTGACGCGCTCGACCTGCCCGTCTTGAAGGTGGAGAGCGTGCACCGTCCCGACGGCGCGCGCCGCGGCCTGCCCGAGTTCTGGCGCCGACTCAACGCCGGCAAGGAAGACGTCGCGCTCGACTTCCGCGCGCCGGCCGGGCGCCGGCGCCTGCGTGAGCTCCTCGACTCGGCGGCCGTCGTCGTGAGCGCGTCCCGGCCACGGGCGTTCGAGCAGCTGGGAGTCGACCCGGCGCGCGAGGCCGCGGCTGGTGCGATCTGGGTCTCGATCACCGGGTACGGCTTCGAGGGTCGGCTGCGCGAGCGCGTGGCGTTCGGCGACGACGCCGCCGTCGCGGGCGGGGTCGCGGTCGCGGCCGGCGGCCCTCGTCACCCCGTGTTCGTGCTCGACGCCGTCGCCGACCCGCTCAGCGGTCTCGCGGGCGCCCGGGCGGCGGTCGACGCCGTGCGGACGGCCGGGCGCTCGGGCGCGTTCGTCGACGTCTGCATGGCGGGGGTCGTCAACGCCGCGGTGGCCGGCGCCGGCGAAGGAGCGCACTACGCTGCGGGTCCACGGATGCCGGGCGCCCGAGGAGTGACCTGATGGCACGCATCAACGTCCCCGACGGGGACCAACCGGAGCTCTACCGGGTCTGGGCGCTCCGCCCCGCGCTCGGCGACGCCGTCGCAGGCCTATCCGACGCCGTGTACGGGAAGAGCGAGCTGCACCCGCGCGTGCGGGAGGCCGTCCGCATGCGCATCGCGCAGATCAACGACTGCCCCATCTGACTGGGCTGGCGGATTCCGCAGTTGGCGGAACAGGGCGTCACCGAAGACCTGTACGCGCACGTCGCCGAGCACGACCACCCCGAGTACTCGGAGGCCGAGAGGCTGGCGATCGAGTACGCGGAGCGCTTCGCGCTCGACCACCTGAGCCTCGACGACGACTTCTTCGTGCGGCTGCACGAGCACTTCTCCGACGCCGACATCCTCGACCTGAGCATCTGCATCGCCGACTTCCTCGGCTTCGGACGGCTGACGCAGGTCCTCAAGCTCGATCAGGAGTGCTCGCTCGACCCGGCGGCGCTCGGCGGCCAGGGCGGCGGTAGCCGGTAGAAGCGCCCGGGCATCTCCAACCGGCCGCGGTAGATCAGCTGGAAGCTCCGGCGCGCGAAGCGCCAGCTGCCGTCGCCGTCGAGGACGAGCTCGTCGTCGTACGCGCCGATGAGCTCGCCGCCGGTCCGGTCCTCGGTGTGCTGGAGCTCGCGCACGTACCACCGGGCCACGGCGTGGCCGGCGTCGTGCACACGGATGCGCCGGCTCAGCAGCTCCTGGACGCAGAAGTCGTACAGCGCGCGCGTCGTCGCGAACTGCTCGACGATCGCGTCGCGCCCGCGCACCTCTCCGGTGCCGGGGATCACCCAGGTCGCGTCGGCCGCCCAGCAGTTGCCGAACCCGGCGCGATCGGCGCGGGTCACCGCGTCGCAGTACGCCGCGGCGAGATCGTCGATCGCGTCGCGAGTCGCGTGGACGTCCCCGGGCTCCATCGGCGGCTCATGTTAGGTTGCGCGCGTGAGCGCGAGTAGCGGGGCAGCCGTGCCCGGTGAGCTCGATGGCGCGGTGACGGTCGTCACCGCCGCGCAGACCGGGATCGGACGCGGGCTCGCGCTCGCGGTCTCCGGTGCAGGCGCGTGCGTCGCGCTGCTGGGCGATCCCGAGGCGCTCGCGCCCGCGGTCGCCGAGATCGAGGCGCGCGACGGGCGCGCCGTCGCCATCGACGTGTCGTTCGGCACCCGCGACGACGTCCGGCAGGCCTTCGACGAGGCGGCCGACGAGCTCGGCGGCCCGGTCACCGGGGTCGTGCACACGTGGATGCCGCCGGAGGCGTTCGAGCGGGGCCCCCTCGAGCAAGTGGACGACGACCGCTGGAACGCGGTGTGGGAGGGCGCGATGCAAGCGGCGCTCTTCGTGCTCCAGGCCGGGTACGCGCCGATGCGGGCGGCCGGCCACGGCCGGTTCGTGTTCGTGACACCGACGATCGCGCTGTCGGGCGCCGAGCAGCTCGTGCCCTACACGGCGGCGGTCGAGGGCCAGCGGGTGCTCGCGAAGTCGGCCGCCCGCCAGTGGGGGCCCGACGGCATCACGGTCAACTGTGTGGCGCCGGCACCCGAGCTCGTGCCCGTGGGCGTCGACAGCATGGTCGTCTCGCTGGCGCCTCCCGCGCTCGGTCGCGCGGGAGACGCGGAGACCGATCTCGGTGCCGTCGTCGTTTCCCTGCTCGGCGAACGGGGTGCGTTCCTCACGGGGTTGACGCTCTGCGCCGACGGTGGCGTCTGGATGGCACCGTGACCGACGGGCACGGGCGCCCGCTGGCCGGTCGGACGGCCGTCGTCACCGGCGCCGGGCAGGGTGTCGGCCGCGGGATCGCCCTCGCGCTCGCGGCGCGGGGTGCGAACGTCGTGGTCGCGGCACGGCGTGCGGAGACGGGTGAGCCCGTCGCCGAGGAGATCCGGGCCCGGGGCGACGAGGCCGTCTGCATCGTGACCGACGTCACCGAACGCGACGCGGTGGCGGCGTGCGTCGACGCGACCGTCGCGCGCTACGGCGGGCTCGAGATCATGGTGCACAACGCGTACCAGGGCTCGACCCGGCACCGCGTCGAGGAGCTCGACGTCGACCTGTGGCGGACGAACTCGCGCACCGCGGTCTGGGGTTCCTTCTACTGCGCGCAACTCGCGTTTCCGCACCTGCGCGCCGCGGGACGGCGGGGGCGACTCATCCTCCTGACGTCGCCGGCCGGCGTGGAGGGAAGCGTGTTCATCCCCGCCTACGGGGCCGTGAAGGGAGCCCAGCGCGCGATCGCGAAGAGCCTGTCGCGCGAGTGGGGCCCGTTCGGGATCACGGTCAACTGCATCGCGCCCGTCGCCGAGACGCCCGCGCTCGCGGTCGCGTTCGAGTCCAACCCGGTCCTCCGTGAGCGCGTCGAACAGCGGACGTCGCTTCGGCGCATCGGCGACGCCGAGCCCGACATCGGCGGCGTCGCCGCGTTCCTCGCCGGCGACGACGCGGCCTACGTCACCGGCCAGACCGTCGTGTGCGACGGCGGGAGCTTCATGGGGCTCTGAGCCCGCGGGCCCGCTCCGGGCCGCCCGGGCTGACGCACCCGCGTCACATTGCGTGGCAAAAACCCGGGCCGGATCCGGGCACTTGCCACGTACAGTGAGATCGCGGTACAGTGCGTTCGGGCAAAGGGCAGGGAGCAGGGCATGGGCAGCAGGGGCCCGGCGCGTCTCGGACGTCGCCGTCGCATGGGGCTTTGGGCGGTCGGGCGCGAAGCGCGCTCCGGCCCGGCCCGTTCTTCGTCGGTCGGGGGCCGGCGCTGATGGGCGCGCTCCGCCGCCGCGGCAAGGACGAGAGCGACGTGCTCGTCGCCGAACAGGCACGTGCCGCGCCGGCCGGCCTCGGCAACGGCCATCGCAAGGGCTGGACCCGGATCGGCGAGCTGCTGGTCCGCCACGAGTTCGTCACGCCCGACGACCTGCAGCGAGCGTTGCTCGAGCAGGAGAACCAGAACGGCAACGGCAAGCGCCTCGGTGCACTGCTCGTCGAGCACGGCGCGCTCGAGGAGCGCCACCTCACCCTC
>DASRHL010000139.1:0-6386 GCA_035650535.1 Acidimicrobiia bacterium
ACATCTCGGGTGCGCTGGTCGGGCTCCCGGCCGCCGATCCCGACTGGACGGCGACGCTCGACCTCTCCGTCCACGGGATCGCGCCCGTGACCGACGGCCCCGCGATCGCGGCGTCGTACCTGGTCCGTGCGGGCAAGAACGTGATCGTGGTGGGAGTCGACGTGTACGACGGCCACGGCCGCGACCAGCCCGACGCCGCCCGCGTCTGCGCGTCGGGACTCATGAGCTTCGCCCGCATCCCGGCCTCGGCCACGCGCGCCAGCCGCCGCCCCGGTGGCGAGCCGGGCCGGCGGGTGCTGCACGGCGACGGCACCTCGCAACTGCGGGCGTCGCTGTTCGAGCACATCGGGCTCCGGGTGGTCGACGCCGCCGCCGGCGCGGTCGAGCTCGACAAGACCGAGTACGTGAGCAACAGCTTCGGGACGGTCAACGGCGGTGTGCTCGGGATGGCCGTGCAGGCCGCGGCCGAGACCTGCCTCGAGGCGGCGGGCCACCCGTTCGTGGCGACCGACGCGCAGGTCCACTACCTGGCGCAGACCGAGGCCGGCCCCGTGCGCACCGCGGCGCGCATCCTGCGGGTCGCAGCCGACCACGCCGTCTGCGAGGTCCGGACCGTCGACACCGGCGCCGACGACAAGCTCCTCACGATCGCGACCGTCACCCTCGAAGGCAGCTGAGCCCGCGCGCCCGTACACTCCCGGCCATGCCCGAGATCCAGGTTCCGTACTTCCTGTCGCTGCCCGCGTCCGGCGCGCCGCGGGAGGGCGTCGTCGTGATCCACGAGGGCAACGGCATGTCGCCGCAGTTGCTCCGCGTGTGCGAACGGCTCGCCGATCAGGGCTACGGCGCGATCGCGCCCGACCTGTTCTGGCGCTTCGGGGGCAGCGATCCGAACAACTTCATGGACCACCTGCGCGACCTCCGGCTCTCGGACGTCGTCGACGATCTGCGCTTCGCCGTCGGGCGCATCCGCGAGCTCGGCGCCGGGCCGGTCGGCGTGACCGGGTTCTGCATGGGCGGCAAGTTCACGTACCTCGCCGCCGTGTCGGGTCTCGACGTGCAGTGCGCGGCGCCGTTCTACGGATCCGGGATCTCGGAGCTCGACGGCGACGTGCAGTGCCCGCTGCTCGCGTTCTACGGCGGGCGCGACGAGTACGTGCCGATGGAGGAGATCGAGAAGGTCCGGGCCCGCCACCCGGGCGACGTGATCGTCTACCCGGACGCCGAGCACGGGTTCATGCGGGACGGCTCCGAGACCTACCACCAGACGGCCGCGCCCGACGCGTGGGGCAAGCTGCTCGCGTTCCTCGCGCAGCACCTCCGGGGCGTGCAGCCCGAATAGCCGGCGACAGACGCGCAGACGGCGCCCCTCCCGCTCGTACCACGAGAGGCGCCGCCCCGCGATCGGGTGGGTCGGCTACTGGACCTGGAACTCGGCGCGCATCCCGGCCATGTAGTGGCCGGAGAGGTTGCACTCGAGCACGTAGTGACCGGGCGCCAGCTTGAGCGTGTTGCTCTTGACCGCGCCGCCCTTGATGTTCTCGACCTCACCGACGTCCTTGACGCCCCGGCCGTTCTCGACCGTCCGACCGGACTTGCCGCTGAGCGGGACGGTCGTCGCGCTGGCGTTCGTGCGCAGCACGACGAGCTCGTGCTTCACGTGGCCGGTGTTGTGCACGACGAAGCGCACGCGACCCGCGGGCACGGTTGCGGCGCTCGCCGAGATCGTGAACTCGTTCTCGTCGACCTTGACGGTCGCGGCCGGCGTCTTCGGCGTCATCGCCCCCGCCCGCGCGGCGAACAGGATCGCGGGAACGCTGAACGTGACCGTGATCAGCAGTCCGGTCAGCGCCGCGGTCGCCCACCGGCGACGACGCCCGGCCGCGACGGGGGTCGGGAAGGCGAGCACGTCCGCGACGGCTGCGCCGGTGCCCCGCGGGCGGGTGGTGGGTCGGGTCATCGTCGTTCCTCTCTCCGGCACGCCCTCCGGCGTGCTCCGCGTGGACCACCCCGAGCGCCGCCCGCGCTCGGGAGCGATCATCCGCGGGGCACGTCGGCCGACCCAGGGCCCGAGGGCACGCCGGCCGGGGCCGGGCGGCCCGAATCCGCGGGGCCGGAGGTCCCGAGCCCCGGCGTGCGAGGCTGCGGGGATGGGGTCGCATCCGTTGCACGGCGTCGCCGTCGTCGGCGTCCACAACACCCGCCAGGCCCGGGTCCTCGAGGGCACCGACTCGCGGGCGATCACCCTCGAGGCCGCGCTCGGCGCGCTCGACGACGCCGGGCTCGATCCGCGAGCCGTCGACGGCGTGGCCGGCCAGGCGCTCGACTTCGCGTACCAGGCCCGCATCGGCCCGGTCTGGTGGTCACCGTCGTCGCTCGGCATCCCCGCCGTGCTCGACGCCGCGAACGCCATCGCCAACGGGCTGGCCACGACGGTGCTCATGGCCGCCGGCTCGGCGGGGGTCTACACCGAGCGGCGCTCCACCGCGCCCTGGACGCGACCCGACCACGAGTTCGTCGCGCCGTTCGGGATGTTCACCGCCGCCGAGTTCGCCCTCGTCGCGCGCCGCCACATGCACCGGTACGGCACGAGACCGGAAGCACTCGCGACGGTCGCGGCGACGATCCGCAACAACGGTCACGTGAACCCCGACGCGGTGTACCACGGGCGCGGTCCGTACACGCCGGCCGACATCCTCGACAGCCGGGTGGTCGCCGACCCGTACCACCTGCTCGACTGCGCGATGACGTCCGAGGGTGGCTGCGCGCTCGTGCTCACGCGCGCCGACCGGGCGCGCGACCTCGCCAAGCCGCCGGTGTTCCTGCTCGGCGGCGCGACCGACCGCATGGGCCCGTCGTACCAGAACCCGCCGTCGTTCGACCTCCACGACCCGCGCCGGCCCGAGCTGCCCAACGCGTGGGTCGGTCGGCGCGCCGCACGGACCGCGTTCGCGATGTGCGGCCTCTCCCCCGCCGACGTCGACGTGTGCGAGCTCTACGACCCGTTCTCGTTCGAGATCATCCGCCAGTTCGAGGCGTTCGGCTTCTGCGGCGAGGGCGAGGGCGGCGATTTCGTGATGGACGGCACGATCGAGGTCGGCGGCCGCGCGCCGGTGACGACCGACGGCGGGACCATGGCGTTCAGTCACGGCGGCGCGACCGTGCAGCTCCTCCAGCGCGTCCTGCGCGGGGTGCAGCAGCTCCGCGGCGAGTGCTCGACGCGTCAGGTGCCCGGCGCGCGGGTCGCGCTCTGCTCCGGCGGCGGCGCCGGCGCGCTGTTCACTGATGTGCTGCTCCTCGGCCGCGAGGTGCCCTGAGCCGCGCTGCCGAGCGCGTCAGGCCTGCAGGTGCCGCCCGAAGAAGTCCCAGATCCGCCGCCAGCCGTCGAGCGCGGCCTCGACCCGGTAGTTGGGCCGGTCGACGGAGAAGAACGCGTGGCCGGCATCCGGGTAGGTGTGCAGGTCGAACGTCTTCCCGTGCCGGGTCAGCTCGGCCTCGATCTTCGCGACGTCCGCCGGTGACGGGCGCTTGTCCTGCGCGCCGAACAGGCCGAGGAGCGGACAGCTCAGGTCGGCGGTGAGGTCGATCGGGGCGACCGGCGTCCGCTCGGTGAGCTGGTCGGGGCTCGCGACGACACCGCCGCCATAGCAGTCGACGGCCGCGTCGAACGGGAGGGAGCACGCGACCAGGTACGCCTGGCGCCCGCCCGAGCAGTACCCGATCACGCCGACCTTCCCGTTCGACGACGGGAGGTCGCGCAGGTGGCCGGCCGCGGCCCGTACGTCGCCGATGCACCGGTCGTCGGGGACACCGCCCGCCTCCCGGACGGCACGCGACGCGTCCGCGGGTGCCGCGCCCGGCGCCTCGCGGTGGTGCAGGTTCGGGCACAGCGCGGTGTAGCCGTTCACCGCGAACGTCCGCACGATCTCCTTCGTCGCCGCGTCGTACCCGGGCATGTGGTGGATCACCACGACGCCCGGGTACGGCCCGTCGCCGAGCGGCCGCGCCAGGTACGCCGGGATCAGGTCGCCGCCGTGCCCTCGGAGCGAGATCGTCTCGGAGAGGACGGCGTCGGTCGACACGGTGCCGACCTCAGGCGAGCTTCTCCCCGCGCGCGGCGGCGCGGTAGCGGTCGGTGCTGTGCACCGGGTCGGTGTCGATCTTCGGGATCACGTGCTCGCCCATCAGACGGATCATCTCGACCGTCTCTTCGAGCGGCGCCGGCCCGATCCCGAACACGAGCTGGTCGACCCCGGTCTCCTCCCAGCGCCGGCACTGGTCGAGCGCCTCGTCGGGGTCACCGACGACACCGCCGCCCTCGATGAGCATCGGGATGTCGTCGAGCGTGGCGTCGGGGATCAGCTCGGGCCAGTTCGGGATCTCGGGCGGGTGCGGGAACGTGTCGTGGTACCGGAACACGTTGCTCACGAGGTAGTTGGGCCGGGCGTTGACGAGCGACTGCCGCGCCTTCATGGCGTCCTCCGCCACGTAGGCGCTGATGCACACCATGAGGTTGTCGTTGACGAACGCCCCGATCGGCTCCGCGTTCGCGATCGCCTCCTTGTACGCCTTGCGCAGCGGCGGGACCTGCGAGAGCGAGCCGACGGAGAAGCCGAGCACCCCGAGCCCCTTGCGGCCCGCCATCTCCCAGCTCGTCGTGTTGCCGGCGGCGTACCACATCGGCGGGTGCGGCTTGACGTAGGGCTTGGGGAGCACCTTGCGGGGCGGCAGCTCCCAGAACTTGCCCTGGTAGCCCTCGTAGGTGTCCTGCAGCCACATCTTGGGGAACTCGCCGACGACGTCCTCCCAGATCTCGCGGGTCCCGCTGAGGTCCTCCATGCCCGGGAGGAAGCCGAGGATCTCGTGGCTGCCGGCGCCGCGGCCGGTGCCGAACTCGAAGCGACCGTTCGACAGGTGGTCGAGCATGGCGACGCGCTCGGCGACCTTGGCCGGGTGGTTCACCGACGGCAGCGGGTTGAAGATGCCCGATCCGATGTGGATGCGCTCGGTCGAGTGCGCGAGGTACCCGGTGATGACGTCGTTCGCCGAGAGGTGCGAGTACTCGTCGAGGAAGTGGTGCTCCGTGACCCAGATGTACTTGAAGCCCGCCTCGTCGGCCGCCTTGACCGCGGCGAGCTCGTTCATGAAGACCTTGTGCTCGGCCTCCGGGTCACCTTCGCGGCGATACCCCGGGTTGTACCCCTGGATGAAGATCCCGAACTCCACTGACACACCCCTGGTTCGTCGTGACGCTGCTCCCGCCCTTGCTAGCACGCGCGACGCCCCGCGCCTAGCGTCGGGGTCCGCATGGACGAGACCGCGCCGCGAACCCACCTCGAGCACCTGGTGCAGGAGCTGTGGGACCGCGACCGGATCGCGGCGCTTCCGGTCACGTACGCCCGCGGGATCGACCGGCGCGACTGGGACCTCGTGCGGTCGTGCTTCACGCCCGACTGCTTCATCGAGGGGTCACGGGCGACCGCGTCGCTCGACGAGTACCTGACCCACCTGCGCCCGGGCGTCGAGGCCTTCCCGACGACCATGCACTTCATGGGCAACCAGATCGTCGAGGTCGACGGCGACGAGGGCCACGTCGAGACCTACGCCGTCGCCTTCCACTGGGCGGCCGCGCAGGCCGGCGCCGACGACCCCGCCAACCTCGTGGTCGGGGTCCGCTACCAGGACTCGGTCGTGCGCACCGGCGACGGCTGGCGGATCGCCCGCCGCCACGTCGACCCCGACTGGCGCGTGGGCACCTACCCGGAGACCTGAACGCCTCGCCGATCAGCCTTGAGCCGCGACGCGGCGCGGCGGCCGAGAGGGATCCCGCTGCCGACCGTGCAGCGCCGCACCACACGCCGGGCGGGGAAGTGGTCCGCCAGCGCGCGGTGGTTCGTGCACCGCTCGTCCCACACGGCGACGTCGTGTGCGCGCCACCGCCACCGGCACTGCAGGTTCGGGTCGTGCAGGCGGGTGCGCAGGAAGCCGAGGAGCGCGTCGCTCTCGTCGGCGTGGAGCCCGACGATCCCACGCACGTATGCACCGCAGAGATAGAGGGCGGGCCGGCCGGTCACCGGGTGCACGCGCACGAGCGGGTGCCGGGCGCCGCGGAACTCCTCTGCGACGCGCTGGTAGACGTCGGCGCCGAACATCATCGTCGTCGTCGCCTCGAAGTTGGGGCCCGGATGCAGGTCCTGCTCGAGGTCGGCGATCAGCTCCTGCATGACCGGCGAGAGCGCGTCGTGCGCGGCGTAGAGGCTGGCCCAGAGCGTGTCGCCGCCTGTGGGTGGGGTTTCGCGCATGCTGAGCACCGCGACGTCGGGCGGCTCCGCGAGGAACGCGACATCCGTGTGCCACAGGTCGGTCTTCGGCGGGCTGTCGGGACC
>DASRHL010000140.1:0-12831 GCA_035650535.1 Acidimicrobiia bacterium
TCCCGAACGGCGCTTCCGACGCGATCGAGAACGGGTCCGATTGCACCCACGCGATCGGAATCTGCGGCACCTGAAAGAGCTGCTGCACCGCGCCGGCCCCGTAGAACCGATCGTTGGCGATGTTCGGCGGGCGCAGCAACGGGAACGGCATCGACACGATGTAGTTGCCGGACCCCGGATTCGCACCCGCCCCGAACGCGAGGAAGAACACGACGATGATCGGTGTGCCGGTGCGCTGCGGGCCGAGCAGCGCGTACCGGCCCGCCTGTACCGTCAACCCGGACGGGTTCGTGTCACCCGTCCCCGCGTTCGTGGACGCGGCGAGCTGCGGCGTGTACGGCTGCCAGCCGACCCCCGCCGAGCCGACCACTTCCTCCAAGAGCGCGCCCAGGTTCATCGGCTCACAGCTGGTCGTGCCAGGTTTGCAACACGTCGCACCGGCCGGCCGTCGCGCCCGACGCGAGCACGATCCACACTTCGTCGGTCGTCGCGATCGACAGCGGCGTAAACGCGCCCAACGCGAGACCGTTGGACTGTGTGACGTTCACGTCGCCGACGATCACGTTCACCTGCGGGACGATCATCAGCGCGGCACGCCGGCGATTCACGCCGACGAGCCGACGAGGGGTGGCGTCGACGTTGACGCTCATCGCGGCGAGCCGATCCGGTACCCGTTCGTGCGTGTCGAGCGGATGCTCCGTGCGAATGAGCAGCGCCTCATACCCGGGGGCCGGCCGATGCTGTTCCTCGCGGCCCGGGTAGCCGAGCGGCGGTTCGACCGCCTTACGGTCAAGGTCGGGTGGGCTGGTGATCGTCTCCCATGCGTCGGCATGGTCGATGTAGGTGTCGGGCGGTTCCCCGGACTCCGCGATGCCCGCCCAGTGTTGGCCACGGTCGCGATGGTCACGCGTACCGCTGTACGCGCCATGCGCGGCTGCCTGTTCCAGCTCGTCGGCGATCGTGCTGGTACGCGGGTGTTTCCCTTGATCGTCGGCCATTCCCGTTTCCCTCTACGCGGCCGCCGCGAGGGTCGCGACGTCCTTGGCCCGGTTCGCGAGCTGACGCACCGCGGGTGGGCCAATGTCATCAGCGATCAGATACGCGCCGTACGCGATCGCGACGACTGCCATCGCGCCGAGGATCAGCCGCGCCCAGAAGTGCGGGTCGGCAAGCTTCGCGCCGAGATGCGTGACCACCCCGGCCATCGTGCCGAGCGCGTTGAGGGCCCCGCCGATCGCGTCCACCGGGCTGTGCGTGCCGGGCTGCACCGCGCCCGGATCACCGCCGTACACCGGGGCGCCACCCCCGCCGGGAACCGCTTTGCCGGCCGGCACCCCCGCAATGTTCACCCCGGCCGTGTCAGTCGACTTCCACAGGTCGTAGATGTGCATCGGGTTGCCGCCGTAATGGCCGCCCGCCCAGGGCGACTGCACGATCGCGGCACTGATCGCCTGCGCGTTCGCGGTGCCGAGCGCGGCGAGAATCCCCCGATAGTTGCTCTCGCGCAAGGCTTGCGCAGTCGCGGTGACCCCGTCGTTCCACGTCGCGTAGTTGCGCACGTACGGGGCGCCCGGAATCCCGATGCTCGACGGTTTCGGCGCGCCGGGCGGATCGTGACTGATGTTCAGCGGGTTGAACTGCCCGGACTCCGGGCCCGACGATTCCGCGGCCATCCACGCGATGAGGACCGCATCATTCACTCCGTTGTCCGGGATGCCGAGCTGCGCGAGCACGTCCGCAGCGAACTGGAAACGGGAGCTGCGCAGATTCGACGTCGGCGCCCCACCCGAGCCCGGGTCCGCCTGCGGCGGCACCTGACTCACTGGTAGCCGCCCAGGTTCCGGGCCAGGTTCTCCGGCCCGCTGATCGACGCCACCTGCGGATGCGGGTTGCGGATCGCCCACTCGTACATGCTCAACATGGCGGCCAGCGTCACGACCGTCGCCAAGAACGGGAGCCAAGAACGAGCCACCAGCGACGCGCCCGCCCCCACCGCGAGAGCCATCGCCCCGCCGGCCGTCTCCCCGACCCGCAGGCTGCGCACATCCTCGTCGTCCGCGCCGAACCGGCGGATCGTCAGGAACGACGGCAACGCGCCCGCGAGGAAATTCGGCACTTCCGACGCGGCGAGCAGCATGAGCCCAACCGCCGACGCGGTGGTCACGTCCATCTCTGCCATCAGCGGACCTTGCGCCACAGAAAGAACCCGCCGGCAACCAGCGCGAGGATCACGAGCCAGCGCATCAGCTCAGCTCCCGATCAGCTCGCGGAGGATGTGCCGCCATCCTCGGGAGGGACCGCGGCCGGCGCGACCTCCGGCGCGCCTTCCGCGGCTTGCAGCGCGGCGAGCAGCTGCGCACGCTGATCGGCGGTCAGTGCGCTCACACCGGCGACCACGTCGTGAACGTCCGCGGCGAGCGTGTCGTCCGGGACGGCCGGCGCGGCCGGCACGGCCGGCGTGTCCGACGGCGCCGGCGCGACCGGGTTCTGCGTGACGTCGGGCGCCACCTGAGCCGCCTCGGCTTGCGCGTCGGCGACACTGACACCCTTGTGTGTCGTCAGGTACCGGACGACGTCGTCCTTCGCGACGAGCGTGTTCGTGTCCGTGTCGACCAGATAGTCGGTCACCGGTGCGAGTGCCATGACTGTCGATCCTTCCTTCTCACGAGAAGCTGACGGGATGCGGCGCGCCGAACAGGTCGATCACGTAGCCGGCCTTGCCGTCCGGGTTGACGATGAGCGACACCGCGTTGTGCGTGCCGGGCCAGAAGGGGCCGCCGTGGGGGAGTGGGGCGCCACCGAAAGGGTGAATGCCGCCCCAGGAATCAAGCTCCCATCCGCCCGGTCCGGCCGGGTTCGTGACCGTGTCCACGATCGTCGCCCCACCGAACTGCGGGCCCTTCAGGTACGGGGTGCCGCCAACATTGATCGGCTGACTCACCGGGACCGGTGTCTGCGGCGTGCCGGGCGGCATCTGCGGCGGCGGGCCCACCATCTGGAGCGCGAGCTGGATGATCCCGTTCTCCGTCGGGTCCAACTGATTGCCCTGCAAGTAGTCGCGCAAGGCGCGATCGACACTCGTCGGATCGTCACCTTTCGCGACGAGCTGCGCGAGCGCCTGGCGGTACCAGTCGCTGTTCGTCGTGAGCGACGGGGTGACCGGCGCAGTGTTGCTGCTCGCCGGCACGTACGGCGGGACGATCAGCGTCGGTGCCCCACCACCGGTCAGGTCCGGCGACGACGACGGTGCGGGTGCTGCCGCTGCCGCATGCCGGCGTGAGTACCACGCGAACCCGAGCCCGACCACGACGACCGCCACCCACGCGCCCATCGGCAGAGGGCCGACCATCCGTCCCAGGTCGAGACCGTCACCTTCCGCCATCGTTCACAGCCCCGAACTCGACGCGTCGGCCGCCGCCCCGTAACTGCCATCGGGCGCGTACCGGTAGACCTCATCCCAGCGGGGTGGCGGCACACGCGTGGTGAGCGGCTGCGGGAGCGTGATCGTCCCGGGCCCGTAGCCGGCCGGTTCCTGCACGCCAGGCACCTCGAGCACGTGGAGTCCGAGCCGGCCCACGTCACCCCACCCGCCGCCGTGGTCGAACTCCCAGGGGCGCGAATAGGTCTGCACCCGCACCCGCGCGTGCGGATGGCCGCCCGCCCCATCGACACCCCGGGCCCGTTCCGCGACGAGCGGTTCCGTCCACGACTGCACGACAAACGTGTTCGCGACACGCTGCGCGTCGGGCGGCCATGCGTCAATGTCGACACCGTTGCCCGGCGCGACCGTGCCGATCACGTTCGTCTGTCCGGCCGCGGCCGTGTCGCCCGCCTGGTCGCCGTAGTCGCGCTGACCGGCCTGCGGGTTCGGTTGCGGGGCGCCGAGCCCGGCACCACCGGAGAGGTTCGCGCCGGCATGATCCGCGGAACCGTCCCCACCGAGACGCGTCACGTTGTCCGCCCAGCTCGCGGCGGACTGCGCGACCCCGGATTCGGGCGCGTAGGCCATCAGTGCCCCTGCGCGGCCTTCAGGCTGCCGGAGAACGCGTCGCCGAACGAGCGGATGACCGCCGCCGTGTTCGGCGACTGGAAGATCGTCGCGGCCATCGCGACGCCGACGATGGCGAGCAGAACGTCGAAGATGCGGGACACGGTCACGAGAAAGCCTCCCTCTAGCCAGCGGCCGCGATCGGGGTGATCGGAGCGAACGTCACCGGGGTGATGGTCGGCGTGGTCGTCAACGACGAGCCGAGCGCCGGTGACGGGGCGGCCGGCGCGGTCTGCGTGCCCGGAGCGCCGCCGAGCGTGCGGACGATGAAATCGGCGGCACCCTTCCCGCCGAGGATCGCCGCGATCATCGTCGTCATCGCGATGCCGGCCGCGATCTCGCCGGCGCCCATCAGGTCGAGCAGCAGCAGGAGCAGGATCGCGGTCGGGACACCGAACCAGACACGCCAGAAATCGACCCGCTGGTAGGTCTTCGCGTTGCTCATGGTGAGCGTCGTCGCGAACCCGGTGACGAGCATCGTCGCGATGATGATCCGACGCGACTGCATCAGACGGTCCCCACGCCGCCGGTGATCGTTCCTGGCGTGCCGGCCGGGACGGTGGAGGCCATCGGCGTCCCGGTCGTCAACCCTGCCGGGCTCGCCCCCGCCTGCTGCGCAGCTTTCGCCCGGGCGCCTTTCGCTTGATCGGTGAAGTTGACCAGACCGTTCAGCCCGCCGTCGCGCAACGCGTGCCACAGGTCGCCGGTCTTCACGTCGTTCACCTGCGCGTAGAGGACGACGACACCGGCGAGAACGAGCGCGACACCGATCATGCTCACGATGCGGCCTTCCCGGCTGCGTGCCCGCCGACATAGCCGAGCACCGCGGTATACAGAGCACTGATCCCGGTGACGACGTCGTGACTGTTCGCGTGGCCGACCGTGACCGCGACGAGCGCCGCCGCGGTCGCGCACACCAGGATCGTGACGAGCGCGGCGAGCTGCTGCACACCATTCACGTTCCCGCCTCCAACCGATCGACGCGAGCTTCCAATCCGCTGATCCGTTCGTGATGCTGCGCAAGCTCCGTCCGCATCTCGATCTCGTGACGGGCGGTTTGCGCGAATGCCTCATGGTCCGCGTCGACGTGCGCGGCGAGCTGCGTCGAAAGGCGGGTCGTCACCCCCATCAGCTCCCGTCCGGTCTCGCCGGCCGACGCTTGCAACCATCCGAGCGACGTGTTCACTTTCGCCACCGTGTCCCGCAAGCTGCGCAGCTCATCATCGGTTGTCGCTTTCGCTTCCGTGCGTGACGCCGCCTGCCGGGCTCGCCGAGCCTGCTGCGCGGCCAGTACCGACCCGGCCAGCGCGAGGAGCCCGGTCACGTCGACATTGGCGGACACCCACGGCATCGCTCCCTCGCCGGACCGAACCCGACCCGGCCCCGATCAGGCTGCCGGTGCGGGCTGACGCTTCTTGGCGATCATGCCGGTAATCATCGGCATGACAAACCAGCCGAGCGCGATGCCGATCAGCAACCATCCCCAATTGACGTTCATGTACGCGGTCCCTTCCTGTTCACAGCTCGATCACGAATCCGCGGAATCCGAGACGGATCGCGACGAGCAGGCCGAGGACGCCGAGGATCAGGAATCCGAGCGCGGCCGGCGTCCCGCCGTGAATCGCCCGGCCCGGAACGGTCATGCCTTGCGGGTTCGGGTCGACCTGCCGCTCGTAGTAGTCGCCGTACGCGTTGTCCACCGGGTTCATCGGTCACCCTCGCTCAGTAGCCCGCGCCGGGCAACGGGGCGATGTCGTTGGTGAGCACCTGCAACGTCCCGGCCGAGAACGTGCCGAGGAACTCGAGACGCGACGACTGCACGGTCGGGATGTAGAGGTTCCCGGATTCGAACCCGGCCGAGCCGTCGTCACCGGACGTGAAGTCGATCGGCATGACACCGGCGTCGAGCGCGAGCGCCTGATCGAACGTTCCGTCCGCCACCTGCAGGTCGTAACGCTCCGCGGCGAATCCCTTGTTGACGCGCATGCCGCGGTTGAAGATCAGCCGCGAGTCCCAGTAGAACTGCAGCGGGTCCGGGAAGTTGGCATCCTGACGCACGTTGCTGTTGTCGCGGAACACGAGGATCAGGTTCCGCACCAGGTTCCCGACCCGCGACAGCTGCACCCGAGTGGTGCCCGCACTCAGCGCGTAGGACGCGAGCGACCAATACTGGGTCGTGCCCGACGCCGGCGGGCTGGTCGCCTGCTGCTGGCCGCGCAGGTTCGTCTGCGCCGGTTGCGCCCAGGCTTCCTGCCAGCATCGCACCCGCACACTCGGCGGATTCGTCGGCGCGGTCCCGTACGGTGCGGCCGACGTGTTGAGCGTGAACCGCAGCTTGTAGGTGGCGGCCGCGTTCATGTTCGCGAGCGCACCGAATCCGGTGGCCGGATTGATCTCGACCGGGACGCGCAGCAGGAACCGGAACGACCCGCCCGAGCCCCCCGACCCGGTCGTCGCCAGGAACTCCACGATGCGCGGGTCGTGCCGGCGGGCATACCCGCCGTACTTGTTGATAAGCATCAGCTCGTACCCGGAGAACGGCCCGACGATCGGCTGCCCGTTCACGTCCGTGAGCGCGAAGTCGCTCAGCACGTTGAACGGACCGTCAGCCGCGAACGTCACGGCCGCCGCGTTTGACGTGGTGGTGCCCTCGACGAGGATCAGCACGGAGCGCAGGTACCCATACGCGGGAATATCCTGGGGCGACACCGCGATGGTCGACGCGCCCAACGTGTTCGTCAGGTCGATGAACGGTTCCTCGTGCTGCCGGCTGGCACGCACGAACGGGACGAGCGCCGCCGGCGCGGCGGGTGCCGACCCGCCGGAACGCTGCTGCGGGGCGCCGAGAGTGCTGGCAGGCATCCGGATTCCTCCTAGTACGCGAACGCCATCGCTTGACCGATGGGCCGGTCGTGCAGTCGGGACGCGAGGAGCCGCCACGCGGTGCCGAACAGGAGCACGAACAGGAACGTGATGAGGCCGTCGATGAACGACAGGTGGATGTGCGGGCTCACCGCGGAACCTCCACGGAGGGTGGGCGACCGGTCACGCGGCCGAGTCTGCGCCCGATTTCGTATCCGCGAGCAGCTTCGCGACCGAACGGCGGATCAGCGCCGAGCGGCTGATCCCCAGTCGTTCCGCGAGCCGGTCGACGTGCCGCAAGGTCCGCCGGTCGATGCGCACCACGACCGGACGGTTCGGTTCGACGGGATGGAGTGGCCGGCGACCCATCCTCACGCGACCCGCGTCCGGATCGCAGTCCCCTCGATCGCGTGGAGATAGAGCGTGTCGTGACGAGGGAACGACGCGAGCGTCTGCTGCACGAATCGGCGGTCGGCCCGGCCGAACTCGCCGACCCGGGCAAGATCACCTTCATCGCCAGTCGCCCACAGAAAGAAATGGGTCGCCTGGCTGTACGCGGCGAGCGGCACGTGCCGGGGCCGTTGCGCGGCAGCGACCAGCGACACCCCCAGTGCCCGGCCCTGCGCCCACAGGTCGGTGAGATGGTCGCCGAGCCGGAGCCGGCCCGTGCAGTACCACAGCTCGTCCACGTAGACGCACCATCCGCCCGACACGTAGACGTCATCGAGCATCGCGGCGATCGCGGCCCGAACATGGGGCAGGTCGTCGCGCCGCTGATGGCGCGGCTGAAAGACGACGTGCTGCCAGGTCGGCGGAGGCGGCCACGTGCGCGTCACTCGAAACCCGGCCTTACGGAACGAGTCCACGACCGGGTCGCGAGGTTTCGTCGCGACCACCACGACATAGTCCCGCCGGCCGAGGATCGCCCGGGCGAGGGTCGTCTTCCCGCATCCGGTCGGACCGATCAGCGTGACGTGCTCACCTTGACGCCATGCGAACCGCTGTCCGAACTCCGGCCACGCCAGCGCCGAACCCTGCCCCGGACCCGCCAGAGCCACCATGCCTTTAGATAGGTGACGCGTACTCGGGCACGACCCCGCCAGGAGCCGGCCGCGTGTCGAACGGTTCCGGCGCGCTCGCCGACCCGCCGGGCGGCATGGGCGGCGAGGGCGCGGGCACGATCCGCGCTAAAGGGTCGAGCCCGTGATTCGCGGCGATCGGGATCGCGATCTTCGCCCCCGCGACCAGCACCGCCCCCCACGCACCGGTGGCGAGCGCCCGTTCCAGCACCCGCCGGACCGTCGGGTTCTCCCTCGCGAGCTGGTCGAGCGCGACCGCCAGCTCATGCGCACCTTCCAGCACCGCTTGACCGTCGGCCGCGTTGAACACGTAGACGGCCATGCCGATCGTGGCGAGCGCCGATTCGATCCGCCCCACCAGCGGACTCGGCCGTGGGGCGCGCGGGGCCGTGTCACGCGCCGGGCGGCCACGCGCGCGCGGGGCCTTGCGCTGCGTGCCACCTTCCTCGCGAGCCCGGGCCCGGCCGGCGTCGCGCCGTTCCTTCCAGTGCTGTTCGCACCGCACGCCGCGACCGAACCCTCCGCCCGGTTCCATCACCGGCTGGTCGCACCCCTGCTCGACGCAGATGCCGAACGTGACCTCAGGTGCCGCGGCGGGCGGACTCGTCGCCATCAGCGGCCACCGAGCTTCCGCCAGTACCAGTGGTCCCGGCGGGGCGGCTGGTCGCGCACAACCTCCACGTGCGGCGCGGCAACCTCGGCCGCGGCGGCCGGCACTTCCTCCACCGTTTCGAGCGGGTCCGCGACCGGCGCGACCTCGTCGTGGTGGAGTCCCGCTTCCCCTTCGTCGATCGCGACCTCGGTGACGGCCTGCGCATGCATGCCGGCCGATTCGGCCAGCTCATCATTGCCGGTCGCGTCGAGGACGGCTTGTTCGACCTGCTGGCCGACCTCCATGGCCTCGGCCTGTTCGGCGACTTCCTCGGCGACCTCGGCAGCAAGCTGCGGATCGCCGGTCGCTTCGATCACCGCATGGGCGACCTCGGTTTCGACCTGCGCCGCGGTCGCTTCGGCCGGCGGGCGTGTCTCAGTCTCGACCGGTTCGTTCTCCGCCATCGCTCAGCTCTCGTTCGACGTGGTCAACATCGACCTCCGGGTACGCGTCGACAGGTCGGGACCGCATCCGCAGCTCGCCGACCGTGTCATGCGCTCCGCCGCTCAGCGTAGCGACATCAGCACTCCACGCGAGGTATGCCCGTTCGCAGGTGCGCTGCTCGGCGGCGGTCGGCGGGGCGAGCACGAACGCGGTCCCGACCCGGCGCACCCGACCGCACAACCAGGGCCCGCCACCCTCGCCGAGCAGCTGCGCGTGCAGCTCCCACCAGGAGATGACGAACGGGTCGCCGTAGTCCCGGTAGGCGATCCGGTCGGGCGCGGCCGGGTCCGGGTCGGCGATCTCGATCACGTGACAGCGCGACACCTTCCCGTAGGACGCGACGTGACGGATCAGCACGAGGCGGCCCGCGAGGAAACTGAAATCCTTCACGACCCGGCGGGCACCTACAACGTCACGCATCCCAGATGCCTCCGTATCTCGTCGCGGAGCCGGTCATAGTCGAACGGGCCGGCACGCCATCCGCACGTGCAACGGCCCCCGTAGCCGCGCCGGCGCCGATGCTCGATCGGGGTGACGTTCACGATGTGCAGCGCGCCGTGAACCTCGGCGACAAACCGGGCGATCACAGCTCCCCTTCCGGGTCGGGTTCCGGGTCGATCGGTTCGCCCCGCCGGCGGACGTCACGATCGTCAGGGATCGGGACCCCCGCCGCGACCGTGTGCCACGCGGGATGGTCGAGCCCGCATCCGGTGCAGGTGAACCGGTACCGCTGCGCCCGGTAGACCCGCACCAGCGGCATGGGGGTCATATGCCAACGGCCGACGCTCACCCCTTTCGGGTACGGGCCGGGATGGCGGCGCGGGCCGACCACCCCGTCCGTGTCGACATGCACCGCGGCGTCGCCGAGCGGGTCGAGCATCTCGCGGTACACGCGGGCGCGAACCTGCGCGGCGACGAGCGCCGCGACCCAATAGCCGCCCGGGTTGTAGGTGCGGCCCGGCAGGCGGCGCACAACCCGTTGACGGCGGGGCCGCAGCGACGAGTAGCGCCGCCAGTAGGTGTCGATCGGCGCGGCCGCGAGCATCCCCCAGGCACGATTCGCGTGCAGCTTCGCGAGCCGATCCGCGCCGTGCGGCAACTTCCGGGCTCGTTTCACTTCCGCGAGCCACGGACCGAACACGTCGGTACGGCCGGCGGGAATCCCGTTGTCGTAGTGGTGCAGCGGCGCCGCGTACAGCTCATCGACGAAGATCGCGGCGCCATGCTGGTACGCGAGGCGGAGCTCGAACGTCGACCACCAGCCCGCGCCCGAACGGCGGTTCCATGCGAGATAGTGACGATCCGGGCCGAGCGGGAACGGCAACGGAGACCAGCACAGCTCGTCAGGGATGACGACACTCGCCCGGGCGAGGCCGAGCGTGTCGGGATGGAGCGCGAGACGATGCCGTTCCCGTTCACTGGCCCGCACCGGTGAGAGCGTGAACGGCCATTCGGTGGTGCCGAGCGCGTGCGGGTACGCGGCGGCCAGGTCGTAGTGAACACAGTCGCGGAACATGCCGGGATGGGCCTGTTTGCGGCCGCCGTAGTAGCCGGCCCGTTCCTGCGCGAGGACGCTGCTGATCGTGAACCACCGGGTCCATGCGGGGCCGACCGCGCACGTGTTGTCGATCAGCTGCCGGCCGAGCGTGTACCAGCTGGCGCGACGACCGATGATGACGTCGCGGTCACGCAACCATGCGAGATACGTCGCGAACGCGTACGCCGGGTTCGCGACACCGCGGAACGTGTCCGCAGGGAGGCATTGCACCGTGACCCCTGACGGGTCGTGACGCAGGGCCAGCTTGCGCAACCGGCGATCCTTCACGACCCACGCGTCGATCCCGGTGCGCATCAGAACGTCACGCCAGTGCGCGCTGAAGAGTGTGTGATCCTCGGCGGCGGCGGCAAACGCGCTGATGGCACGCGGCCCGTTGTCCAAGACCGAATGCTCACCTTCCTCGGTGAACAGATGCAATCCGCGATCCGCGGGCAGGATGAGCGCCCACCGGTTGAGACGATCGCGCCGCCACGCGGAGAGCATCATTCGGCTTCCTCATACTCGATCTCGGCCGTCCAACCCAGGTCGTCGAGCCCGTCCCACAGCTCAATCACCCAATCCGGGATGCGCTCCCCCAGGTCGATCTCGCGGATCGTCCCGTCGGCCTGTCGTGCCTCGAGCGTCCAACCGAACCCGGCTTCCCCTGACACGACGATTGATTCGACCTCGGCAGGATCGGTGACGCCAGCGGAGATCATCCGCGACGCACCCTCATCGGTGATGAGGCCGTCGCGTACCGCTTGCGCCCATCGGGTCGCTCCCGAACCGGCGCGCCGGCGGGCCGCCTCGGACGGAAAGCCAAGCTCGCGGGCGCGAACGTTGCGACGCGAATAAACCGTCTCGCCCCGTTCGGCGAGACGGGCCTTGCGCCTGGCGTACTCGGCGCGGTAGTCACGTTGGGCGGCCATGACGTTCGGTGGGCGACCGGGCGGGTATGCTGCGTCCCGAGCGCCGGGTTCGATCCGTCGTTCGGGAGCGACCGGGCCCCGGGGGTTCGCCCCGGGGCCCCGTCATATCCCCGTCTCCGATCAGAAGGGCTCGTCGCCCGCCTGCGCCGCGGATTCCTGCGCCTCGGCCATGACGAGCGCCCACGCCTTGATCGCGTGGATCGCGGCGGCGTGCTCGTCGGGGCTCACCGCGCGCAGCGCGTAGGCCTGCGAAAGCTTCTCGATCCGCCCGACGACCCACGGTGTCTCGTCACTGGTCCGGTCGGCGAGCTGCGCTCGCACCATGGACCAGAAGATCGGCTGTTCGCCGTGGTCGACGTAGCCGGCTTCCGTGTCGGGTGCCGGTTCGATCACGTAGACGAACAAGGCTTCGGCGGGCCCGCGCTTCGTCTCGATCGTCTCGACGCCGAGCGGTTGGAACGCGAGGACACGGCCGACCAGATCGACCATGCGCTCCGCGCCGGCGGCGCCCGGGGTGGTGGCTTCCGCCACCAGGGACAGTTGACGTCGGGTCATTCGTTTGCTCCTTCCATCGTCGGGAATGTCAGTTGCGGGTAGGAGAACGAGAGCCGGGACAGGTTGTCGGACCAGCGGATCACGTCGGCCGCGACCTTCCGGGCGATCTCGTCGCGGTGCGCCTCGCACCACAGGTAGCGGCGCAGCGCGACACCCAAGCGCAGCTCGATCGGACGTTGCCCGGCCGGACAGCAGCGCGTCAGCGTGCTGCCGCCATGGCGTGTCGTCCTCATGACGACACGGGCCCGAAGATCGTGGCGAGCTGCGCAAGATCGAGCAGCTTGGCGAGCCCTTCGCAGAGCATCCGCTGCGCCAGCTCGCTGCGGTACTCCCACTCGCGAACCTCGCCGTCGCGCCCGCATCCGACGAGCCGCACGCAGTCGTCCGTGACCGTGATGCTGACCGTGAGCGGCCCGGGCATCACGACTGCACCGCCGCGGCCAGATCGGCGGCCATGTCGCGGTCACGGTGCGTCTCGGCGTAGTGGTCCGTGAGCACGTCGACGAGCCGCGTCGCCGCGGTGGCCATCTCGGCGAGCGCCACCCGCTGCGGGACCGTGAGCGTGGCGCCGCACGCGGGACACGCGAGCGCGGGCACCTCGACGCGCCCGTCGTTACCGACCGGGATCATTCGAATGTCCTTTCGTTCGGGAGTAGCGCGATTGTGCCCCACCGGCGGGCCGGCGTGGGCGGATCGTGCGGCCGCCCGCCGGCCGCCCCGGGGGA
>DASRHL010000141.1:0-13694 GCA_035650535.1 Acidimicrobiia bacterium
GGGGTCGTCGTCATCCGCGCCCACACGGACGAGACGCGGCGCTTCGAGAACCACACCGTCGCCGATGTCGGCCGCATCCTCGGCAAGCACTTCGTCGACGCGTTCCTCGACATCGCGGCTGCCGACGGCCTGCGCACGACGTTCTACGTCGACACGATGACGCACTCGATCGAACCGATGCGCGACCTCGTCGACTACCGCTGGGCGATCCCGGGCGTGTCGGACGGCGGGGCCCACACGAAGTTCGCGACGTCGGGGAGGTATCCGACGGAGTTCCTCACCCGGCTCGTGCGCGAGCACCAGCTGTGCGACCTCGAGGAGGCGCACTGGCGGCTCGCGGCGCTCCCCGCGATGTGTGCCGGCTTCCGCGACCGCGGGACCATCGTGGAGGGTGGGCCCGCCGACCTCGTCGTGTACGACTTCGACGAGCTCGCGATCACCGAGACCGAGATCGTGCACGACCTCCCCGGCGGCGACTGGCGCCGGGTGCAACGCGCGCGTGGCTACCGCGCCGTCGTCGTGAACGGCGAGGTCACCATCGAGGACGACAAGGAGACCGGCGCCCCGTCCGGCCGCCTGCTGCGGCACGGAGCGGCGAGCGTCCCGTAGGGCGCCGGCCGGGTACCCCGGCCGGCGAGCGAGCGCGACCGGCAAGCCGGAGCGGCGAGCGTCCCGGAGGGCGCCGGCCGGGTCACGGGGCCGGCTCGGGGCGGGCGAGGAGCTCGACTCGCACCCGGACCTCGGGCTCGACCCGCAGCACGAGGATGCGCGGCGGCTCCATGCCGAAGTCGCGCACGTCGAAGCGCGACTCCCCGGCGAGACGGATGGTCCCGCCGTCGAGCACGGTCACCGTCATCTCGTCGGTGCAGGTGCGGGTCACACCCCGGAACGTGAGGTCGCCGGTGACGCGGTACCTCCCTGGCCCGGAGCCGGAGGCGAGCCCGATCAGCCTCCCCGAGATGGTCGGGAACCGCCGAGCCTCGATCCGCCGTCGCAGCTCACGATCCTCGAGCGGGTTCCCCGAACGGAGCCGCTCGACCGCCAGCACGAGCTCGCCGGCCGCGGGTGCGTCCACGTCCACCGCGCCGTCTTCGATCGCCAGCTCGACGAAGCCGGTGAGCCCGTTCGTGCGCGTGTTGATCGGGTGGACGCTCGAGCGGGCATCGATCGTCACGGTGGAGTCGCCGGGGACGATCCCGTAGCGCACCGGCCGCACCTCCCTCTCCGGCACTCCCTCTCCGGCACTCCCGCTCCGGCACTCCCTCTCCGGCAACTCTTCCGCACGCGGGACCACGACCGGGCGCGACTCCCTCTGGCGCGGGAGCGCGTACCACGCTACGTTGTCAATCAAACGCAGAACGTGGCCGCTTGTCCGGAACGGGGTGGGCGGGGACGGCCGTGAACTGCGCAACCGAGCGGCCGACGGCGGGGCAGTCCGGAGGACGCAGCAATGCAGACCCACACCGAGTGGAGGCCGAGGCCGGCGATCAGCCGGCTGGTCCGGATCGCCGCCCTCTCCGTCCCCGTCGTGGCCGCGGTCGCCGCGGGCGTCGCGACGGGCCGGGCACTGCCCCGGCCGGCGGGGCTCGGCGAGACGATGTGGATCGTCGCCGTGGTGGGCGTGGCGACGATCGCGCTCGTCACCGTCGACCGGGTGGCGCGCCACGCGCTCCCCCTCGCCTGGCTCTACCGGCTCACCGTCGTCTTCCCCGACAAGGCGCCGTCGCGACTTCGCGTCGCGTTCCGCAGCGCCAGCATCGCCCGCCTGCAACGCCGGGCGCAGGCCGAGGGCCGCGCCCCCGCGACGCCGGCCGACGGGATCGACGACCTGGTCGCGCTCGCGGCCGCGCTCAGCACGCACGACCGGCGGACACGCGCCCACTCCGAGCGCGTCCGGGCCCTCACGCGCGTCGTGGGCGAGCAGCTGCGGCTCTCGCCCGCCGCGGTGGAACGCCTCGAGTGGGCCGCGTTCCTTCACGACATCGGTAAGCTGACCGTGCCGCCGTCGATCCTCAACAAGACGGGTCGCCCCGATGCCGGCGAGTGGAGCCTCCTCGCCCGCCATCCCGACGAGGGCGCGCACCTGGCGGCGCCGCTGACGCCGTGGCTGGGCGACTGGCTGCGTGGTGTGCGCGACCACCACGAGCGTTGGGATGGAACCGGATACCCGAATCGCCTCGCCGGCCCCGAGATCTCGCTCGCGGGCCGCATCGTCTGCGTGACCGACGCGTTCGAGACCATGACGGCCGTGCGCTCGTACAAGCGTCCGATGAGCGCGACGACGGCCCGGCGCGAGCTCGTGGCCTGCTCGGGCACCCACTTCGACCCGCACGTGGTCCGGGCGTTCCTCGACGTCTCCCTCGGGCGCCTCTGGTGGATCCTCGGACCCGTCTCGTGGCTCGCGCTGGTGCCGCTCGTCGGTCGGCTCCCGCGCGCCGCCGCGGCCGGGGTTGCCCGGCACCCGGGACGCGTCGCCGGGGGCCTGCGCGCGGCCGGGCTCGCGCTCGCGGCCGCCGGATCGATCGCCTCGCTCGCCATCGGCCACGCGAGCCCCGACCGGACCGCGCTGCCGGTCCGGCCCGGGACGCCGCCCGCGGTGTCGACCACGGTCGGGGCGGCGCCGCCCGCCGCCACCCCCGGCAGCAGCCTGCCCGCTCCCGCGGCGCCCGTGACCGCGCCGGCCTCCGACGCTGCCGCCACCGTGGTGTCGGACGCCCGGACCGCGTCGGGCGCGCCGGGCACCCCGGGGGCGCCGCCGGCGCCTGGACCCACGACCACTGCGCCCGCGCCGGGTCCGAGCCCGCCGGCCGCGACCACGCCGGCGCTGGTGTCGGTGACGGTCGGTCCGGGTGTCAACGTGGCCGTCGCGGGTCGCCCGATCGTCGACCTCCAGCCGCGCCCGGGCTGAGCCCGCGGGCGGATCGTCAGGCCGTGCGCTCGACGGCGCCGGGCGCCGCACCGACCACGACCTCGACGCGCTCGTAGTAGGTCTGGACGAGGTCGGAACCGAGGTCGGCGGTCTGGTCGTGGGTGATCAGGTACTCGAAGAACTCGGTCAGGCTCACGGTCGTCCCGCCCTTCCTGCTGGTCGCGATCGCTCGCATCCCGATCGTGGCACTGCCGTGAGCATCACGGATCGGGGCGCCCACCGGGAGGGCCGGAGGTCCCGGCGGGGTGCGGCCGCTCTCCCCAACCTCGCTAGCGCGTCTGCGCCGTCGTCAGCGCCTCGGCGCCCTCACTCCACGATCTCGCTCGTCTGCAGGACCGGTGAGATGTTCGTGTAGTTCGCCACGTCGGCCATGATCTCGCCCGTCCCCGCCCCGCCGAGCGCGGCGTTCATCGCATCGAGCGACTCGAAGCGGAAGTGGACGCCGGCGACGTAGGGCCCGTTGACGCCCTTGTCGATCTCGGCCCCGTCGAGACCCCACGCCTTCACCGCGAGCGGCACGTGCTTCTCGCGGTAGTAGTCGTGGTCGAAGGTCGCCCCTTCGGTCGCCGGGTAGTAGACGCTGAGCCGGATCATCGCTTGGTCCTCTCGTCGGGGCCGGTCGCCGGCGCAGTCTCGCCCGTCGGGGCCCGGCCGGGCGAGCCCGTCACTCCGGCGGACCCCAGAAGGCGCCGGCCGCGAGGACGATCACGTCGACGCACGTCGCCGCGCTGAGCGCCGTGGAGTCGATGGTGAGGTGGTAGCGGGTCGGGTCGCTCGGGTCGGCGCCGTAGACCCGCTCGACGTAGCGGGCCCGGGCCCGGTCGGTCTCCTCGAGGCGCGCCCGCGCCGTCGCCTCGTCGATGTGCTCGAACGCCATGCCCCGCTGCAGGCGTCGCTGCTTCGGACCGTCGAGGCGCACGTGGAACGCCCGGGGGTGGGCCGCGAGGACGATCGACGCGGCGCGCCCGAGGATCACCGCGCCGTCGGGCTGGATCTCCTGGTAGATGCTCGCCTCCACCGAGTCGCGAACGTCGCCGCCGACGGTCTCGGGGCTGGGGACCGGCATCCCGAGGCCACCGGTGATCGCGGCGAGGCGGGCGAAGAAGCGCGTGCGCCGGTACTGCTCGCGCTCCTCGTCGGAGAGCCGCTCGGTCCCGACGCCGAGCGGCGCCGCGTTGTCGGCCGGGATGAGCCGGTCGGCGAAGGGCAGGCCGAGGCGCTGGGCCAGCATCGGGGCGATCCGGCTCCCCCCGGCGCCGTAGGTCGCCGAGATCGTCACCACCCGCAGGTGCGGGTCGTGCTCCCCCGGGCGCCCGTTCTCGCGCTCACCCATGCTCGACTGCTCCGCGCCGTCCGTCCACCAACACCTCACCGGCGACCGGCCGCGTGTCGTCGACGTCGAGGACGAGCGGTTCGGCCGCGCGCGCCGGCAGGAACCGGTACGCGACCCCCATGGCCAGCACGATGATAAGGACCGAAACCGCGTACGTCACGCGCATCGACGCCAGGAACGCCTCGGTAGCGGTGTGCACGAGCCGGCCACCGACCGCGCCCCCGAGCCGGCGGGCCTCCTGCAGCGACGTGCCGATCGACTCCCGCGCCGTCTCGCGGACACCCGCCGGGACGAACGAGAGGCTGCCGATCTCGGAGTGGTACCGGGCGGCGAAGATGCTGCCGATCACCGCCACGCCGAGGGCGCCGCCGGTCTGGCGGGTCGTGTCGTTGACCGCCGATCCGACACCGGCGCGGCTCGGGGGCAACGACCCCATGATCGACTCCGTCACCGGCGCGCTGCAGACACCGAAGCCGACGCCCATGACGAGGCGGACGAGCAATCCGAGCCCGACGTCGGACATGATCGTGTTCGACGCGTAGCACGCCGTCCCCGTCGCGACGAGCGCGAGCCCCACGACGACGACGATCTTCGTCCCCCACCGCTCCACCATCCGGGGCGCGAGCGGCGACGCGGTCATCATGCCGACCGCCGTCGGCACGATCATCAGGCCCGCTTTCAGCGGGCTGTAGTCGAGGATGAACTGGAAGTACTGGGTCAGGAGGAACGTCGTCGCGAAGAACCCGAAGAACGTGAGCGTGATCGTCGCCGACGCGGCCGAGAACCGTGCGTTGCGGAAGAACCGCACGTCGAGCATGGGCGCGGGGTTGCGCCACTCCCACCATGCGAACAGGGTCACGAACACGATGCCGACCGTGAGCGGGATGACGACTTCGGTCGCGGTCCACCCCTGGTCCGGCCCCTCGATGATCCCGTAGAGAAGGAACAACAGGCCGACGATCGACAGCACCGCGCCGATCGGATCGAGCGGGCTGTCGGCCGGGTCGCTCGTGTTGGGCACGAAGCGCCACGCCAGGAAGAGCGCGATGCCGCAGATCGGCAGGTTCACGAGGAACACCGAGCCCCAGCCGAACTGCTCGACGAGCAGGCCGCCGGCGAGGGGGCCGAGCGCGATGCCGACGCCCGAGACACCGGCCCAGATGCCGATCGCCCGGGCCCGCTCACCCGGGTCACGGAACGTGTTGGTCAGGATCGAGAGCGTCGTCGGGAAGATGAACGCCCCGCCGACGCCCATCAGCCCGCGGGCGACGATCAACATGGTCGGCGAGGACGCCGTCGACGCCAGCGCGGAGCAGACGCCGAACCACGCGAGGCCGAAGATCAGCGCGTGCCTGCGCCCGTACCGGTCGCCCAGCGAGCCGGCGGTCAGCAACAGGCAGGCGAAGATGATCGTGTACGCGTCGACCATCAGCTGCAGCTCGGAGCCGGACGCGCCGAGGTCGCGCACGATCGACGGCAGCGCCACGTTGAGGATCGTGTTGTCGACGCCGATGACCATCAGCGCGACGCAGAGCGTCCCCAGCGTCCACCACCGGTTCGCGTCGACCGAGGCCGCGTCGTCGCGCCCGATGGCCGTGTTCACCGGGCGATCGTACCGGCGCGGCGCGGACCGCTCGTCTGGCGCCTGCGCCCTGCCACCGCTACGTTGCCGGCCGATGGAGAACAGCCTCGGCCAGTACTGCATCTACGTGAGCGACATGGCGCGCGCGCTCGAGTTCTGGCAGGGCGTCGTCGGGCTCCCCGTGTCGAGCCGCACCGAGATCCCCGGCGTGCAGGAGGTCGTCTTGCAGGCCGACGTCGGGGGGTCGCGCATCCAGCTCGCGCAGAAGCTCGACGACGACCGTCCGATCGACATGGGCAACGCGATGTGGAAGCTCTACGTCGACACCGACGACTGCCAGACGCTCTACGACAAGGCGATCGCGGCTGGATGCGAGTCGGTGCAGGAACCGAGGCAACTCGACCGCTGGCCGGTCACGGTCGCGTTCGTGAAGGACTTCGACGGCTACCTCATCGAGTTCGTGCAGAACCACGAGGGGAAACGGCCGTCGCTGCGCCCACCGGGCTGACCGGCGCGGCGCCGCCGTCGAGCAGGGCGCAGGCCTCGGCCGGCGTGCAGAAGACGAACCGGCGCCGGCCCTGCTCCTGCAGCAACGCGTCGAGGCAGCGCTCGATGTTGCGGCGGTGGTCGAGCCGGCGCCCCCAGTCGGTCCGGATCGCGAACGCGAGGTAGGGCCGGCGCTGCACCTTGAGGGTCCGGCGCAGCATCTCGCCGAAGGTGTTCGCTCCCGTCCAGTAGGGAAGCGCCATGTAGAGGGGGTCGCGCTGCTTCCAGCCCGCGCCGTGGTCGCGCCGCGCCCGCAGCCGCGCGCGCACCGAGGGCCCGAGCCACCGCGGCCCGCTGCTGAGCGGCACGAGGCGGATCGACCGCGCCGGGCCGGACGCGGGCCGGCGGTAGTCGTTGGGGTCGGGGTGGTAGGGCTGGCGCGGGACGCGCCGCCAGTCCGGCAGCTCCGCGGTGGCGAGCTCGCCGAGCGCGGTCTCGGGGACGGGCCGGGGCGGCTGCCCCGGTTCGAGCGTCAGGTCGTACCGGATCCCGAGCGCGTCGGCGGCGCCGACCACCGCGTCGTCGAGGAACGCGTCGCCGTAGCGGAGCAGCTCGGGCGGCTCGCCGACGGCGTCGCGGAACGTCGCGACGGCCAGCTCGAGGCACTCGCGTACGAAGGCGGCGTCGGCGAGGTCGCCGACCCACGTGCCGGCGGCGTCGTCCCAACGCCACGCGTGCGGGTGCACGCCCAGACCGTCGCCGGAGTCACGGGCCCGTGCGAGCAGGTCGGGATGCCGCTCGACGAACGCCGCCGGCGTCCCGTAGGTGGTCTCGACCTGGGGGTCCATGCGGAAGAACCAGTTGAGGTGGACCGGCGCGCCCGTGAGCGCTTCGACGCGCTCGCGCCAGCGCGCGAAGTAGTCGTGGACGAGCTGGTATCCGACGAGCGGCGGCGGGTCGGCCGGGTCGACCATGCGGGGGTCGGGCTCGCAGTCGATGCACAGCACGACGGGAACCGGATCGGCGTCGTCACGGCCCACGCGCCGATCGGACTGCGCGACCGCGCGCGCGAGGCGCGACAGCCGCGGGTGTCCACCCTCGCCCTCGTGCGACCACTCGCGCGGCGCACGCCGCCGGCGGCGGGGCGCCGCGAGACCGTCGCGCAACGCCTCCAGATAGGCCAGGCCGTGCTCGCGGTCGGGCTCGAGCGTGTTGCCCTCCGCCCACTCGTTCCACGACTTCACCCACACGATCCGGCGACCCGGTGGCGCGCCGCGCACCTTGTCGACCGCGAGCCCGACGTGCTCGCGGAACAGCTCGGGCGTCGACCCGTCGAGGACGAGCCCCCGCCGGCCCGAGCGCGGGGTGTTGTCCCAGCGCGGCACGACGCACGGGAAATGCTCGTCGTCGTCGAACGAGGTCAGCGTCCGGTGCGCGCGGGCGTAGGGGACGACGGATGGGCCGTGGCGGGTCTCGCCGAACCCGCGACCGACGCCCGGGCGCGGGATCCGGACGGCGACCGATCCGTCGAAGCCGTGGTGCTGCGGTTCCCACGGCCCACCGTGGTACTCGCCCACGAGGAACAGCCCACCGATGCCGGCGTCGTGCGCGAGCTGCTGCCACAGCCGGACCCACTCCTCGACGTCCGGGATCGACGGCGGCTCCTGGACGTAGAAGACGGGGCGCCCGTCGACGCGCAGGTACCGCGGGTCGGCGAAGAGCGGGAGCAGAGTCTCGAAGTGCCGCCGGTGGTCGTCGGCACCGGGATAGGTCTGCTCGATCAGCAGGCGGTCGGGCGCCCCGTGCCAGACGCCCGTCCACGACTGGTTCCCCCACGCGAGGCAGAAGGGGAAGTCGGGCTCGCCCGACGCGTGCACGTCGGTGATCACCCGGTCGAGGACGCGCCGCCCCGCGAACCAGTAGTGCCAGTAGCAGAAGGCGGTGACGCCGTGGGCCCGGGCCAGCTCGACCTGCGCGGCCCGCACGCCGGGGACCCGCAGGTCGTAGAAGCCGAGGTCGGCGGGGAGGAACGGCTGGCGGTGGCCCCGGTAGAGCGGTCGCGCGGCGGTGACGTTGGTCCACTCGGTGAACCCGGGTCCCCAGAACTCGTCGTTCTCGGGCGTGGGGTGGAACTGCGGGAGGTAGAACGCGATCGCCTCGTCGACGAGGGACGTGCGGTCACCCGCGCCCCCGCCCCGCGGATCCTGCCCCGGCCCTCCGCCCATTGCGACGCCCTTCCCTGCTGCCCTGCCCCACCAGTGTGCCTCAGGGACGTCAACGTGCGGGACGGGCGAGCGTTACGAGCTCGGCGAGCGACTTCTCGATGCCCTCGGCGAGGACGTCCAGGTCGGGGACCGAGTCGTAGTCGCCCGTGAGGCCGAAGGCGAGGCGACCGTTGTAGGACACGATCGCCACCCCGATGCGCATGCCGTAGACGATGGGGACGAACGGGAGGTACTCGAGCATCTCCCGCCCGCCCAGGAAGAGCGGGAACTGGGGGCCGGGCACGTTGGTCACGACGGCGTTCAGCGTGTGCTGGGGCAGCCGGCGCAACACCTGCATCGACGCCCGCTCGGCGAACGCGAGCGCGGCCGACGGTGCGAGCTCGCCGAGGGCGGTGACGCCCTGCCCGGCGAGCGTCTGGTGCGACGCCTTGAGCTGCTCCATCTGGGCCCGCACGGCCCGGAGGCGCTCGACCGGATCGGCGACCGCGAGCGGCAGGTCGGCGACCATCGCCGACACGCGGTTGTCGAACGCGCCGTGCTCGTCCTCGTTCCGCACCGACACGGGGACGAGCGTCCGCACGACGTGCCCCGCCGCGGACTCCCCGCGGCCGAGCAGGAGGGTGCGCAGCCCACCGGTCACCACGGCGACGATGACGTCGTTGACGGTCCCGCCCAGGGCGCGGCGGACAGCCTTGACGTCGTCGAGCGGCGCGACGACCGACGTCCACCGGCGGTGGGGGCCGATGGTGCCGACGAGCGAGCTGGCCGGAGGCGGGGGCACGCGCCGGGCGAACGACAGCGCGCCGCCGGCCAGCGCGCGAACCTCCGACCACGCATGTGCCGGCGCGCCCAGCGCGCGCCCGGCGGCGAGCGCGGTCGTCGTGGCGGTACGCACGGCGTCGAGCAGCGCGTCGCCGGCGAGCGCGACACCCGACGGTTCGGGCTCCGGCCGCCACGGCGCGGCGGCGACCGGCTCGGCGTCGCGTTCGACGTCGAGGATCGCGGCCAGCAGGTCGTTGCCCGCGACGCCGTCGGCCATGCTGTGATGGATCTTGGTCACGAGCGCCCAACGGTCGGGACGGAGTCCTTCGACCAGCCACGCCTCCCAGAGCGGGCGGTGGCGGTCCAGCTCCTGCGACATGAGCCGGCCCATGAGCGCGTGCAGCTCGCGGTCGCCCCCCGGCGGCGGGAGCGCGGTGTGGCGCAGGTGGTACTCGAGCTTGAAGTGCGGATCGTCGACCCACACGGGCCGCCCCAACTGCAACGGCACGAACCGGACGCGTTGCCGGTAACGCGGCACGCGATCGAGCTTCGACCCGATCGACGCCGCGACGCGCTCGTACTCGGGTGCCGGCCCCTCGAACACCGCGCACGACGCGATGTGCATGTGGGTCGTACCGTCCTCGACGAAGAGGAAGAACGCGTCGAGCGGGTTCAGGCGCTCCATGCGGTCACCGGTTCGCGCTGCGGCTGGCGCTCGGGCTGGGGCTCGCGTTCGGCCGCGGGCTCGGGTTCGGCTTCGGGCTCGGGTGCTGCGGCGGTCGCCTCGTCGAGGGGGCGCCGCGCCGGGGTGTGCGCACCGCCGAGCGCGAGCACCTCGTCGAAGCCGACGCGCATGCAGTCGACCAGGACCTCGGGGTCGGGTACCGCGGCACGGTCGCTGGTGATCCCGATGCAGCACCGGCCGCGGTACGACAGCAGCGTGAGGTTCACGGCCGTCCCGATCGTGGGCCCGAAGGCGACGTAGCGCTCGAGCGGCGCGCCCGCGAGCGAGACGGGGAACGTGAACCCCGTGACGTCGCTCGCGACGAAGTCGACGTGCTTCAGCATGCCGCCGACGACACCGGACGGCAGCAGGTTGAGCGTGCCCGCGATCGCGTCCGTGTACGGCAGGGAGCGCTCGACGCGAGCCGCTCGGCAGCGCTCGTCCATCGCACGGATGCGCGCGACCGGGTCGACCTCCCCGACCGGCACGGCGAAGCGCATCAGCGTGATCCGGTTGCCGCCGACCGGATCGTCGGGCCGGCGGATGCTGATGGGCAGTGTCACCCGCAACTCGGCGACCGGCGCGCCGTGCCGTTCGTGGTAGCGGCGGAAGCCGCCGCCGATCGCGGCCATGAACGCGTCGTTGACGCTCCCGCCGGCGGCCGCCGCGGCACGCTTCAGGTCGTCGAGGTCGACCTCGATCTCGTCGAGGTCGCGCCGGAGGCCGCGGTGCCGCATGACGGGTGACCGCGTGTCGCGCACCGGCGCCACCGTGCGGGCGATCGAGCGGACGGTCTCGACGACGTCCGACGCGAGCCCGGCCGGCGCGCGGACACCCCGGCGGGCGCCTGCGTACGCAGCCGCGAGCGCACCCCGCACGAGCCCGGCGCCGCGCCCGCACTCGTGGGCGGCGGCGGCGCGCGCGAGCGCGACCGTGCCCGGGGACTCGCCGGGCGGCGCCTCGATGCCGTCGAGCGGGACGGCGCGGACGGCGCCCTCCGCGTCGAAGAGCGTCAGCATCAGCTGCATCCCGCCGATGCCGTCCGTGAGCGAGTGGTGGAGCTTCATGACCAGCGCCGCCCGGCCGCCGGCGAGCTGCTCGACGAGCGTGAACTCCCAGAGCGGGCGGGCGCGGTCGAACGCGGTCATGGCGGCGGCGCGGGCGATGTCGATCACGGTGCGCGGCGTGTGCGGCGGCGGTGCTGCGACCCGGCGCAGGTGCCACGAAAGGTCGAACTCGGGATCGGTGGTCCATCGTGGCGTCGCGAGACGCGCCGGCGGCTCGACGATCCGCTGCCGGAACGACGGCACGAGCCGCGTCGCGCCGTCGAGGCGAGCGACGAGCAGGTCCCAGTCCGGCGAACGTTCGAGCCACGCGACCGCGACCACCGTCGAGCGCATGACGGGGTCGCGCTCCATGTACCAGGTGAACGCGTCGCTGTCCCGCATGAACACCGCCATCGCACACCCCCTGGACCGCGACGGACCGTTGCATCACGCAGCGTGCGCCTCCTGGGCGGGCGCGAGAAGGGGCGAAAGTCAGCGGACGGACAGAAAGAGCCTTTCGCCTCTGACGATCGCGGCGGACCACGGCCGTAATAGAGGGAGCGCGACCTGCGGTATCCGGCCCGGGTCATGGTCAGGGGGAGGGCGCCCCATGACACGCCGCCGTTGGAGCACCATCGCAATCTGCGTCGGGGTCGTCCTGGTCGCCGGAGCCGCAGCGTTCCGTGTGGCCGCGGTCCCGGCGCTCGTGCGCTTTCCACTCGACGTCGACCAGACGGCCCACTACCGCGGGGTCGCGGTCACCTATATCGACCAGTCGACGCTGCTCCCGCTCGCGACACCAAAGCGTGAGCCGCTGACGCTCGACCGTCACGTCAAGGTGGTCGACGGCGACTTCGGGCACGCGATCGTCAGGGAGACGATCACGATCCACGCCGGCTCGACCACCTCGGTCGAGCACTACCGCTACGTCATGGACCGCCGGTCGATGAAGTTCGTGGGCGGATCCGGCAACTACGCGTTCGACGACCCACGGGCGACGATGCACGACGAGGGCAGCTACCGCGTCAACTTCGCGATGGGCACGAAGAGCGACGGTGGCTACTTCGCCTTCATCCCGGAGGCCGACACCCAGGTTCCGCTGAAGCTCGTGCGCGGCGTCCACCACCACGCGGACGCCGGCGTCGACGTGATCGACTTCAAGAGCACGCTCGAGACGCCGGTCGCCTCCTACTACCTGGAGCACCTGAAGGCGATGGGGCTCCCCATGGAGGTCAGCGCCGTGCAGCTCCAGCCGACACTGCTCGCGTCGGGTATCGACATCGGCAAGGCGCTGGGCGACGTGGGTCCGAGCCTCACCGCGGACGAGGCGGCCGTGGTGAGCTCGACACTGGCCAAGCCGGTGCCGCTCCACTACTTCTTCGTCGTCGACGGCACGATCTCCATCGAGCCGAAGACCGGTGCGCTCGTCGACGTCCACTCGAACGCCGAGGGCGTCGCGGTGCAGCCGGACTTCAGCGGCGCGAACGCGCTGAAGCCCATCCTCGAGAAGTACTCGTCGATCCCGTCGGTGAAGGCGGCAGCCGACGGGCTCGCCGCGCTGGCGGTCCGTGAGCCGCAGAGGGCGCAGATCCTGCAGTACCGCCAGACCCCGGCGTCGTCGCGTCACATCGCCGGGATCGCGAGCGACCAGGGTCGCATGATGACGATCGCGACCTGGTGGGTGCCGATCGGCCTGGCGGTGCTCGGCATCGCGCTCGCCGCGCTCGGCGTCGTCGGGCGCCGGCGGGCCGGGCGGGGTCGCCCGGGCGCGACGGTCGAGCAGGGCCGCCCGACGCCGCCGCGGGAGCCCGTGGAGGCCCCGGCACCCCCGGAGCCGGGGCGGGTCCCGGAACGGGTCTGAATCCGGACGAGGGGAACGAGGGGAACGAGGGGGAACGGAGATGGACACGGCAGCACTGCGCCGGCTGGCCACGACACCGGGGACGGCGACGACCGCGGCGCCCCTGCGCATCGACGGCGACACGATTGTCGACACCCTCCGGCTCAACGCCCGCCGGATCGCGGCCCGCCCCGCGGTACGCCGGCGCGGCGCGGACGGCTGGGAGGCGTTGACGTGGGAGGAGTACGTCGGCGCGATCCGTGAGGTCACCGCCGGGCTCGCCGAGCTCGGCATCAACCCGTTCGAGCAGGTCGGGATCCTGTCGAACAACTGCATCGAGTGGCACGTCGCCGACCTCGGCACGCTCGCCAACGGGAGCGTCACCGTCCCCCTCTACCAGACGAGCTCGCCCGAGCAGGTCGCGTACGTCCTGGGCAACTCCGAGGCACGCGCCTGCTTCGTCGAGAACCACGAGCTGTTGGCGAAGATCCTCGAGGTGCGCGACCGGCTGCCGAAGCTCGACCGCGTCATCGTGTTCGACAACGCGGACCGGCTCGACGATCCGTTCGTGATCGGCATGACCGAGCTGCGCGCCGTGGGCGCGGCCCGCCTCGTGCGGGAGCCGTCGCTGTTCGACGACCGGGCGGGCGCGGTCGCGCCCGAGCATCTCGCCACGCTCGTCTACACCAGCGGTACGACGGGCCCGCCGAAGGGGACGATGATCAGCCACGGCAACATCATGTGGACGCTGCGCAGCGCCGTGGCCT
>DASRHL010000142.1:0-3130 GCA_035650535.1 Acidimicrobiia bacterium
GCGGAGATGAAGAAGATCCTCGGCGAGATCCAGTCGGGCGAGTTCGCACGCGAGTGGATCCTCGAGAACCAGGCCGGCCGGCCGCGCTTCAACGCGTTGCGCCGGAAGAGCGCCGAGCACCCCATCGAGGAGGTCGGGGAGCGGCTGCGTTCGATGATGCCGTGGATCGCCGCCGGCAAGGAACGCCCCCAGGACGTCTCGGGCGGCTGACCGCCCGTCGGCGCGGGTGCAGGGAACCCCGTGCACGGGTTCTGGGGCGCGGTCGTCGGTGCCCTCGCCGGGTACGTGCTCGGCACCTTCCCGACGGCCGTCGTCGTCACCCGGCTCGCGACGCGTGGCGCGGTCGACATCCGCTCGGTCGGGAGCGGCAACCCCGGCGGGCTGAACACGGCCCTCGTCGTCGGCAAGCGGTGGGGCGCAGTCGTGATGCTCGTCGACGCGGCCAAGGGGCTCGCCGGCGGGCTCGTCGGCTGGGCCATCGGCGGTGACGCGGGCGCGTACGCGGGCGCGACCGCCGCGATCGCGGGTCACATCTTCCCGGTGTGGACGGGGTTCCGCCGGGGCGGCAAGGGCGTCGCCACGTCGGCGGGCTCCGTGCTCGCCGTCTTCCCGGTGTTCTTCCCGCTCGACGCCGCCGTGGCGGCGGCCGGGGCGATCGGCGTGCGCAACGCGCGCCGGGCGATCGAGCTCAGCTCGGCCGTCTGGGTGGCGGCCGGGCTCGGCTGGTGGCTTGCCGACCTTCCCAACCTGTGGGGGCCGGAGCCCAGTTGGGGGCTGTTCGCGTTCTGCGCGGTCAGTGCGGCACTGATCCTCGGGAAGTTCGCCGCCGGCGCCCGGGCGCCGCTGGTCGTCGAGTAAGGGCGCGCACCGTGGAAGTGGGCGTGCGAGAGCTCCGCGATCATCTCAGCCGCTACCTCGCCCAGGTGTCCGATGGCGGTGAGGTCGTCGTCACCGACCACGGGCGGGCCGTGGCGCGCCTGATCGGAATCGGGCGCGAGGCGCGCCCTCGACCGTCTCATCGCCGAAGGCGTGGTCACCCCGGCGAGCTCGCCCGGACGCTGGCGCCCGGCGCGGCGCGTCGCGGCGCGAGCGCAGGTGAGCGACCTGGTCGCGGACCAGCGCCGGTGATCGCGTATTTCGACACGTCGGCCGTCGTGCCCCTGCTGGTCGAGGAGCCGGGTTCGAACCGTGCGGCAGCGGTCTGGGACGAGGCTGATCGCGTCACGTCGGCCCGCCTGCTGTATCCCGAAGCCCGCGCCGCCCTCGCCCAGGCTCGCCGACAGGACCGCCTCGACGCGCCCGGGCTCCGTGCGGCGGTCGACGGTCTCGAACGCCTCGTGGGCCTGCTCGACATGATCGAGATCACGGAGACGCTCGCGCGACGCGCCGGCGAGCTCGCGGTATCCCACTCGCTCCGGGGCTACGACGCGATCCCTGTCGCCACCGCGGAGCTTCTGCACGATCCCAACCTGGTCGTGGCGGCAGGCGACGTCGCGCTCCTCGATGCGTGCGAGGCACTCGGGATCGCGGTCGCACGCACGAGCTGACGATCCGGGGAGCGGCGGTGACCGAACTGGGCGAGCTCCAGCCGTTGATGGAGGAGACCTATGGGACCCGCGACCGGGCCCGGGGGATCCCGGCGACCGTCGCCTGGCTCGCCGGCCGCTGCCCTGCGGCGTAGTCGGCCCTCGAGAGCGAGCCGGTCGACCCGCGGCTGTGAGTGGCGATTTTCGGCCTCGAAACCTTCATGGGCCGCGCTGGTCGGTCGATGAGGTCACAGGTCGGCCGCCGTCCGTCGCGCCCGGCCACTGGAGGCGATGTGCTCGACCTCGACTCGCTGGCTCATGCAGCATCCAACCTCGAGCCGTTGCCGGCCAGTGTCGCCCGCCTGGCGGCGGCGGTGGCGAGCACGGACCCCGATCTCGACGAGATCATCGAGGTCGTCCAGTTCGACCAGGCGATGACCGCGACGCTGATGCGCAGCGCCAACTCGGCGGCGAGCGGATCGCTGAACCCGGTGAAGTCCGTGCGCGACGCGGTCATCCGGTTGGGCACGGGTTCGGTCCTCTGGCTCGCCGTGCAGTCGAGCGCCCGGCGCCGGCTGCAGCGGGCGGTGCCCGAGTACGGGTTGTCCGAAGGCGACCTGTGGCGCCACTCGGTCGCGGCGTCGCTCGCCGCCGCCGCGCTGCACCGCTACGCCTCGGTCGTCGTCCCGCCCGAGACCTCGACCGCCGCGCTCCTGCACGACATCGGCAAGCTGCTGATGTGCCGGTTCCTCGGTGAGGAGACGCTCGCGACCATCCACCGGGCCCAGGAGGACGGCGGGCTGACCCGCATCGAGGCCGAGATCGAGATCCTCGGCGTGCACCACGCCGAGCTCGGCGGCCTGATGGTCCAGTACTGGGGATTCCCCGAGAGCATCCAGCGCGGGATCGCGTACCACCACACACCCGACGAGGGTGTCGACGCCATCTGCTACGCCTGTCACCTGTCCGACGTGGTCGCCAAGGAGTTGGGCGACCAGCGCGACGACAACCCCGACCTCGAGGCCTTCGCCCACGCCATGTACGAGCTCGGGCTCTCGGTCGAGGACTACGACCGGCTGTCGACCGAGACGGAGATCACCTACTCCGAGGTCCTCGAGTCCTACGAGTGAGGTTCCGCCCGGCCGTCCCCTGGCCCGCCGGTGGCGATCCGAGCAGAATTCCCCCGATCGTGTGATCCGGGGTTTCCGGCCGCGGCGAAGCAACGGTGTGGGTGTCGGGGAGATGACGACGGTTCGGCGGTCCTCCGGTGGGGGAGGTGAGCGCGCGGGCGACTGGGAGCTCCGCGTCCGGGCGCGGCTCGCCGCCGGCGACGAGTCGGCACTGACCGAGGTGTACGACCAGTACGCCTCGTTCGTGTACGGGCTCGCGCTGCGGGTGATCGGCGACGCCCGGGCCGCGGAGGACGTCTCCCAGGACGTGTTCGTGGCGGTGTGGGAACGGCCCGAGGCGTTCGACCCGGAACGTGGTTCCCTGCGCACCTGGCTCGGCACCCTCGCGCACCGGCGCGCCGTCGACTACGTCCGCCGTGAGGAGGCGCGGCGCCGGCGCACGGAGCGGTACGCCGCCCGCCGGACGGCGGTGCC
>DASRHL010000143.1:0-2486 GCA_035650535.1 Acidimicrobiia bacterium
CTGGTCCCTCGGCGAACGGCTCCTCGAGGTGCCCGGCGCCTGGGCCGCCGACCCGGCCGGCGTGCCGCTCACGACCGACCCCGACGCCCGGTTCCTCCGGTCGTGGTACCCGCGTCTCGCGGGCGGGGCCGGCCCGGGCGCCGTGCGGTCTCTGGCGCGCCACCTGCCCGGTCCCGTGCGGCGGCCGCTGCGGCGAGCCGTGCGCGCGTTCCGGCGGCCCGGCGCCCCGGCTCCGGCGCGCCCGCCCGGCTACCAGGAGCTCGACTGGCAACCGGCCGCCTGGTACGGGCCGTGGTGGCCGCGCATGCGGGCGTTCGCGTTGCCCTCGTTCTACGACGGACGGGTCCGCGTGAACCTCCGCGGCCGTGAGCGCGACGGCCTCGTCGCGGTCGCCGACTACGACCGCGTGTGCGACGAGATCGAAGCACTCGTACGCGGTTGCACCGATCCCCGCACCGGGGTCTCGGTCGTGAAGCAGGTCGAACGCTGCGCCGCGGGCACCGACCCGCGCCGGCTCGACACCTCGTCGGCCGACCTCGTCGTCGAATGGAACGACTGCACGGCCGCCTTCGATCACCCCGCGTACGGCATCGTCGGACCCTTGCCGTTCCGCCGCACGGGTGGGCACACCGGCCCGTTCGGGTTCGCCTTCGTCACCGGCAACGGGTTCGGAGCCGGCGACCACGGCGTCGCGTCGTCCTTCGACGTCGCGGCGACGATGGCGTCGCTGCTCTCCGACGAGCCGGTCGACGGGATCTCCGGTTCGCCCCTCACGGCGGCGAGGACCGGGTGACGGACGCCGCGCGCGCGCCGACGCTCGGCGAGTACCTCCTGGGCGTCGAGGGCCTCGCGCTCCTCCGGCTCGCGTTCGGCGACGACCCGGACGCGCGCGCGGCGCGCACGGCCGAGATCCACGATCTCGCCAGTCGAATCGCGACCGACCCCGCGCTCGGTGCCCCGCTCGGCGCCGAATACGACCTCGACGACGGGTACCGCGTCTGGTCGGCGACCTACGACCGGCCGCTCCGGCTCTTCCCGATCGAGGAACCGCGGATGCACGCGCTGATCGACGCGTGCCCGCCCGGCACCGCGCTCGACGCCGCGTGCGGCACCGGCCGCTACAGCACCTACCTGGCGGCGCGTGGTCACACGGTGATCGGCGTCGACCAGTCGCCGTCGATGCTCGAACGCGCGCGGCAGAAGCTGCCCGAGGCGACCTTCCATCAGGGTGACCTGGCCGAGCTCCCGGCGCCCGACGAGAGCGTCGACGTCGTCGTCTGCGCCCTCGCGCTCGTCCACGTCCCCTCCCTCGCCGAGGCCATGGCGGAGTTCGCCCGCGTGCTGCGACCGGGTGGGCGGCTCATCGTGAGCGACGTGCACCCGTTCCTCGTGCTCCTCGCCTGGCAGGCGCAGTTCCCGGCCGAGGGCGGCGGCCGCGGCTTCATGCGCCTCCACTGCCACCTCCCGTCGGAGTACCTCGGCGCTGCGGGCGCGGCCGGGCTCTCGTTCCGCTCGCTGCACGAGCCGGTGCTGACTCCGGAGTCGGTCGTCACCGCGGCGGCCGACGTCGTGCCGGACGCGAACCGCGCCGCGTACGCGGGCCTTCCCGCCGTGACGGTCTGGGAGTTCGAGCGCCGCTGACCCGTCGCGGCGGCGCGGTCAGTGATCGAGGAGCCGGAACGCGAGACGCCGCCCCCGCCCGACCGCGAGCGTCATCCAGACCCGGAAGAGGGCGTCGGCCAGCTCCTCCTGGTCGGCGCCCAGGTAGACGGGGCGGAGCCCCACACCCTCGATCACCGACTCGACGGTCGCGCGGTCGGCCTCGGGCGCCGAGAAGAACATGTCGGCCGGCCCGTCCGCGAACACGGGGTCGGCCATGTTCTCTCCGCCGAGCGTGTTGAACGCGCGGGCGTAGCGCACGGATGCCGGGAGCGCGGCGCGGCTGTTGGCGGCACCTTCCCCCAGCTTGTTCGTCGCGTCGATCACGAGCTTGCCGGCGAGCGCGCCGCCTTGGTCGGATGCGAGCTGTCCCACGGCCGTACCCGGGAGCGCGAGGATCACCACCTCGGCGCCGTCCAGCGCGTCACCGATCGACGCGACCCGGGCCCGGGTCTCGCCGACGACGCCGCCGTCGTCGTCGGGATGACGCGAGCCGAACACCACGTCGTTGCCGGCGGCGGCGAGCGCGCGTCCGAGGATGCCTCCGATGAAGCCGGTCCCGATCACTGCGATCCGCACGGCACCTCCCGAGCGCTCGGCGTCGACCCGGACCATTCTTCCCGAAGCCGCGCCTCACGATGCGGGGGTCGCCCCCCGGTAGTGCAGGTGCACGACGCCGTTGCCGAAGCGGCGCACGTCGCGAAGGTGGAGATCGATGCGTGCGTCGTGCGGGAGCGCCGGCGTCCCACCACCGACGGCGACGGGCGACACGAGGAAGTGGAAGGCGTCGACGAGGCCGGCCCGGATCGCCTGCGCCGCGAGCTCCG
>DASRHL010000144.1:0-38112 GCA_035650535.1 Acidimicrobiia bacterium
AGCCCCCCGGCCTCTACGTGGAGGACGACCCCGAGCCGCTCACGATCCACGACATGGTCGTCGACCTCACCGTCGAGTACCCGTCGTACGAGATCACCGGGTTCGAGGTCGTCTTCGACACGCACCCCCAGCCGAGCTGCCCGGCGATCAGCGCCGCCTACGGGCAGCTCGTCGGGCTCTCCATCGCCCGCGGCTTCACCCACCAGCTGCGCTCCCTGTTCGGAGGGCCCCGGGGCTGCGCCCACGTGACCGCCCTGCTCCAGGCCATGGGCCCGGCGCTGATCCAGTCGGCGTGGTCGATGACGGTCGGCGAGCAGCGGCACGGCCCGGCTCCCGACGACGGCGCCGCGCCCGCGGCCGGCGACCCCGCGGCGACGCCGCTGCAGCGCATCGGCCGCAACCTCAACACCTGCCACGTGTGGGCCGAGGAGGGCGAGCTCGTGCAACGGGTGGTCGCGGGGGAGCAGATCCCGCCGCCGCTCTCGATCCAGAAGCGCCTGCGCGAGCTGGGCCTCGACCCGGTCGCGTGGCGCCGCCGGGCCTGACCGTCGACAGGGGGCACGATGGACCTCGCGGCGTTGGACGCGACCGCGCAGGCGGAGCTCGTACGCACGGGCGTGTGCTCGCCGTCGGAGCTGCTCGAGGCGTGCATCGACGCCGTCGAACGTCTCAACCCGACGCTCAACTCGGTGATCGTCCCGCTCTACGACGTCGCCCGCGAGCAGGTCGCCGCGGGTGCGCTCGGCGACGGTCCCTTCCGCGGCGTCCCACTGCTGCTCAAGGACCTGGGGGCGACGCTCGCGGGCACGCCGCAGTACGGCGGGACGCGGTTCCTGCGCGACCACCAGTGGATCTCGCCGCGCGACAGCACGCTGGTCGAGCGCTTCCGTGCGGCCGGGTTCGTCATGTTCGGCAAGACCAACACACCCGAGCTCGGCCTGTCGCCGACGACGGAACCCGACACCTTCGGCCCGACCCGCAACCCGTGGAACCCCGAGCGGATCGTCGGCGGGTCGAGCGGCGGGTCGGCGGCCGCGGTCGCCTCACGCGTCGTCGGGCTCGCGCACGCGGGTGACGGCGGGGGCTCGATCCGCAACCCCGCGGGCGCGGTCGGTGCCGTCGGCCTGAAGCCCACGCGCGGGCGCACGTCGCTCGGGCCCGACGTCGGCGAGAGCTGGAGCGGCTGCGTCACCGAGCACGTGATCACTCGCACGGTGCGCGACACGGCGTCGGTGCTCGACTGCGTCGCCGGCTACGCGCCCGGCGATCCGGCGCCGGCGCCGCCACCCGTCCGGCCCTTCGCCGACGAGGTCGGCGCCGACCCGGGCCATCTCCGCGTCGGGCTCTTCTGGGCGAACGCGCACATGCCGGGCGGCCCCGACGCGCGCGCGGCCGTCGAACGCTGCGGCCGGCTGCTCGAGGAGCTCGGGCACGACGTGCACGACGGCTACCCGGACGCGCTCGACCGCGCCGACGCGGGCGGGCTGCTCGCCGTCTCGGTGATGGCGTCGGTCGCGCACGAGCTCGAGGGCTACAGCCGCGCCGTGGGCGCCCCCGTGCAACGCGGCGACGTCGAGGATGCGACCTGGCTGTTCTACGAGCAGGGTCGGGCGCTCAGCGCGACGCAGTACCTCGACAACCTCGACGAGCTGCACCGGTACGCGCGACAGCTGTGCGGCTGGTGGGCCGCGGGCAACGACGTCCTCGTCACGCCGACGATGGCCGAGGTGCCGCCGCCCATCGGCGAGCTCAAGGGCGCGCCGGTCGAGCGCATCGTGACGCTCGTGCCGTACACGTCGCCGTTCAACGTGAGCGGCCAGCCCGCGATCGCGCTGCCGCTCTACTGGAACGACGAGAACCTCCCCCTCGGCGTGCAGCTCGTCGCGGCGTACGGGCGTGAGGATCTGCTCATCCGGGTCGCCGCGCAGCTCGAGACGGCCGCGCCCTGGATCGACCGCCGCCCGCCCGTCTGCGCGTAGCGCTCGCCCGCGCCGCCGGCGCGTGCGTGCGCGCTAGACGAGCGGGCCGACGTCGGTCAGCTCGACGACGTTTCCCGCCGGGTCGCTGACGAACGCGGCGTTGACCGGCCGGCCGAAGTCGACGCGCGCGCTCGGCTCGCCGATGAACGTGACACCCGCGTCCCGCAGGCCGCGCATCGTCGCGTCCCAGTCGTCCGTCGGGACGTGCAGCGCGAAGTGCGGGAACCCCGGGCCGGGCACCGGCATGGTGTCGGTCTCGATGAAGTGGAGCTGCAGGTCGCCGACCCGCAGCCACATGCCCGGGATACCGAAGTCGGGCCGGGGCAGGTCCTCGAAGCCGAGCAGGTCGCAGTAGAAGCGGCGCGCGGCCGCGAGGTCGGTGACCGCGATGGCCACGTGGCTGTATCCCGACACCCGCACCCCGGTCGTCGTCGACATGGCGGCGCTCCTCGTCGCTCTGGCCTGCCGTTGCGTTCTCGGCACGCTGGGCTGCGATTATCCCAGTCCAGCGGGCCGAGAACGAGAGGGAGGCGGACGGATGGGGTTCACGGACAAGGTTGCCCTGGTCACCGGTGCAGGGGCCGGGATCGGGCGGGCGTCCGCGATCGCGTTCGCGGCGGCGGGGGCGAGCGTCGTCGTGGCCGACGTCGACGAGGACGGCGGCACCGAGACGGTCCGCCTCGTGGAAGAGGCGGGCGGGCAGGCGACCTTCGTGCGGGCCGACGTCAGCCGGGCCGCGGAGGTGGCGGCCATGGTCGACGCCGCCGTCGAGGCGTACGGCGGGCTCGACTACGCGCACAACAACGCGGGCGTCGCCACCGGCGGCTACCCGGTCGCCGAGTTCCCCGACGCGGACTGGGACCGCGCCATCGGGATCATGCTCACCGGCGTCTACTTCTGCCTCAAGCACGAGATCCCGCGGATGCTCGAGCGCGGAGGTGGCGCGATTGTGAACACCGCGTCGGGTGCGGGGCTGGTCGGCTTCCCGGGGCAGGCGGGTTACGTCGCGGCCAAGCACGGGGTGCTCGGGCTCACGAAGGTGGCCGCGCTCGACTACGGCGCGCGCGGCGTGCGCGTCAACGCGGTGTGCCCGGGGACGGCCCGCACACCGATGGTCGACACCGCCGTCGCCGCCGATCCCTCGCTCGAGCAGTACCTCGTCGGGCTGCACCCGATCGGTCGCATCGGCACACCCGAGGAGATCGCGAACGCCGCGGTGTGGCTGTGCTCCGACGAGGCGTCCTTCGTCCTCGGCCACGCCCTCGCCGTCGACGGCGGCTACGTCATCCCCTGAGGCCCGCGGGCCGGGTCAGGCGGTCGGGCGGTCAGGCTGCGGGGGACGGGCGTCCATAGTGCATTTGCACTAATGCATCGGGCGTGGACGCCGATACCCAGTGGAACACAAGGACCCTGCCGGTCGGGTCTGGTCGGAGAGCGGACCGGCGACGGGAGGCGACCATGCTGACGCACGACATCCCCATCCGGGACCGGCGGCGTGATCCGCGCCGGCTGGCGGGCTGGCCCGGCTTCTACCGGCTGCCCGGCCAACCCGGGGCGGGCTGGGCCCAGTGCCGGGTCCTCGACATCTCGACCTCGGGCGTGGGCCTCGAGCTGTTCGGGCCGCCGTGGCCGCCCGACGGGCACGACGCCGAGCTGGTCGTCCGCTTCGACGGCACCGGGACGGCCGACGTGCCCGGCGTGATCCGCAACGTGGCGGCGAGCCGCTTCGGCTTCGTGCGCGTCGGCGTGGAGTTCACCGGCCTCACCCCCGAGGCGCGGCTGGCGCTCGACGCGCTGCTCGAGCACGAGCTCGCCTGCACCGCACCTCGACCGGGCCCGGGCAAGTTCATGCCTTGACAGTTATATAGCTGCTGAGGAATACTCGGGGGCGTGTTCGAGGTGCTCGCCGAGGCCAACCGCCGCCGCATCCTCGACCTGCTGCGCGAGGCGGAGCGGCCGGTCGGCGAGCTGGTCACGGCCCTCGGGATCAGCCAGCCCGCCGTCTCCAAGCATCTCCGCGTCCTGCGGGACGCGGGGGTGGTCGACGTCCGGGCCGCCGGCCAGCGGCGCGTCTACCGGCTGCGGCCCGAGCCCCTGCGCGAGGTCGACGAGTGGCTCACGCCCTACCGCGCTGCGTGGCGCGACCGGCTCGACGCGCTCGAACGGCACCTCGACGCGATGCCCGCCGGTGGAGAGGAGTCCGACGATGAACCTGCCCGAGCACGACCTCGGTGAGCTCGCCCGCGATGGCGAGCAGTGGACGCTGACGTTCACGCGCCGGCTCGACCATTCGCCCGAGAAGGTCTGGCGCGCCGTGACAGAACCCCAGCACCTGGCGGTGTGGTTCCCGCAGAAGATCGTGGGCGAGATGCGGGCGGGCGCGCCGCTGCGGTTCGAGAGCTCGGTCGGCGAGGGGTTCGACGGCGAGATGCTCGCGTTCGACCCGCCGACGCTGATGGAGATGACCTGGGGCGGCGACCGTCTCCGCATCGAGCTGCGACCCGACGGCGACGGCACGGTGCTGACCGTGACCGACACGTTCGGCGAGCTGGGCAAGGCCGCGCGTGACGCTGCCGGGTGGCACGAGTGCCTCGACCGGCTGGCTGCCGAGCTCGCTGGCACGACGCCGGCGCCGTGGGGCGTGCCGTGGCCCGAGCTCGACCGCGCCTACCGGGAGCGGCTCGGTCCCGATGCGTCGACGATCGGCCCGCCGCCCGGGTGGGAAGCCGCACAACGGGGGTAGCTTCACCCCCGGGGCACGACACGGGGGGGGGGGACCATGGACGGTGAGTACGTCGTCAAGGGCGGACGGCTCGTCGACGGGACGGGCGGGCCGGCCCGCGCCGTCGACGTCCGCGTGGCCGGCGGTCGCATCGTGGAGGTCGGGCGCGGGCTCGCCGGAGACCGCGTGCTCGACGCCGCCGGTGCGATCGTGGCGCCGGGTTTCGTCGACCTCCACACCCATTACGACGCGCAGGTGTTCTGGGACCCGTGGCTCACGCCGTCGAGCCTGCAGGGCGTCACGACCGTCGTCGGCGGCCACTGCGGGCTGTCACTCGCCCCGTGCCGCGAGGCGTCGCGCGACACGATGGTGCGCACCCTCCACTTCGTCGAGGACATGTCGGCCGAGACGCTGAAGCTGGGCGTCGACTGGTCGTGGGAGGACTACCCGTCGTACCGGCGCCGCGTCGCCGAGCGCGGCCTCGGCGTCAACTTCGCGACCTACGTCGGGCACACCGCGGTGCGGCTCTGGGTGATGGGCCCCGACGGATACGAACGCGAAGCGACGCCCCGGGAGATCGACGAGATGCGGCGCGTCGTCGCCGAGGCGGTGGCGGCGGGCGCCGTCGGGTTCTCGACCGACCGCTCGCACTTCCACACCGCCGACGGCGGGCGGCCGGTGCCGTCCGTGACGGGGTCGCAGGCCGAGTGCGAGGCGTTGATGCGCGCCGCGGCCGACGCGGGCGGCGTGTGCGCGGCGATCGTCGACGAGGACTGCGAGTGGATCTACCGGCTCCAGCCCGGGCTCGGAGCCGCGGTCACCTGGTGCCAGATCATCACGTATCCGGCCGGGAGTCCGCGCCAGCCGTGGCCCGAGCAGCAGCTCGCGGTCCACGAGCCCGCGTTCCGCGCCGGCGCGCGGGTGCATCCCCAGGTGACGCCGCGGCCCATCAGCTTCCAGGTGTCGTTCGAGCACCCGATGTCGTTCTACCCGGTCCCCGCGTTCGGCGAGCTCTCGATGCTCGACGTGCCCGCGCGCGCCGCGCGCTACCGCGATCCCGACTGGCGCGCCCGTGCGATCCGCGACCTCGCGAGCAAGCAGTGGGTCGACCCCAACTGGGACAAGTTCAGCGTGGAGGAGACGCCGAACCAGCCCGAGCTCGTCGGCAAGTCGGTGGCGCAACTCGCTCGCGAGCGCGGGGAGGACCCGACCGCGGTCGCGCTCGACGTCGCGCTCGCCGACGACCTCGAGACGCGCTTCCGCGTCATCTTCGCCAACGACGACGTCCCGCTCCTCGAGCGCATCCTGCGCACCGACGGATGCCTCCTCGGCCTCTCCGACGCCGGTGCCCACAACTCGCAGATGTGCGATGCGTCGCTGCCGCTCGACTTCCTGTCGAACTGGGTGCGCGACCGTCAACTCATGCCGCTCGAGCAGGGCGTGCGCAAGCTCACGGGCGAGCTCGCCGACTTCCTCGGGCTGACCGACCGCGGCTACGTGCGCGAGGGTCTCGCCGCCGATCTCGTGGTGTTCGACCTTGATTCGCTCGACGCGGGCCCGCTGCGCCGCGTGAGCGACTTCCCGGCCGGCACCGACCGCCTGACGGCCGACGCGCCCGCCGGCCTGCGCCACGTGCTCGTCAACGGCGTACCCATCCGCCTCGATGGTGCCGACGTCCGCGACCAGGCCGGCGCGCTCCCCGGCCGGCTGCTCGGGAGCCCTGTTCTCTGAACGTTGCACGTCGACAGTCGAAGCGGATCGTTCAGAGAACGTCGTGCCTCGGCGGGACCACCATCTAGTGTTCGCACCCTGTGAGCGACTTCGTGCGCTACGAGTCCGACGGCGCGATCGCGACCGTCACGATCGACGACGGCAAGGTGAACGTGCTGTCGCCCGAGGTGCTCTCGGCGCTCGACGGGGCGCTCGACCGCGCCGAGGACGACGGCGTCGCGGTCCTGCTCGCCGGCCGGCCAGGGGTGTTCTCGGCCGGGTTCCACCTCCCGACGCTGACCGGTGGCGGCGAGCCCGCGGTCGACATGGTCCTCACGGGCTTCCGGCTCGCGGAGCGGCTCCTCTCGTTCCCGGCGCCCGTCGTGATCGCGTGCACGGGGCACGCGCTCGCGATGGGGGCGTTCCTGCTCCTCGCGGGGGACGCCCGCGTCGGCGCACTCGGCGCCTACCGCATCGGCGTGAACGAGGTCGCCATCGGGCTCGTGATGCCCGACTTCGGCGTCGAGATGGCGCGCCAGCGCCTGACGCCGCCCTCCTTCCACCGGGCCGTCGTCAACGCCGAGATCTTCGACCCCGAGGCGGCGGTGGCCGCCGGGTTCCTCGACCGCGCCGTCCCCCGGGACGAGCTCATGGCCGCCGCCCACGCGACCGTCGCCGAGCTCGCGCAACACGACCGGAAGGTCCACACGGTGACCAAGCGGCGGGCTCGTGCACGGGCCCTCCAGGCGGTGCGGGTGGCGATCGAGGCCGACGAGGTCGCGCTCCGGGCGAGCCTCGGCCGCCGCTGATCGGCGTGCGCGTCGGCAGCCACCTCCCGCAGTACGGGCGCGTCGCCGGGCCCGACGCGATCGCACGCGCAGCGCGCCACGCGGAGGCGCTCGGCTTCGCCGACCTCTGGGTGAGCGACCACGTCGTGCACCCCGCCGCGCAGACCTACCCGTCGCCGTTCCTGTACGAGCCCCTGCTGACGCTCGCGTGGGGAGCTGCGGCGACGACCACCATCGGGCTCGGCACGAGCGTGCTCGTCGTCGCGCAGCACAACGCGCTCTCGCTCGCGAACCGTCTCGCCAGCCTCGACGCGCTGAGCGGCGGCCGGATGACGATCGCCGTCGGCGTGGGCTGGTCGAAGGCCGAGTTCGACGCGCTGCAGTGGACCTTCGAGGACCGCGGCCGCCGCACCGACGAGATCATCCATCTGCTGCGAACCTGCTGGACGGACGACCCGGCGTCGTTCCACGGCGACTACTGGGACTTCGACGACATCCGCGTGCTCCCGCAGCCGGCGCACCCGATCCCGGTCTGGATTGGCGGGTCGAGCGAGCGCGCCTACCGGCGGGGCGTCGAGCTCGGCGACGGCTTCCAGCTCATCGGCATCACACCCGAGCAGGCCGTCGAACCCGTGCGGCGGCTGCGGGCCGACCGCCCGGAAGAGACGTTCGTCGTGTCGCTGCGCACCGGGTGGGACCCGCTCGGCATGGAGCCGGACCGCATCCGCCGCGAGGCCGAGGAGTTCGCGGCCGCGGGCATCCAGCACGTCGTTTCCGCGCCCTGGCGTACCACGCTCGACGACTGGCTGGGCTCGATGGAGCGGCTCGCGGGGCTGGTGGGCCTCGAGCCGCGCTGAGGGAGAATGCCGGCATGACCCTCGATCCGTCCTTCGACCTCACCGGGCTCGTCGCGCTGGTCACGGGCGGAAGCCGTGGGCTCGGCTACCAGATGGTGCGGGCGTTCTCCGAGCACGGCGCGGACGTGATCGTGGCCAGCCGCAAGCTCGACAACTGCGAGCAGGTCTGCGAGGAGGTGCGCACCGCGACCGGCCGCCGCGCGCTCGCCGTGCCGGTGCACGCGGCGAAGTGGGACTCGATCGACCACCTGATCGAGGTCGCGTACGCCGAGTTCGGGCGCGTCGACGTGCTCGTCAACAACGCGGGCATGAGCCCGCCGATGCCGAGCCACGAGGTGACCGAAGAGCTCTTCGACAGCGTCGTCGGCCTCAACTTCAAGGGTCCGTTCCGCCTCGCGACCCAGGTCGCCAAGCGCATGGCCGAAGGCGACGGCGGCGTCATCATCAACGTGTCGTCGTCGGGCGCGCTCGCGCCGCTCCCGTACGTCGTCCCGTACGGGAGCGCGAAGGCCGCGCTCAACGCGATGACCCGTTCGCTCGCGGCCGAGTACGCGCCGAAGGTGCGCGTCAACACGCTGTCGCCGGGTCCGTTCCTCACCGACATCTCCAAGGCGTGGACACCGGAGATGCGCGAGCACCCCGGCAACGCGCTCGGGCGCGCCGGCCAGCCCGAGGAGATCGTCACCGCGGCGCTGTTCCTCGCCAGCCCGGCGTCGTCGTTCACGACCGGCGCGCTCGTGCGCGTCGACGGGGGCCTCAGCATCGGGCAGTAGGGGGACGGACCGGGAGCGAGAGGAGCCGACCGTGCGCCGACCCGTCACGGGACCGAAGACGTTGCGGCGTCTGCCCGACGGCGTCGAGCCGTGCCGCCCGACCCGCTTCTCGCTGACGCCGGTCGGGATCACGCTCGGTGCCCACGTCGACGACGTCGACCTCGCCGAGCCGTGCGACGACGAGCTCCTCGACGAGCTCCGGCGGGCGCTGCTCGAATGGAAAGTCCTCTTCTTCTCCGACCAGCACCTCCCGCCGCAGCAGCACGCCGACTTCGCGGCGCGCTGGGGCGTCCTCACCGACGACCAGCTCGAACCCACCACGCGCGAGAACCCGGCCGACAACCTCGTCGTCTTCACACGCGACGCCGGGACACCCGGCCTCGAGAACGGCTGGCACAGCGACAGCACGTTCCGGCCGATGCCGACGGCCGGCACCATCCTCCGCGCCATCGAGGTGCCGCCCGCCGGGGGTGACACGCTGTTCGCCGACATGGCCGCCGCCTACGACGACCTGCCGGCCGTCGTGCGGGCGCGCCTACGCGGGCTCGTCGCCGTGCACGACTGGAGCATCGGCGCCTACGCCACGAAGTACGGCGACCGGCTCGACCGCGTCCGGGCCGCCAATCCGCCCGTCGAGCATCCCGTCGCCATCCGCCACCCGGCGACCGGGCGGCCGACCCTGTTCGTGAACCGGATGTTCACCCGCGAGATCACGGGCCTCCCGCCCGACGAGGCCGACGCGCTGCTCGACCTGCTCTGCGCGCAGGCCGAGCTCCCCGAGCTGCAGTGCCGGTTCGCGTGGCGTGCCGGGTCGGTGGCCTTCTGGGACAACGTCGCATGCCAGCACTACGGCGCCAGCGACTACCACCCGGCGCGCCGCGTGATGGCGCGCGCGACCTTCTTCGACCCGCGCTACACGGAGCTCGCCCCCGCCTGACCGTGGTCAGCGCTCGTCGTACCGGTCGTGGTGACGCCACCACGGCCCGGTCTCGTTGCGTCCCTTCGGGGCACGGTCGAGCCATGGGTACATGCCCCAGATCGCATCGACTCCCCGCGCGTACGCCGAGTACGTGTGGTACACGACACCGTCTTCGAGCGCGAACGCGCTGACCCCCGGCATCTGCCGCATGTACGTCGCGACGTCGGTGCCGGTCATGGCCGCGTGCTCGACCGGACCCTTGCCGGGCTCGAGCGCGGCACCGATGTCGCGCAGCGCGAAGTTGTACTCGATGACACCGTGGCGCTGCTGCTCTTCGGTGAACGACACGTGGAAGTCGTAGTTGAAGTCGCTGCCGAGCGACGAGGCCCACGGGAAGGTCCAGCCCATCCGGCGCTTGTAGGCCTGGACGGCCGCGATGGGCGCGAGCGACACCGCCGTGAACGCGACGTCGTGGTTCTCGAGGTGGACGACCGAGCCGTTGAAGCCGTCGGCGATCGCCGAACACGACGGGCAGCCGGCCGTGTACTCGGGGCCGAACATGAAGTGGTAGATGAGGAGCTGCGAGCGCCCGCGGAACAGGTCGGCCAACGACGCGTCGCCGTCGTCGGTCTCGAACCGGTAGTCCTTGTCGATCCGGACCCACGGGAGCTCCTGCCGGAGGCGAGCCACCTCGTCGCTGCGGTGGGTCAGCTCCTTCTCGGCGTCGAGCAGCGCGCGCCGCGCCGTGAGCCACTCCTCACGCGTCGCCGTGCTGTGGGTCGTCATCTCCGTCCCTCCTTCGTCGGAGCGGCTCATCGGGTCAGTCCGAGCCGGGCGGCGGCCGGCGGCTCGGCGCTCGGCGGCAGGGTCTCCCCGGTCTCGAGCAGCGTCTTGAGGTTCGAGAGGACCGACGGCCAGCCGCCGGTGACGAGCTGCGCCATCACGCTGCCTTCGTCGAAGCCGTCGTGGACGACGGTCAGCTTGACCAGACCGTCGAGCGGCTCGAGGTCGAAGGTGACCGTCGACCGACGCTCGGCGACGATGCGCTCGTGTGCCTCGTCGGTCAGGTCGAGGACGTCGGCGAGCTCCGGCGTGAGCGTGTGCCAGCGGTAGGAGAGCCGGCGGGGCGGATCGGCCTCGACGACGACCTGCTCCGGATCGTCGATGGTCACGCCGCGCAGCTCCCACCGCATCGTCGAGCCGGGCTGCCAGTCGGTGTCGAACGTCGCGCCCCAGTAGCGGCTGGTGAACGCGGGGCTGGTGAGCGCCTCCCAGAGCTGCTCGGGGGTCGTCCGGATGTAGGTCGTGTACACGAACGTGGGCCTCGACACCGCGCTCTCCTCCTCCAGTGCTCGTTTCAGGTCGCCGAGCGCGTCGACGCGCGCCTGCTCGTAGCGGGTGATCCACCGCTGGCCGATCTCGTGGATGGGAGCCGGGTTGAGGTAGTGGAGCTTCTCCCGGCCCCGGCGGACGGTCGTGACGAGGTTCGCCGCCTCGAGGATCGCGAGGTGCTTGCTCACCGACTGGCGGGCCATCTCGAGCCCTGAGCACAGCTCCGAGAGGGTCTGCCCGTTCCGGCCGTTGAGGCTGTCGAGCAACTGCCGCCGGCTCGGGTCGGCCAGCGCCCGGAACACGTCGTCCAACGGCGGGTGAGCGGCGTCCGCGGAGAAATACGCAGCCATCTGGCTGCCAAAGATACGCAGCCGACAGGCTGCATGTCAAGGGTCTCGGCCGCCGCTCCGGCTCAGGCCGCGAAGGCGGGGATCACCTCCCGCCCGAAGAGACGGATCATCGCCGCGATCTCGTCGAAGCCTCCGAGCGACGCCTGCGCCGCGTTGCCCGGGAGCCCGGCTCCGAACGCCGCGTGCACGTGCGCACATCCCGTGAGTGCCCGGTACCGCTCGATCTGCCCGATCATGTCGTCGGGCGAGCCGTAGAGGAGCCGGTCGCGGGCGATCTCCTCCGGTGTCACGTTCTCGCCGGCGTCGAGCCGCGCGAACAGCGCCTTCTCCTCCGGGTCCTCGACCGACTCGCGCCAGTGCTCGAGCAGGCCGTCGACGTAGACGGGCAGCACCTCGTCGCGGACGGCGCGGCCGTCGGCGCCGAGCCACGCGAACCGCCGCAGGATCCAGTCGGGCTGCCGGCCCTGTGCGGCGCAGGCCCGCCGGTACACGTCGAGGCACGCCTGCGCCTTGGCAAGCGACTGCACGGGCCCGCAGAGCCACGCGTCGCCGAGGCGCGCCGCGCGCTCGACGGCGACGGTGGCGACGCCGGCGACCCACAGGGGCGGATGGGGCTGCTGCACCGGTCTCGGGTACACGGTCAGCTCGGGGAACGACCAGAACCGACCTTCGTACGACACCGACTCCTGCGTCCACACGAGCCGAAGGATCCGCAGCGCCTCCTCCATGCGGGCGCCGCGCTCCTCGTAGCTCGAGCCGTGCACCGCGTACTCGAGCGGCCACCACCCGGTGCCGACGCCGAGCGAGATGCGACCGCCCGACAGCTCGTCGATCGTCGCGACCTGCTCGGCGACCCGGACCGGGTTGTGGATCGGGAGCTGGAAGATGCCGGTCCCGACCCGCAGGCGATCGGTCCGCACCGCCACGGCAGCGAGGACCGTGAGCGGGTCGGCGAGGTTGCCGGGAAGGAAGTGGTGGTGACCGATCGTCGCGGTGTCGAACCCGGCGTCCTCGGCGAGACGCGCCAGCGCGAACGTCTCGCGGTACGGGTCGGGCGTGTCCGGCGCGCGCAGCACGGGCAACGAGAGCGAGAACCGCATCCAGGTGCTCCTTGGCTCCTCGGATCGTTCGGCCGTCAACGGGTGGAACCGCCCCTGTTGGTAGCACGCTCGCGTCCTTGCTCGGCACCATGGGATGCCCCGCGAAGCATCGGGCGGTGCACGACGGGGCGGTAGCCTCGCGCCCGGCGCACGGGGCGCCACCGGGTCCGCGGAGAGGGCTGAGCCCACCCGAGCTTCGATGTCGTGATCGGTTGGCCTCGGTGCCTCCTTTCGGCCTGACGACGCGGACCGCAGGCGGCGAAAGGAGGTCGCGTTGCCGACCGTCCCGCTCCCCGACAATCCGAGCATCGAGCAGCTGCGCAAGCAGGCGAAGGATCTCCGCGACCTCGCCCGCGCCGGCGTGCCCGGCGCGCTCGATCTCGTCGCCGCGCACCACCCGGACGGTGCCCACGCGGTGAGCCTGACCGGCGCGCAGCTCGTGGTGGCCCGCCACTACGGGTTCGCGTCGTGGGCCCGCCTGAAGCAGCACCTCGAGGTGCTCGACCACTACACGCGTGCGCCCGACGAGGTCGGCGACACGACCGACCCGACCGACGAGTTCCTCACGCTGGCGTGCCTGCGTTACGGGGACGACGAGCCGTCGCGGTGGCAGCGCGCCGCGCGCGTCCTCGCCGACCATCCCGAGATCACCGCGTCGAGCATCCATGCGGCCGCCGCGGCGTGCGACGTCGACGCGGCGGCGCGGCTCCTCGCCGTCGACCCGGGTGCCGCCCGGCGTGACGGCGGCCCGTACGGCTGGGAACCGCTCCTGTATCTCGCGTACGCGCGCCACGACCCCGCGGTCACGGAGGCGGCGGTGCTCGGCACCGCGCGCCTGCTGCTCGCGCACGGAGCCGACCCGAACGCCGGCTACCTCTGGCACGGGCTGCCGTCGCCGTTCACCGCGTTGACCGGCGCGCTCGGCAGCGGCGAAGGAGACCGGCCCGAGCATCCACACGCGTTCGCGCTCGCCGAGCTCCTCCTCGACGCCGGCGCCGACGCCAACGACCCGCAGGCGCTCTACAACCGCCAGTTCGGGACCGACGACCGCCATCTGGTCCTGCTGCTCGAGCACGGGCTGGGGCGGGGGGACGGTGGACCGTGGCGCGAGCGGCTGGGGCACACGATCGACGCGCCGGAGGAGATGCTGCGGGGCCAGCTCTGGTGGGCGCTCGTCCACGACATGCGAGACCGCGTCGAGCTGCTGGTCGAGCACGGCGTCGACTTCCGCGCGCCCTATGCCGCGCCCGGGGGCCGCCCGGCGCCGTTGCGGACGTCCGACGGCCGCACACCGGCCGAGGTCGCCGCGCTCGCCGGGTGCCCCGAGCTTGCCCGGTGGCTCGTCGCGCGGGGAGCCGCGCCGCCACGCGCCGACGGCGTCGACGGCCTGGTCGCCGCGATCCTCGCCGGCGACCGCGAGGCGGTCGAGCGGCTGCGGCCCTCCGTCGCCGACGCCCGCCGCGAGCGGCCCGCGCTCGTCGTCTGGGCCGCGGCGCGGCGCAACCTGGCTGCGATCGAGCTCCTCGTCGAGCTCGGGTTCGACGTCAACGCCCGCGGCCGCACCGACATCCCGATGGAGCAGGCGTGGGAGACCGCGCTCCACGAGGCCGCCGGGCGGGGTGACGTCGAGATGGCCCGGCTCCTCCTCCGGCTCGGCGCCGACCCCGACGTCCACGACGCCCGGTTCGACGCCACCCCGCTCGGCTGGGCCGAGCACTTCGGGCAGCCGGAGATGGTGGAGCTGCTCGCGCCGCTGACGGGCTGACGACCGGACGAACGGCTCGTCTCTCAGCTGCGATCGCCGTGTTGCAGCTGCTGGTTGAGCCGCGCCGCCTGACGGGTCTGGTGGTCGCGCTCGGCGAGGCTGGGCGCGTTGCGCGCCGCGTCGGCGTAGAGCCGGGCGGCGAGCTCGAGATCGCCGTTCTTCTCGTGGAGATATGCCGCCACGGCTTCGTACCGCGGGACGTGCTCGTCGACGCCGGCGAGTGCCGCCAGCCCCGCGAGAGGGCCGTCGGCCTCACCGACGGCGACGGCGCGGTTGAGCCGCACGATCGGTGTGTCGGCGAACCGGAGCAGCTCGTCGTACCACTCCACGATCTGCACCCAGTCGGTCTCCTCCACGCGCATCGCGTCGGCATGGAGCGCCGCGATCGCGGCCTGCGCCTGGTACTCGCCGAGCTGACCGCGGGCCAACGCGGCCTGCAGGATGTCGACTCCCTCGGCGACGAGCGTGGTGTCCCACTGGCTGCGATCCTGCTCCGCGAGCGGCACGATGCTCCCGTCGGGCCGGGTGCGGCTGGCGCGCCGGGCGTGGTGCAGCAGCATGAGGGCGAGCAGCCCGTCGACCTCGGGGTCGTCGACCAGGGACGTGAGCTGGCGGGTCAGCCGGATCGCCTCCGCCGCGAGGTCGACGTCGCCGGAGTAGCCCTCGTTGAAGACGAGGTACAGCACGCGCATCACCGTGCGAACGTCGCCCGGCCGGTGGAGGCCGGCCTGCGCGACGGTGCGCTTGGCGCGGCTGATGCGCTGCGCCATCGTCGCCTCGGGCACCAGGTACGCCTGTGCGATCTGGCGGGTGGTGAGGCCGCCCACGGCCCGCAGGGTCAGCGCGACCGCCGACGACGGGGTCAGGTCGGGGTGCGCGCACAGGAAGTAGAGATGCAGCGTGTCGTCCGCGCTCGGGACCGTGCCCGCCGGCACCTCGCCGTCGACCCGCGCCTCTCGAGCACGGCGGGCCGCGTCCGACCGCGCCATGTCGAGGAAGACTCGCCACGCGACCGTGACGAGCCACCCCGTCGGGTCGGCGGGCAGCTCCGTCTCCCATGCCGTGAGCGCCCGGATCAGCGCCTCCTGCACCGCGTCCTCGGCGGTCGCGAAGTCCGCACCGCGACCGACGAGGACGCTCAGCACTCGGGGGACGAGCGTGCGCAGCTCGACCGCGTCCACGGTCACTGCGTGACCGTCGGCGGCGCCGACAGGAACGGCCGCACCTCCAGCCACTCGTGGATCGGTTCGCCGCCCGCGCCGGGTGCGGCCGACAGCTCCCCGGCGAGCTCGACGGCGCGCTCGTAGCTGTCGACGTCGACGACCATCCAGCCCGCGATCAGGTCCTTCGTCTCGGCGAACGGGCCGTCGGTCACCGGCGGTCGACCCTCACCGTCCGAGCGGACCCACACGCCGTCGGGCGACAGCGCCTGCGCGTCGACGAACTCGCCGCTGCTCTCGAGCCGGGCCGCGAAGTCGTGCATGAACCGGACGTGCGCCTCGACCTCGTCGGGCGTCCACCGGTCCATCGGGACGTTGTTGACCGGCGCCGGCGCGCCCCGGTAGTGCTTGAGAAGCAGGTACTTGGCCATGGGGTCCTCCTCGCGTGGGGTGTGACGGCGGCCGGGCCTCTCCCGGCCGCGTTGTACCCCTGGGACGGAGTTGACGACCGCTTCTCGACATCGCACCGGACATCCCGGACGAAGATCCGCGGGACGACTGGATCTACTGCCCGGACACACCGTTCGCAATGCGCCACCAGGCAGCATTCCGGAAGCTGGTCACTGCTGCATCCTCGGATCGTCCGTCGGGTCGGCGTACCTGCGAGGGCATCCGTGACCGACGGCTTCGGGACGCAGCTCGTAGTGCCAGGGTTCGTTGCCGTAGATCTGGCAGAGCCCGTACTCGGCGCCGTGTCGGGACAACCACGCCGTGGCGTCCGAGTGCCCGATGTCGACGGCGTGCCCCGACACGTGGGCGGACGTGCCGGGGGTGGCGACCCATCGGGCAGCTTCCCGTCTCGAGCCCGTACTTCGCGATCGCGTCGTCGAGGAGTCGCTGCTGGTACTTCTTGGATCGCCAGCCGCTGTCGACGTAGAGCCGGACCCCGTCGTGCGCAGCGTCGGTTGCCGCGCGCCGGAGGGCCCGGAGGAGGGCCGGATCGAGCTTGGCGACGGCCGGATACCCGCCGTCGAACACCGTCACGCCGTCGGGGACGACACCGTCGGCCTCGCCGAGCGCGCCGCGTCGCTCGCCGCGCAGGACGTCGTCGGGCGCAGTGGGCGCACCACGGGGTCGACTGCCGAGATCGGCGACGGGTGGTGCGGCCGTCGAGGACGAGGTCGAGGACGAGGTCGAGGACGCGGTCGAGGACGCGGTCGAGGACGCGGACGAGGACGAGGACGCCAGCGCCTGGTAGCCGAACGGTGCGGCGATCGCCGCGACGACGACGAGCAGGCCGGCGACGAGGACCCCGGGTTTGCGACCGGTCGTCCTTCGCGCCCGTGCGCTGGAGGTCACGCCCCCGAGTCAACGCAGCGTCGTGTTGCCAGCACGTATGGGGTTCTCGATACGCGGGCGATACGCGCGCCGTCTTCCCGGAGTCAGGAGCGCCGCGTGACCTGGAACAGGACACGCCGGTCGTTCTCGGTGGCGAAGCCGGCCGTCGGGCGGATGAACTCGGCGACCTTGACCGTCGGCACCCCGGTCTCGTGGGCCCACCGTTCGTAGGCGCGCCGCTCGGCGGCGCCGTCGCCGTCGAACTCGTCGAAGAGGAGCAAGCTGCCCTGGTCGAGCAACGGTGTCAGCCATCGAAGCGCGGACATGGTCGACGACTCGAGGTCGGCGTCGAGCGAGGCGAGCGCGACCCGACCGACCCGTCGAGCCAGCGCGTCGTCGAGGGTGTCGGCGAAGGAGCCGACCACGAGCTCCACGCCGCGGATCCGGGGCGGATCGCACGCGAACGTCCCCGCGGCGAGCGTTTCGAACGGCTCGGGAAGCCCGCGGAACGAGTCACATGCGAACAGGCGCCGGCTTCCGATCTTCGGCTGCTGGCGCCGCAGGCGTCGCAGCTCGCTGCGCAGGACCCGAGTCGACGCGCCCTCGGCGACACCGAACTCGATGACGTTCCCGGGGACGCGCACGGCGCTGCGCACCGCGAGGCGCAAGACCTGCTCGCGCGACACGGGGAAGTCGGTGCTGGCGCGATGTGCCGGCGGACGCGTGCTCACGGCACCGTGTGGGCGCAAGGGGCCGAGGCCGCGACCGAGCAACGGCGCATGCGCCGGTGCCGCGGGTGGTGGTCGCCGAGCGCACGGTGGTTGGTACTCGCTTCGTCCCAGATGACCAGATCGTGCTGCTCCCACTTCCACCGAAGCTGGAACCGCGGCTCGTCGAGGTAGTGCTCCAACGACGTGAGGAGCGACCGGGAGCGTGAGGGCGACAGCCCGACGACCGAATCGGCGTACAAGGGCGACAGGAAGAGGGCCGGCCGCCCGCTGCACGGGTGTGGCCGCACGAGCGGGTGCGCGACGGGCGGGTGCTCGGCGACCAGGCGGTCGGCGATCTCGTCGCCATGGTGACGGCGGACCGTCTCGAAGTAGTGCGGCCGAGGTCGATGCTGCAGTTCGAGTTGCTGCACCCGCCGCTTCACCTCCGTCGGCAACGCGTCGTACACCGCGAAGAGATCGACCCAGATCGTGTCGCCACCCCGGTCGGGGACGACGCGAGCGTTGAGGATGCCGAACGCGGGTGGAGTGCGCAACCACGAGAGATCGGTGTGCCAGGGGAACTCGGCCGGCGGCCGCTGCTCCGTGTCCTCGATGTACGAGAGCAGGTTCGGCCGGCCCGCCAGACGCGACACCGGATCGACGCACGGCACACCGAACTGGGTCGCGAACGCGAGCTGCTCCTCGGCGCTCAAGTCCTGCCCACGAAGGAACAACACGCGCCGGTCCAGCAGCGCGCTGCGGATCACGGCCAGGTCGTCCGGACCGATCGGTCGGCGAGCGTCGACGCCGTGCACGCGGGCGCCGAGCGAACCCCGCAGGGGCTCCACCTCCACGGAGCAGGTCATGCCCTCCACTCAAGGCAGCGTGGTGTTGCCAGCCCGTATGTGGTTTTCGATACGTCGGCGATATGCCCCGCTCGCTAGCATCCGGGAACGCGTGTGTTGATCGTCGAGGACGAGCCCTTCATGGCGGAAGCCATCCGCGATGGCCTGCGCCTGGAAGCGATCGCCGCGGACATCGCAGGTGACGGCGACACCGCTCTGAAGCTGCTGAGCAGCAACGCCTACGACATCGCCGTCCTCGACCGCGACATCCCCGGACCGTCCGGTGACGAGATCGCCGAACACATCGTTGCATCCGGCAGCGGGATCCCGATCCTCATGCTCACCGCGGCCGACCGCCTCGACGACAAGGCCACCGGCTTCGAGCTCGGCGCCGACGACTACCTCACGAAGCCGTTCGAGCTCCGAGAGCTCGTCCTCCGTCTCAGAGCGCTCGACCGCAGGCGCGCCTACAACAGACCACCGGTGCGTCAAATCGCCGGCCTACGGCTCGACCCGTTCCGCCGCGAGGTCCACCGCGACGGCCGCTACGTCGCGCTGACCAGGAAGCAGTTCGCCGTGCTCGAGGTCCTCGTCGCTGCCGAGGGCGGCGTCGTCAGCGCCGAGGAGCTGCTGGAGCGGGCGTGGGACGAGAACGCGGACCCGTTCACCAACGCCGTGCGCATCACGGTGTCCGCACTCCGGAAGCGGCTCGGCGAGCCCTGGATCATCGCCACCGTGCCCGGCGTCGGGTACCGCATCGACACCGCACCAGACGACGGAAGCGAGGGAGGCGGACGTGGATAGGGGACCCGGTTTGAGCGTTCGCCTGAAACTCACGCTCAGCTATGCCGGCTTCCTGATGCTCGCCGGCATCTTGATGCTCGCGGCGGTTTGGTTGGTCGTGCTGCGCTACATCCCCGACGGTGCGCTCGCGCACATGCATCCCTCGTGGTGGTTCGTCATCGACCGCTCCGATCCTCTGAACGGCTTCGGCTCGGTCGCGGCCATCGTGCTGGCGTTCCTGCTGGTGTTCGGTCTGCTGGGTGGGTGGATCCTCGCCGGCCGCATGCTCGCGCCCCTGACACGCATCACGGACGCCACGCGCACGGCCGCGACCGGATCGCTCTCCCACCGAATCCGGCTACCGGGCCGCACCGATGAGTTCCGCGAGCTCGCCGACGCCTTCGACGCCATGCTCGCACGGCTCGAAGCCCACGTCGCCGAACAGCGGAGATTCGCGGCCAACGCCTCCCACGAGCTGCGCACCCCGCTCGCGATCACGCAGACCCTTCTCGACGTGGCCCGCAACGATCCGAACCGCGACGCCGGCGAGCTGGTCGACCGCCTCTACGCCGTCAACACCCGAGCGATCGACCTCACCGAAGCACTGCTCGTGCTCAGCCGCGCCGACCAGCGGTCGTTCACCCGAGAACCCGTCGATCTGTCCCTCATCGCGGAAGAAGCCGTGGAAACGCTCCTCCCCCTCGCCGAAGAACGCGGTGTCACGATCGAGACCTCCGGCGACACGACCCCGACCGTCGGTTCGCGCGCGCTCCTGCTGCAGATGACGACGAACCTCGTGCACAACGCGATCGTCCACAACCTGCCCGATCACGGCACGGTATGGGTCACGACGAGCATTCACTCCAAGAGTGTGGTGCTCACCGTCAAGAACACCGGCGAGCAGCTCGCCCCGGAGTTGGCGTCCACGCTCGTCGAGCCGTTTCAGCGCGGCACCAGGCGCGTCCGCACCGACCATGCAGGCGTCGGTCTCGGTCTGGCGATCGTCGACAGCATCACCCAGGCACACGACGGAACCCTCACCCTCACCCCCCGGGCCGCCGGCGGGCTCCGCGTCACGGTGCAGCTCCCGGTGAGCTCACCGAGAGTCGTGGACCGCGTCGGTCAACGCGATCGGGTCGACGCGATCGCAGGACTCGACCCTGCGATGCACGGTTCAGAAGAGGTCAGCTCATGTCCGGAGCCCGCTACGCCTCGAGGATGATCTCGTAGACGGCGCTGCTGGTGACGGTGGGCGCCTCAGACGGCCGGTCGTTGACCATCACGTCTTCGCCGGCCTTCGCCTGCTCCTCGGTGTCGAAGACGGCCACGCCCATCCCGACCGCTCCGTCGGCGCGGCGGTAGAACCGGGCGCCCTGGAAGCCCGACTGGCTTCGTAGCCTCGGAACGAGCTGCTCGCGAAGCATCTTCTCACCGGCGGCCGGGTCACCGTCCCCAGTGAACTGGACGTGCACCACGCTTGCGAATGGCATCCTCGCCTCCTCGATTCCGCGTAGCCCGTACCGCCCATACGGTCAGTCTGCTGCTCTCCCCGGGCCGCGTCCATGAGAGGCAACGATCCGCCGTCAGGGTGCCACTGGTTGCTCCGCGGTCGCGGGCGTCACGCGGGCCGGGCCTGCGATCGCGGTCCACCTGGGCGAACGCGCGTGCCATCCGAGATGTCTGCGCCCCCGGCAGGATTCGAACCTGCGACGCACGGTTTAGGAAACCGACGCTCTATCCCCTGAGCTACGGGGGCGGGGACTCCGCGGAAGCCTCCGCGTAAGGCTCCGCGTAATTCAGGCCCTCCGACGATACCGGCTGCTCCCGGCTCGCAGCGCCGTGACCAGTTCGGTTAGGCCCGTCGATCGACGGTTACGGCCGGTAGTGCGGCCGAGATCGACCTAGCGTTTGGGCACCGAGGTGCCGGATCAGGTGAGGACGAGGACCTTGCCCCGGCACCTCGGCCTCATCGGACGGAATCGTTTCGCTCGCATGCCGCGAGCATCCATCCGGCGCGATCCGCCACACCTGGATCTTCGTCGGCCGCCAGCGTCGCGAGCGAACGGCGGAACTCATGAGTCTCCACTCGTCGCGCCAACCGGCACGCCATCCGAAACTCCGGTCGTCCGCCGCGCTCAACAACCCGTAGCAACAGCCGCCGGACACGAGCGGCCTGGCGAGTTGAGAGCACCGAGCGAGCGAGGTACCGCATCACCCGTTCCTTCGCGTAGCCCGAGTGCAAGCAGAAAACGTCGCTGTCCAGCCAGAGGATCGCGGGCTCCACCGCAGCGGCGTCACCCGACTGCAACGCCTGAACGAGTTCAGCGAAGCCACTGGGATACGCCGCCTTGCTGATCAGGCGGTACTCGAAGCCCGCGTACCTCTCTCCGGTACGCTTCTGGGATCGGAGCCTCGCCGAGATGGCGTCGAAGGCGTCCCACTGACCGGCCGTCAGCCCGTTGTACGTACCGCCGAGCATCGCCGCAGCCTACGAGGCACGGCCCTGGGGCCGATCGAAGTTTGGGGGTGTCCGGGGCGGGGCACGGTATCCTCCCTTCAAGAAGAGGGTCGGACCGGCGACGTGGCGGCGTAACGGTAACTGGGAGTGCGAGCCCTGGTCGGCGAGATACGCGTCCACCGCCTCGTTGCTGAGGTAAACGATTTCCAGTCGCTCCTGCTCGACTACCCGTCGGGCTCGGCGGACTTCGACCGGTACCTCTTCCTGCCCGTTGGAGTGCCCCTCACTGACTCTTGGGAGCCTCCCGCTGTGTACAGCGAGAACGTCCGCCTCCCCGAGCCGGACATCTTCGCCGTCTCAGGAACCTGGCGGTACGCGATGACGGCCGAGACCCGCGAGCGACTCGGCATGACGGTCGAGTACATGACGGAGTTCCTGCCGCTCGGACCTCAGCGTGACGACCTGCTGTTGCTGAACGTCCTGCACAACGTCAACTGCCTCGATGCTGAACGAAGTGACGTTGACTGTATCTTCAAGCGCTACGTGTTCCTGGAGCACCGCCTCTCGGAATCAGCCTTGTTCCAGGTTCCCGAGACCGACTCGGTCGATACGCTTCTCCTTGAGCGAGATGACGATGACGAACCGGGGCTTCGTTCCATCGTGGAGCACGACGGACTGACCGGGATCAGCTTCGAGTTGGTCTGGTCAAGCCTCACAGGTCCGCACGTCGTCCTCTGACCCGATTCGGGCGCAGGCCCGCGGAGCGCTGTCATGCCCGATCTGGTGGGTCTGACGCATCCGCTGCTCCGGCTCAATGTCATACTGAGTCGCCCTGGGTCTCGTGGAGGCTCGGTGGTTTGGTTTCAGGCTGCCTCGCTGCCCGCGCTGACGGCAGCGTAGTGAGCGGTTTCGAACTCGGCTGGGGGCGTGTCGCCGAGGTAGCCGTGGAGGCGTTCGGTGTTGTGCCAGTGGACCCAGCCGAGGGTCGCGAGTTCGACTTCTTCGATCGTCTTCCACGGTCCCTGCCCGGATCCGCGGATCAGCTCGGTCTTGTAGAGGCCGTTGACGGTCTCGGCGAGGGCGTTGTCGTAGCTGTCGCCGACGCTGCCGATCGAGGGGATCGCGCCGAGATCGGTGAGGCGTTCGCCGTAGCGCACACTCGTGAACTGACTGCCCGCATCGGAATGTGCGATCAACCCTTCGAGGCGGGTGCCGCGTTTCCAGCGGGCCATCTCGAGCGCGTCGAGGACCATGTCGGTGCGCATGTGCGCGGCGACGCGCCAGCCGACGATCATGCGGGAGAACGCGTCGACGATGAAACACACGTACGCGACCCCCGACCAGGTCGGGACACAGGTCAAGTCGGTGACCCACAGCTCGTTCGGCCGCGACGCAGTGAAGTCGCGCTGCACGTGGTCAGGTGGGCGAGGCGCCGCCGGGTCGGCCTTGGTGGTCCGCACGCGCCGCCGCCGGCGGACTCCTTCGATCCCGGCCGTTCGCATGAGCCGGGCAACCTGATCGCGACCGATCTCATGACCACCGCGCAGCGCTGCCTTCCAGAGCTTGCGGGCCCCGTAGACCCGGTAGTTCGCCTGCCACAGGGCGACCAGGATCGGGACCATCACCGCGTCGTGGATCGCCCGCGCCGAGGCCGGCCGCTGCTTCGCCGCGTAGTAGGTGCTCGGAGCCACCCGCAACACGTTGCAGATGGGCTCGACTCCGAACTCGGTGCGGTGCGCGTCGATGTAACGCACGATCACTTCTGTGGGCGGTCGAGCTCCGCCGCGAAGAAAGCCGACGCCGACTTCAAGATCGCGTTCGCCCGACGCAGCTCCCGCACCTCCTGCTCGAGCGCCTTGATCCGTTCCGCCTCCGCCGAGGTCGTCCCCGCGCTCAACCCATCGTCGATATCGGCTTGGCGAACCCAGAGCCGCACCGACTCGACCCCGTAGCCGAGCTGGCGAGCGACCCGCTGGATCGTCCCATGCTCCGTCCCCAGCTCGGCCCGCAGCTGGCGGACCAGCCGGACCGCCTGGGCCTTCTCCGCATCCGTATACCGACGCGTGGTCGGCTTCCCTGGCGTCTTCTCACCTGGCATGACTCCATCCTCGTTTCCAAGGTCAGGAGCCTCCAAGTAACCCAGGGCGGTTCAGAGCTTCTTCGGCACCCTGCAGCTCGAACTCCTCGACGAGCACCACTGGGCGACCCGCCAGCAACTCGCGCTCGCGATCTTCGACTGGATCGTATGCTGGTACAACCCGCGCCGGCGACACTCCTACGTCGGGATGCTCAGCCCCATCGACTATGAGACCGCCCACGCGGCATGATCACCACAACCACCCCGTCCGTCACAGCGGGGGAAGCTCAACCGAACGTGCAGCAGTCCCTTAGTTTGGCGCCCTAGCCAGACTCAGATCTCGAGGGGTTCGTGCTCGATCTGTTCGACGAGGTGGGCGAGGCTGTCGGCTCGGATGCCGGCGGTCATGCGGGCCTTCAGCAGCCATCCCATCACGAGTGCGGATGCGGCGGCGCCGGCGAGGAAGCCGAGTTCGACGCGTAGGAACAGGTCGTGTGACGCGACGGCGGTGACCGCGACGAAGACGACGTTGCCGACGATCCACGCGTAGGTCGCCCGGGAGTGGCCCAGCAATGCGATGAGGGCCTGGGCGAGCGTCAGGGCCAGGACGAACAGCCCGCAGCCGGCCGCGAGCAGGGCGAGGTCGCCGTTGTGGAGCTTGAACTTGTTACCGAACAGGATCTTGCCTGCGGTCGAGCCGAGGATGCCGCCGCCGGCGACGCCGAGCAGGCCGATGCTGACCACGATCACGACGAGCTTGTTGAGGCCGGCCCGGAAGTCGGCGATGCGGTTGGACCCGGCGAGGGCGGCGAGACGCGGCAACAGTGCGGCCTGCACGGCCTGGAACAGCAGGATCGGGATGCGGGCGATGAAGAAGCCGACGATGAAGTCGGCGGCGATGTCGCGCTGGCTCTTGCCGTTCGCCAGCACGAGGATGCCGACAACGGGTGAGTAGCTGAGCGCCTGCGACAGCACCGACCCTGCGAACAGCCACGACAGGTTGACCGACAGCTCCGACCACTCGGCTTGTGGGCCCGGCGTCAGCAGCCCGTGCTCGCCGCGGACGGCGACAACGCTCGCGAGGAGGGGCGGGACCGCGAAGCAGAGCCCGTACCAGAGCAGCTCCTTCACACCCGCCGCATAGAGCACCACGACCGGCGCGATGCGGATGACGCCCTCGGCCCCCAGGATCATGCCGTAGGGCTTGAAGCGGCCGTTTCCCGACAACGTGCCTCGCGTGATCATCTGCGTCGCGTAGGTCGCGAGCGCGATGGCGAGGCACGGGACCAGCACCCCGCGGTCGTGGAAGAACCAGCCGCTCAGTCCCTTGGCACCGACCGCGTCCGACACGCCCTCGGTCGCGAGCGCGATCGCGACCAGCGCCCCGCACAGGAGCGCGCCCGCGATCGCGGCCCGTCTCACGACCGGACCGCCACCGACGGCCCGGGCGCGCCGGTCGGCGACGGCGCGTCCGACCTCCTGCTCCAGCGGCAGGAAGAAGCCGGGTGCGAGGACGAACGCGATCACCCACAGGCCGTTGAGCGCCGTGTAGTCGCCCTTGCTCAGCGCGCGGAACGACAGGATCTGGAAGCCGTACGCGGTGACGCCCGAGACGAGGAGCCCGAGCCCGACGACGAAGGTTCCCTCCGGCAGCGAGCGCTTCGCCGTGTCGATCAGTCGCTGTGCGCGCGCCATCCGAACGGGCTGGTCCTGCTGTCGCCTGGTCGTCCGCCACCGCCCGGTGGCCCCGTCAAGCATAAACGCCTCGCCGATCGGCGGAGATGACGGTCGGCTGCACCGACCCGCGGTGCGGTGCCGCCCGCCGTCGCATGGGAGACTCGCGGGCGTCCATGAGCACGCGGATGCTGATCATCCTCGCCGCGCTCTGCGCGGTCGCGATCCTCGCCGCCTCGGCGATCCAGATCCTGATCGCCCGGTGATCGCCCGGTGATCGCCCGGTGAGGCCGCAGGCCCCGGTGGGGCGAAATGGAAGAATGGCCGCGGGTGTTCCACGCGAGGTTCGCATGTCCGACCAGGGTCCCGTGAGGTGTCGCCGTGGCTGAGCAGTTCGACGTCGTGGTGCTCGGAGGCGGCCCCGGTGGCTACGCCGCCGCCCTCTACGGCGCCGCCGCCGGCCTCCGCATCGCGCTCGTCGAGGACAAGCGCGTGGGCGGGACCTGCCTCCACCAGGGGTGCATCCCGGCCAAGGAGCTGCTCCAGACGGCCGAGGTGCTCCGCACGGTCTCGGGCGCCAAGGAGTTCGGGGTCGAGGCCGGCCAGCCCACACTCGACCTCGCGGTCAGCCAGACCCGCAAGCAGCAGGTCATCGAGAAGCTGACCAAGGGCCTGGAGGCGACGCTCAAGTCGCGCAAGGTCACGGTCGTCGCCGGCAAGGGCTCGATCGTCGACGCGGCCGCCCGGCACGTCCGCGTCTCCGACGGCTCCGAGCTCAAGGGCGACGCGCTGATCCTGGCGACGGGCTCCGTTCCCCGGCCGCTCCCGGGCCTCGACTTCGACGGCACCCGGATCCTGTCGTCCGACCACGTGCTGGAGCTGCAGGAGGTGCCGCCACGGGTCGCGATCGTCGGCGGCGGCGCCATCGGTTGCGAGTTCGCGTCGCTGCTCGGCGACATCGGCAGCGAGGTCACCGTCATCGAGATGCTGCCGCGCATCCTGCCCGGCGTCGACGGCCAGGTGTCGGACGTCGTCGCCCGCTCGTTCCGGCGGCGAGGCATCGGCGTGCACACCGACGCGAAGCTGACGAGCATCGAAGGGACGCGGGAGCTCGTCGTCTCGTTCGAGAGCAGCCAGGGATCGTCGTCGGTGACGGTCGACCACGTCGTGGTCAGCATCGGTCGCGCGCCCCGGAGTGGCGAGATCGGGCTCGAGGGTTCGGGCGTCGAGGTCGACCCGCGCGGCTACATCCTCGTCGACGGGCACATGCGGACCACCGTGACCAACGTCTACGCCGTCGGCGACGTCGTGGCGAGCCCGGCGCTCGCGCACGTCGGCTTCGCGGAGGCGATCGTCGCGATCAAGAACATCCTGGGCGAGCCCGCGACCCCGATCGACTACGCCAAGGTCCCCTGGGGCATCTACTGCCATCCCGAGGTGGCCTTCGCCGGGATCACGGAGGACGAGGCGCGCTCGCTCGGCTACGACGTCGTCACCGCGGTGCACCGCGCCGGTGGCGACGGGCGGGCGCTGATCATCGGCGAGACCGAGGGGATGGCCAAGGTCGTGGCCCAGCGGGACGGGCCGATCCTCGGCGTCCACATCGTCGGCGCGTGGGCGACGGAGCTCATCGCCGAGGGTTATCTCGCGGTGAACTGGGAAGCCACACCCGAGGACGTCGCGGCGCTGATCCACCCGCACCCGACGCTGAGCGAGCTGTTCGGCGAGGCGGCGTTGACGCTGACCGGCCGGTCACTGCACGGCTGAACCGACGAAGAGGAGCGTCCGTGGACGTCACGATGCCCCAGCTCGGCGAGACGGTCACCGAGGGGACCATCACCCGCTGGCTGAAGCAGGTGGGCGATCACGTCGAGGCCGACGAGCCGCTCTTCGAGGTCTCGACCGACAAGGTCGACTCCGAGGTGCCGGCGCCGGTCGCCGGCGTCCTCAGTGAGATCCGGGTGCCCGAGGGCGAGACCGCCGACGTCGGCACCGTGCTCGCGGTGCTGAGCGAGGGCGCCACCGCCCCGGCTCCGGCACCCGAGCCCGCCCCCGAGACGGCCGCGGCCGCTCCGGCCCCCCCACCTACCCCCGCGGCCGAGGTGCCGGCCACCGAGGCCGCTCCGCCACCGCCGGCCGCGGCACCGCCGGTTCCGGCCCCCGAGCCCGCCCCCGAACCCGCGCCTGCTCCGGCCGCGCCGGAGCCCGCTCCCGCGTCCGCCGTCTCCGCGCCCGCGCCGGCGCCCGCCCCGGCCGCAGCCGAGGCCCCCGCGCCCACGCCGTCCCCCGTGCCGGCGGCGGCGCCGGGCGACAACGGGGGCCGCCTCACCTCGCCGGTGGTGCGCCGCCTGATGACCGAGTACGGCCTCGACCCCGCCTCGGTGCGGGGCACGGGCGAGGGCGGCCGCATCACCCGCAAGGACGTCACCGACGCGCTGGCGGCCCGGTCGACGGTGACCATCCCCGAACCGCCCGACCACGGCGGTGTGCTCGGCCCCGACGAGCCGGTGGCCACGCCACCGCCCCCCGCCGCACCCACGGCCCCCGCCGCACCGCCGCCTCCGGCGGCTGCCGCGCCCCCCGCACCTGCGCCGGCGGCACCCGCGGCACCCGCGGCGGCGGCGCCCCCGCCCCCGCCGCAGACGCCGCAGGCGACCGTCGTCGTCCCGCCGCCGCCGGCCGCGCCCGCGCCGGTCCGGATCGCGGCGGCCGCGGGCGACGAGGTCGTGCCGTTCTCGAACATCCGCCGCCGCACCGCCGAGCACGTGGTGCGCTCGAAGTCGACGAGCGCGCACGTGTACACGTCGGTCGAGGTCGACTTCGAGCGCGTCGCGCGCGTGCGTGAGTCGCACCAGGCGGAGTGGCGGGCGCGCGAGGGCTTCTCGCTGACGTACCTGCCGTTCGTGTCGCGAGCGTTCTGCGACTCGGTCGGCGACTTCCCGCACGTGAACGCCTCGGTCGACGGCAACAGCCTCGTCGTGCACCACGACATCCACCTCGCCATCGCCGTCGACCTCGACTTCCAGGGGCTGATCGCGCCCGTGATCCGCAACGCGGACGGCAAGCGGCTCCGCGCCATCGCCCGCGAGATCCGCGACCTCGCGACGCGCGCCCGCAACAAGCAGCTCCTACCCGACGAGGTGCTGGGCGGGACGTTCACGATCACGAACCCCGGCCCGTACGGCACCTACATGACGCTGCCGATCATCAACCAGCCCCAGGTCGCGATCCTCTCGACCGACGGCATCCACAAGCGGCCCGTCGTCGTCACCGACCCCGACGGCGGCGACGTCATCGCGGTCCGGCGCATGGGCATCCTGGCGATCGCGTGGGACCACCGCGCGTTCGACGGCGCCTACGCCGCCGCGTTCCTCAACCGCCTCAAGGAGGTCATCGAGACGCGCGACTGGGCAGCGGAGCTCGATTGAGCACGCTCCGGGTCCGGTGGCTCGGGCGCGTCCCGTACCACGAGGCCGACACGCTGCAACGCGCGCTGCACGGCCGGACCGGCGACGACTACCTGCTCCTCCTCGAGCACCCGCACGTCTACACGCTCGGGACCCAGGCCGACCCGGCGAACGTCCTCGTGCCGCCGGCGTCCGTGGGCGCCGAGCTCGTACGCGTCGACCGCGGTGGTGACGTCACGTACCACGGCCCCGGGCAGCTCGTCGGCTACCCCGTCGTGACACTGCCGGAGGGGCGCGACGGCATGCGCGACGTCGTCGCGTACGTGCGGCGGCTCGAGTCGGTCCTCGTCGACGCGCTGGCCGACCTGGGCGTGCGCGGCGCCGCAAGGCGCGAGAAGCTGACCGGCGTCTGGGTCGACGACGAGAAGGTCGCCGCCATCGGCGTGAAGGTCGCGCGCGGGCGGACGCGGCACGGCTTCGCGCTGAACGTCGACCCCGACCTCACGATGTTCGGCCACATCGTGCCGTGCGGCATCCGCGACAAGGGCGTCACGTCGCTGGCCCGGCTCCTCGGCGAGGCGCCCCCCGACGACGTCGTCCGGGCCGCCGTCGTCGCCCGCTTCGTCGAGCACTTCGGGTACGACGCCCCCGAGGTCGAGCAGGTGACACCCGTCACCGCACCGTTGCCGGCGACGGTCGCCGCCCTGCAGCAACCGAGCGAGGCGCCGGTGCGGCTGCTCGGCCGGCTCGCGGCCGCCGGTGTGGAGGCGCCCGCGCCCGATCCCGCGTTCCGCCGTCCGGAATGGATGCGCGTCCGCGCCGACCTCGGCGCTGGGTACCGCGAGACGAAGCAGCTCATGCGCACGCTGTCGCTCCACACCGTCTGCGAGGAAGCGGGCTGCCCCAACATCTACGAGTGCTGGGCCGACCGGACGGCGACCTTCATGATCCTGGGCGACCGCTGCACGCGCGCCTGCGGCTTCTGCCTCGTCGACACCCGCCGGCCGCTGCCGCTCGACCCCGACGAGCCGGCCCGGGTCGCCGACGCGGTCGCGACCCTGCGGCTCGAGCACGTCGTGATCACGAGCGTCGCCCGCGACGATCTCGACGACGGCGGCGCGGAAGGCTTCGCGGCGACGATCGCGGCGGTGCGCGCCCGCAACCCGGGAACCCGCGTCGAAGTGCTGATCCCCGACTGCAAGGGCGACGCCTCGGCGCTGGCGACGATCTTCGCCGCAGGCCCCGACGTGCTCAACCACAACCTCGAGACCGTCGCCCGCCTGCAGCGCGCGGCGCGCCCGTCCGCCGGGTACGCGCGGTCGTTGACGGTCCTGGCGCGCGCCAAGGACACGGGCCTGACGACGAAGTCGGGGTTGATCCTCGGCATGGGTGAAGAGGCATCCGAGGTTCGCGCCGCGATCGCGGACCTGCGGGGCGTCGGCGTCGACATCCTCACGCTCGGCCAGTACCTGCGGCCGTCGGCCCAGCACCTCCCCGTCGTGCGCTGGTGGACGCCCGACGAGTTCGCGGAGCTCGGTGCCTACGCGGAGAGCCTCGGTTTCGCCCACGTCGAAGCCGGGCCGCTCGTCCGTTCGAGCTACCACGCCAAGCGGGCGGCCGACGCGGGAGCCGCCGAACCGGCGATCACCGTCGCCGCCGCGACCCGCTGACATGGACGACGTATACGCGCCGCGCGTCGCCCGGGCGCGGGCCCGGATGGCCGAGCTGGGCGTCGACGTGCTGCTGCTCTCCGTCGGGCCCGACCTGCCGTACCTGACCGGCTACGAGGCGATGCCGCTCGAGCGGCTCACGATGCTCGTCGTCGGGCGCGACGCCGAGGCAGTGCTGCTCGTTCCCCGACTCGAAGCGCCGCGCGTCGTCGAGCGCCCCGGTGTGTTCCGCCTCGAGACCTGGGACGAGACCGACGACCCGGTGGCGCGCGTCGCCACCCACGCGGGCGCCGCGCGCACCGCGGCGATCGGCGACCAGACGTGGGCCCGGTTCGTCCTCGCGCTGCAGGACGCGATGCCGGCGACGCGGTTCCGCCGCGCGAGCGACGTCACGGGGCCCCTACGGATCGTGAAGGACGCCGCCGAGATCGAGGCGCTGGCCGCGGCGGCGCGCGCCGTCGACGAGATCGCGCGCACGATGCGGTCGCGGCCCTTCGCCGGGCGCACCGAGGCCGAGGTGCACCGCGAGCTCGTCGAGCGCATGCTCGACGCCGGTCACGAACGGGCCAACTTCGCGATCGTCGCCGCCGGCGAGAACGCCGCCAGCCCCCACCACGAACCGGGCCGCCGCGTCGTCGGTGAGGGCGACGTCGTCCTCTGCGACTTCGGCGGGACGATGCGCGGCTACTGCTCCGACATCACGCGGATGTTCGTCGTCGGCGAACCCGAGCCCGAGGTGCGCGACGCGTACGCCGTGCTCGTCGACGCGCAGGAGGCCGGAGTGCGCGCCGCGAAGGTCGGGGTGCCGTGCGAGTCGGTGGACGCGGCTGCGCGCGACGTGATCGCGGCTGCCGGCTTCGGCGACCGCTTCGTCCACCGGACGGGTCACGGCATCGGCATGGAGGCGCACGAGGACCCGTACATCGTCACCGGCAACGCGGGCGCGCTCGAGCCCGGTCACGCGTTCAGCGTGGAGCCCGGCATCTACCTCCCCGGCCGTTTCGGCCTCCGCCTCGAGGACATCGTCGTCGCGACCGGCGACGGCCCGCGGCGGCTCAACGACGCGCCCCGCGACCTCGCCGTCGTCGGCTGACCCCCCGCTCCCACCGTGCGCCTCGACCTCGCCAGCGTGATGCTGCAGTGGGCCGCGGGCGGGCTGCTCTTCGGCTGGGTCACGACCCGGCGGCGCGAGGTCGGCATCGGGTACGGCTGGCTGCTGCGCGCGAGCTTCGGCGTGATCGCGGCGATCGGGGTCGGCGCGGGCATCGCCAACGACGACCACGGAACCGGTGCGACCGTCCGCGACGTGTTCGGCATCGCGATGATCGCCGCCGCGGCCGTCGCGCTCGCCGTCTCGGTCGCGCGCCGGCGCGCCGGCGTCAGCGGGCAACGGGCCCGCCGCGAGGCGCGCGCCGGCCGCGTGGCGGCGATGCTCCGCCAGGGTGACGCCGCCGCCGCCGCCGGCGACGGCCACGGCCACGGGAACGGCACCGGCGACGGCGCGGGCGACCGCGGTGCCGAGTTCCCGCCCGTCCTCGACCTCGTGGCGCCCGTGCTCGGCGCGATCGCGCTCCTCGGCGCCGCCGGTGCCGCCGGCGGCCCCTACGCGCTGGCGGCCGGCCGCCTGCTCGTCGGCGCCGCGTTCCTCGGCGTCATCACCGACGCGATGCTCCTCGGCCACTGGTACCTCGTGCAGCCCGGGCTGGCGCGTGACCCGATCCGCGAGCTGGTGCGCTGGTCGGCGTGGATCTGGCCCTTCGAGGTGGCGCTCCTGCTCGTCCCGACGGGGATGGGGTCGGTGCTCGACGGGTCGATCGACGACGGCTACCAGGGACTCATCGGGTACATGTGGATCGTCTGCGCGCTCACGACGATCGCGCTCGTGGGCGTCACGTGGCTCGCGCTGCGGGAGCGGTACTACTCGGCGGTGATGGCGGCGACGGGACTGCTCTACCTCGCGATCCTCACCGCGTTCGGCACCGACGTCATGGCGAGGGCCGTCCTCGCGACCTGAGCCGAACGGAGGGGGCGGCGTCGATCCGGCCCTCGCGCATCGTCACCGTCCGGTCGGCGGCGGCCGCGACGTCGGCGTCGTGGGTGACCATGATGATCGTGATGCCGTGCTGCTCGCGCAGCGTGCGGAACATGTCGAGCGTCTGGGACACCGACGCCGGGTCGAGGCTGCCGGTGGGCTCGTCGGCGAGCACGAGCCGCGGGTCGTTGGCGAGCGCCCGGGCGAGCGCGACCCGCTGGCGCTCGCCGCCCGACAGCTCGGGCGGTTTCCGGCCCGCCTTGCCGGCGAGCCCGACCTCGCCCAGCAGCGCCGCCGCCCGCTCGCGCCGCGTGCGGCGGGCGCGGTGGGTGCCGAGCATCGCGATCTCGAGGTTCTGGCGGGCCGTGAGGTGGGGGAGCAGGTTGTGGAGCTGGAAGACCAGGCCGACCTCCTCGCGCCGGTAGCGGTCGACGTTCGGGAGGTGGCGCAGGTCGCGACCCGCGACGAGGATGCGGCCGCTCGTCGGCTGGTCGAGCGCCGCGAACAGGTGCAGCAGCGTCGACTTGCCGGAGCCCGAGGGCCCGGTGATCGCGAGCCACTCGCCCTCGGGCACGCACAGATTGGCGTGGTCGAGGGCGCGCACCCGGTCGCCGTACTCCTTCGTCACGTCGATCGCTTCGATGGCGATCGGCCGGTCGCCGGTCGTCGTCATCGTCGTCACTCGCGCCGCAGCGCGGCCAGGGGCCGGAGGTGACCCGCGCGGAGGGCCGGGTAGACGGCGGCGACGAGGCCGATCAGCCCGGCGGTGTAGAGGCCCTGCCAGAAGCTCGCGGCCGTGAAGTCGGTGTGCAGGATGCCGCGGATCGAGGGGAGCGACTCGAGGAGCGGTGCGGCCGCGAACGAGAGCCCGACGCCGGCCATCGCGCCGAGCAGGCTCATCAGGAGCGCCTCGCCGAGGATGAGCCCGCCCAACCGCAGGCGGCTCCACCCGATCGCGCGCAGCACCCCGAACTCGCGGGTGCGCTCCGCGTACGAGAGGAGCATCGTGTTCATCACGATCACGGTTCCGATCACGAGCGCGAGGTAGGTCGCGCCCTGCCCGGCCGCGTTCAGGTAGTCGAGGGTCCGGTCGACCCTGCCGAACTCGGTCGCGAGCCGGACGGTCGTGAGGGTCGGGTTGTCGTGCTCGATGCGGTGGCGGACGGTCGCGATCCTCGTACCCGGCGTGACGCGGACGAACGCGAGCGTGACCGTCCCGGTCTTGCGCTCCTCGCCCTGCAGGAACGTGAGGGGAAACATCGCGCCGGCGTCGCCGAACGCCTGCCCGGTCCGGAAGATCCCGACGACGTGCTTGGGGCCGTCGGCCATGGTCACGGTGTCGCCGACGTGCAGGCCCAGGTTGTCGGCCGCGCGCCATCCGAGCATCACCTGGTCGGAAGCGGTCGCGCTGTAGGGCTGGCCGGCGACGACGTGCACGCCGAACGGCGCGAGCGACGCCGGATCGAGGCCGATCTCGAGGAACGCGGGGTTGTCGGCGTCGAGGTTCTCGAGCACGACGAGCGCGCCGACCGCGGTCGCGACGCCGGGGGTCGACCGGATGCGCGCCATCTGCGCGTCGTCGATGGTGCTGCTCAGCGCGTCGTCGACACCCTTCTGGGCGACGGTGAAGTCGGCCTTGCCGGTCTGCAGGACGGCGGCGGCGGACGAACGGAGGCTGTCGGTGACGACGCCGAGGGTCACGACGGTCGCGACGCCGACCGCGACCGCGAGCGCGGTGAAGAACGTCCGCAGCTTCTTGGTCCAGAGATCGTGCGTGATCAGACCCAGGAACGACATGCGTCACCCCCGCGCAACCTACCCGGGATCCGCGGGCGGCGAACGACCCGCGAGCGTCAACCGGGCGTGACGCCGCACACCTGGGTCGGGGAGTTGCCCGGCAGCACGAGCGAGATGCGTTCGCGGCCGGCGGACGTGCGCACGAACTGCCCCACGCCGTGGACGGCCGGGAACGTGCGGTACGGCGCCAGACGGCCGTCGGCGTCCTCGAACGTGACGGAGATCGCACCCGACTGGCCGGTCGTGACCTCGAACGACGTGGACGCCGACGGTTCGATCAGCACCGACGGCGCGTCCATGGTCGGCGTGACCGTGACGCAGTCCGTGCCCGGGCCGGCCGCCATGGTCGCGCCGAGGGGCTGCGTGACGGTCGCCGGCGCCTGCGGCGCGCCCGGGTCGTCGGCGCTGACGAGCAACTGGAGGTAGTTCCGCGCGTCGCGGACGTCGGCCGCCGTCACGCGCACGTTGCCGGGGAGCTTCTCGTCGCGGTCGAGCGCCGCGATCTTGTCGACCGTCAGGTTGGGGATGTAGACGGGCACGGGCACGGGGCTCAGGATGCGGGCGTGCTCACGCGCGAGCTGCGCGGTGGCCATGATCCGGTGTTTGAACGGCTGCTCGAGGTTCGCCCACTCCGCCGCACCGTCGCGCAGCAAGGGGATCTGCACCAGCAGCAGGAGCCCGCTGAGCGCGGCGAGGGCGAGGAGGCGCGGCGCGCCGCGCGGGATCAGGGCGTCGAGCGCCAGCGCGGCGACCGGCAGGATCAGGGCGATCGTCACGTAGACGTAACGCGACGTGGACGCCTGGTCGATGCCGAGGCCCGAGCGCCGCAGGTCGGTCAGGAACAGGAACAGCGCGGCGCCCCCGGCCATCGCCACCGGGATGGGCCACGGCTCCTGCGTCGGGTGCGCGCGCAGGAACAGCCAGACGCCGAGCGCCACGATGACCGCGGTGGCGACGCCCTCGAAGCCGATCGTCGCGTCGAGCGCGCCCGTGTACCCCTGCCAGATGTACGCGGGGGCCTTGCGCAGCGCGGTTCCGAGCGGCTCGCTCGTGTCGACCGCCTTGTGGCCGTAGGTGACGTACCACAGGCCGTAGGCCGCGGCCGGCACGGCCACGGTCGCGATCGCGAGCTGCCAACCGCGCCGAAGCAGGACGACGAGGCCCACGACCGCCGTCATCGTGATGGCGACGCCCGAGCACATGAGGCCGAGCACGAGCAGCAGCCACACGACGGCGTCGCGGCGCTGCCAACCACCGCGTCGAGGTGTGAGGAGCAGCGCGGCGAGACCGAACGCGAGGGGCCCGACGAGCTGCCACTGCCACGCGAGGAACAGGTCGTCGCTCGCCGCGCCGAGCACCGCGAAGACGCCGCACAGGACCGTGGCGAGCAGGGGCTCCACTCCGACGCGCAGCATCACCCGCCAGAGCAGGTGGACGACCGTCAGGTGCACGAGCAGGAGGACGACGACGTAGGGGAGGTAGGTGCGCGCGCCGAACAGGGTGAACAGGCCGCGGTACACGAGAACCGGGATCGTCGACCAGTGCTCGTTGTGCGGGTCCCAGATGCCGGGGTGGGTCGCGTCGCCGATCAGACGCCGGTCGGCGAGGGCGTTCCACTCGTCGGTGACGAACCAGTGGTGACGGTTCAGCCACACCAGCACGACGAACGCACCCGCGAGCGTCGCCCAGTGCAACCAGCTCACCGCCGCGCCGAGCCGAGGTCGGGCTGGTCGGCGCTCGCGCGTGTCGGTCACTCCTGCTCCCCGCCCGCCCGGCGCCCGGGGCCGCGCGCCACGTGAGGGGAGGGCGCGCCCGCCGGAGGGCGGCCCGATGCTACGGCCAACCGGCGGCGCCGAACCGACATCCGGTCACGGCGCTCGTCTACCCTGGCCGGCTGATGCCGCCGAGCCCCGGGACCCGCCCGTGACCGACGCCCAGGCGAGCCTCGACGTCGCCATCGTCGGCGGCTGCGGTCACGTCGGCCTCCCGCTCGGACTGGCGTTCGCGGACCGTGGCCTGCACGTCGTGCTGTGCGACCGCAACGAGCAGGCCGTCGAGCTGGTCAACTCGGGCCGGATGCCGTTCGACGAGCCGGGGGCGCCCGAGGTCCTCGCCGCGATGCGGGCCGCCGGCCGGCTGCACGCCACGACCGACGCGACCGCGGTTCGCGACGCCGAGCACGTCGTCATCGTGATCGGCACGCCGATCGACGAGCACCTCAACCCCGACCTCGGCGCCGTCCAGGCCGCGATCGAGGAGATCGCCGACAGCCTCGTCGACGGGCAGATCGTCGTGCTGCGGAGCACCGTGTACCCGGGTGTGACCGCGATGATCGAGAGCCTGGTCGAGCGGCTCGGCCTCGACGTCGACGTCGCGTTCTGCCCCGAGCGGATCGCCGAGGGCAAGGCGATGGTCGAGCTCTACGAGCTGCCGCAGATCGTCTCGTCACGATCGCAGCGGGCGCTCGAACGGGCGACGAAGCTCTTCCGCAACCTGACGCACGACGTCGTCTATCTCACGCCGGAAGAGGCGGAGCTCGCCAAGCTCTTCACGAACACCTGGAGGTACATCCGCTTCGCGACCGCCAACCAGCTGTTCATGATGGCCAACGACTTCGGCCTCGACTACGAGCGCATCCGCTCCGCCATCGCGTACAACTACCCGCGCGCCGCGGATCTCCCGCGGGCGGGGTTCGCGGCCGGGCCGTGCCTGTTCAAGGACACGATGCAGCTCGCCGCGTTCAACAACAACAACTTCCATCTGGGCCAGGCGAGCGTCTCGATCAACGAGGGTCTGCCGCTCTACGTCGTCGCCCGCCTCGAGCAGACCTACGACCTCTCGGCCATGACCGTCGGGATCCTCGGGATGTCGTTCAAGGCGGAATCCGACGACATCCGCTCCAGCCTGAGCTACAAGCTCAAGCGGATCCTCCGGTTCAAGTGCGCCCGGGTGCTCACGCACGATCCGTACGTGACGGTCGATCCCGACCTGTCGCCGCTCGACGAGGTCCTCCGCGAGTCCGATCTCCTCATCATCGGCTCGCCCCACCGCATCTACCGCGACGTGCAGACGGACGCGCCGATCGTCGACATCTGGAACCTGCGCGAAAGCGGTGTGCGGGTTTGAGCGATCCGTCGGTACCGCGGGTCTCCATCGTCATCCCGGTCTACAACGAGGGGGAGGCGATCACCGCGAGCCTGCAGCGGATCCTGGCGGGGGTCCAGCTGCCGTGCGAGGTCCTGGTGGTGTTCGACGATCCGTCGGACACGACCGTGCCCTACCTCGAGAAGTTCGCCACCGAGGACGATCGCGTCGTGCCCACGCTGAACTCCTACGGCCGTGGGCCGGCGCGCGCCATCCGGTTCGGCATCGACCGGGCCCGGGCGCCGGTGGTCGTGGTCACGATGGCCGACGGGAGCGACGACCCGGAGCAGATCGACGAGCTGTGCAAGCTCGTGGAACGGGGCGTCGTCGTCGCCGCCGCGTCCCGCTACATGAGCGGCGGCCAGCAGATCGGCGGTCCCGTGGTCAAGTCGCTGCTGTCGCGCCTCGCGGGCCTGTCGCTCTACTGGCTCGCCGGGGTCGGCACCCGCGACGCGACGAACTCGTTCAAGGCCTACTCGACGAGCTTCGTCCGCGAGGTCGGGATCTCGTCCGACACCGGTTTCGAGATCGGGATCGAGCTCGTCGCGAAGGCGCGCCGGCTCCGACTGCCGGTGGCGGAGATCCCGACGATCTGGCTCGAGCGCGCCCAGGGCGCCTCCAACTTCAAGGTCGTGCAGTGGATCCCGCGCTACCTCCAGTGGTACCGCTTCGCGTTCGGGCCCCGCCTCGCACCCGACCAGGTCAGAGCGCTAGGAGAGAAG
>DASRHL010000145.1:0-11725 GCA_035650535.1 Acidimicrobiia bacterium
TCGTGCTCTACACCGACGGTGTCGTCGAACGGCGCGACGAGCGCCTCGACGAGGGCATCGACCGGCTCGCGCACATGATCGCCGCGACGCACGGCGCCGACATCGAGACCATCGCCGACGCCGTCGTCGAGGAGTTCTGCCAGGACCCCGACGACGACTGCTGCGTGCTGCTCGTGCGCCGCGTCGCGGGCCCGGCCGGCGTGCCCGATCCGGCCGCCGTGGCGTGAGCACCGTGTCCGGGGCCGAGACCACGGCGGCCGCGGTCCCGCCCGTGCACGTCGGGATCGAAGAGCGTGCCGCTGTCGGGCGGGCGGCGCGGCGGCGCGCACCGCGCTCGGCGCACGGCGAGTGGGCCCCGGGACCGGATCGTCCGGACCCCGTGGCGCTGCTCCGCTCACAGGAGGCGACGCGGGTGCCGGCCCTCCTCGACGTCCGCCACGAGCGCATGCTCGAGTCTCCCTTCGCGTTCTTCCGGGGTGCCGCGATCGTCATGGCGTCCGACCTGGCGACCGTCCCGTCGAGCGGTCTCGAGGTGCAGTGCTGCGGCGACGCCCACCTCTCGAACTTCGGCGGGTTCGCCTCGCCGGACCGGTCGCTCGTCTTCGACCTCAACGACTTCGACGAGACCAACCCGGGACCCTTCGAGTGGGACGTCAAACGCCTCGCCGCGAGCTTCGAGATCGCGGCCCGGGAACGTGAGCTCACCGACCGCGAGGCGCGCGACGTCGTGCTCGAGTGCGCCCGCACGTACCGGACGGCGATGGCGTCGTTCGCGGCGATGACCAACCTCGAGACCTGGTACGCGCGCCTCGACGCGCGGTACCTCACGGCCCAGCTGGAGGCCGAAGGCCACCGGAAGGGAGCCGAACGCGTCGACGCCCTCGTCGCGAAGGCGCGCGCGAAGGACAGCGCGAAGGCGCTGGCGAAGCTCGCGCGCCGCGTCGACGGCGGCTACCGGATCGTGAGCGATCCTCCGTTCGTCGTCCCGGTCGACGAGGTGGTCGGATCGTTCGGGCTCGACGCGACCCACGAGCAGATCACGGCGGCGCTCGCGGAGCGCTTCGCCGCGTACCGGGAGACGTTGTCCGACGACACCCGGCGCCTCGTCGACGGCTACCGCATCGTCGACATGGCCCACAAGGTCGTCGGGGTCGGCAGCGTCGGGACGCGCTGCTGGATCGTGCTGCTGCTCGGGCGCCGCGACGACGACCCGCTGTTCCTGCAGATCAAGGAGGCGCAGGAGTCGGTGCTCGAGCCCTACACCCGGCCGAGCGCGTACGACCACGCAGGGCGCCGGGTCGTCGAGGGGCAGCGGCTCCTGCAGGCCGCGAGCGACATCCTGCTCGGATGGATCCGCGCCGACGGTCTCGACGGGTCGTCGCGCGACTTCTACGTCCGCCAGCTGTGGGACTGGAAGCTGTCGGCCGACGTCGGGGCCATGCCGCCGTCGCTGCTGCGCGGCTACGCCCGCATGTGCGGCTGGACGCTCGCTCGTGGGCATGCCCGCTCCGGCGACCGGATCGCGATCAGCGCGTACCTCGGCTCGGGAGACCGCTTCGACCGCGCGATCGCGGACTTCGCCGTCGCCTACGCGGACCAGAACGAGCGCGACTTCACCGCAGCGGCGGGCCGGCTCCGGGCCTCGGGGCCGACGGTCTAGGAGACGACGCGGCCGCCGGTGGGTCGGGCCGGGCGTGCCTCAGGTCGAGCGTTCCGGGCGCCGACACCGTTGTGTGTGCACGTGCGCCGGACGCTCGCGCCCGCCCGGCTTACGATTCGGGCGTGCGGGGCGTCGGGCGACGGAACGATGACGGGACGATGACGGGTCGGCGGGTCCAGGACCGTGCTCGGAGCTGACTTCGACGAGATCGTGGCGGCGGCGCGCCTCGGGTCGCGCTCGGCGCTCGCCGCCCTCTACGCGGATCTCCAGCCGAACGTGCTCGCCTACCTGCGGGCAAGGTCCCGGGCGGACGCCGAGGACATCGCGTCGGACGTCTGGGTGAGCGTCGCGGCCGGGCTGCAGCGCTTCCAGGGCGACGAGAGCGGGTTCCGGGGTTGGGTGTTCACCATCGCGCGCCGGCGCCTGGTCGACGCCCGCCGCCGCCGGGTCCGGCGGGCCACCGATCCGGCACCGCGCGAGGTGTTCACGGCGATCGCGTCCGACGTCGACCCCGAAGGCGAGGTCGTCACCCGCCTCGACTACGAGGCGGCGCTGTCCGCGCTCGCCACCCTGCCCCGCGACCAGGAGGATGTCGTCCTCCTGCGGGTCGTCGCCGGGCTGTCGGTCGAGGAGGTCGGGCAGGCCCTCGGCAAGCGGCCGGGGACGGTGCGCGTGCTGCAGCACCGGGCGCTGCGGCGGCTGGCGACCGTCCTCGGCGACCACCGGGCCGCGCACCAGCTGGCGGACGAGGCGTAACGGACGATGCACCGCGACGATGAGGTTCCCGTGACCGCTCCCGAGCTCGACGAGGCGAGCGCCGAGGCCCTGCTCGCGGGCCACGGCGCCGACGTGCCGGGCGCGTGGTCGGGTGTGGCCCGGTTGCTCGCGCCGCTGCACGAGCGCCCGACCGTCGGCGGGCCGAGCGTCGCGCTGCTCGACCGGATGGAGGCCGCCGCGAGCCCGCGCCGGCGGACCGCAGCGCCGCTGTGGCGGCGGCCGCGAGTCGTGGTCGGCGGGGTGGCCGCATTCGTCAGCATGCTGCTCGGTTTCGGCGGTCTCGCGGCGGCGAACGCGCTGCCGTCGGGGATCCAGAGCTTCGTGTCGCACGCGCTCGACCACATCGGGATCTCGGTCCCGCTTCCCCACGACCATCCGTCGATCGGCGCGGGGCACGGCGGGAGCCGTGGCGGCGCGGGCGGCCGCGGCGGGCCCGGCCCCGACGGGTCGTCGCCCGGCGGCGGGGCGGGCGGCGGTGCCGGGTCGGGTGCGTCCGAGCCGGCGCCGGCCGGCTCGCAGCCCGGTTCCACCGGCGACCCCGGCCGGCCGGCGGCGGGGGATCCGCCGAGCGCGGCGGTCCCGCCGAGCAGCCCGGGGAACGCGGGCGGCAACGGCGGCGGCAAGGCGGGCGGGAACCCGAACAACGGCGGCAGCGGGAACGGCGGCACGAACCCCGGTGGCGGCGGGACCAAGGGCGGCAACGCCGGCGGCGGGAACGCCGGGAGTGGCAACGCCGGGGGCGGCAACAACGCCAGGGGTGGCAACGCCGGGGGTGGCAACGCCGGGGGCGGCAACGCCGGGGGCGCCAAGTCCGGCAGGACCGCGCCCACGAACCGATCGGCGCCGAGCAACCCCGGGGCGACCGCGCCCGGGAGGAACGCCACGGCCTCGCTCGGCCCCGGGAATGCCCGGGCCGGCCTCGCGGGCACGACGCCCGGGCCGACCGGTTCGCCCGGCGGGTCGAGCGGCGGCGCCAACGCCGGTCCCAACGCCGGCTCGAACCCCGGCTCCCGGCCCGGACCGCGTCCGGGGTCCGACACGACTCCGCCCGGTCTCGGGGGAGGGCCGCCGGGCCCGGCGGGCGCGCCGCGCGCCGCGGGCCGGCCCTGAGCCGCGGGCGTCCCCACTCCTGATCCGAGAGACAGGAGACCCCCGCGACGGTCGGATCGCGGGGGTCTCACATGGGCGGGGGGCCACAGGGCAGTCGCTCCCGCACCCGCCCCATGCATCGTCCGCGACCGGCCTGCCGTTACAGGTCGGCACGCGGAATCCACGGATCGAGCCCACGGCACGGTCGAAGCGGGTTCCCTGGCCGCTCAAGTCCCGGACGCCCCGATGCCGATACCACTCGCAGCGCGCAGGGCAGTCGCGCCGTACCGGTTGGAACCGGTTGGGTCGGCAACCGAGGGGTGGATCCCTCGGAGGCAGAAGTGGGTCGAGCGCGTCCAGGACGGACGGCGGACCGCGGTACGAACACCTGGTCGGCCCTCCGCGCCCGCGCGCGTGCCGGGGGCGAACGAGGTGCGGCGCTGGTCGAGTTCGCGCTCGTCCTGGTCCTGGTGGCGATGCTGCTGTTCGGGATCATCGAGTTCGGGGTCACCTACAACGACTACATCGCGATCCGGCAGGGCACCCGTGAGGGGACCCGCCTGGCAGTCGTCGGCGACGTGAAGAACGCGCCGGCGTGCAAGATCGGCGGCACGACGATCACGCCGCCGGCGAACCCCAACAACACCTTCGACGCGACGAACGCTGTGATCTGCAAGACGAAGGACCGCATCGGGCTCGACCAGTCGAAGGTCAGGGTGAAGATCACCCTCCCGCAGAACCCGACGGTCGGATCGTACGTCACGATCTGCGCGAGCTACCCGCTGTCGTCGGTGACCGGGCTGATCGCGCCCTTCCTGAACGGCCGCACGCTGACGAGCACGGTCGTCATGCGCCTCGAGCAGCCGGCCGCCTTCGACAACTACTCGGAATCGGGGAACGCGTGTTGACGTGGCGGCACCGGAAGGACGGTGAGCGGGGCGCGGTCCTCGTGATGATGGTCCTGACGATGACGGTGATGCTCGGCGTCTCCGCGCTCGTCATCGACCTCGGGCACGGGATGGAGCGCCGGCGCGAGCTCGAGAACACCGCCGACGCCGCGGCGCTCGCCGCCGCGCAGGATCTTCCGGTCGTCGCCACCGCGGAGGCGACCGCGAAGACGGTATCGACCAAGAACGCGCCCGATGCCACGTTGAACTGGGCGTCGTGCACGGACTCCGACCGGCTGGCCGTCGCGTCGGCGGACACACCCTGCATCTCGTACGACTCGTCGTTCACGCGGGTGCGGGTACGGATCCCCCAGCAGTCGTACAAGTCGTTCTTCGCCCAGGTGCTCGGCATCAACGTCATCTCGACCAACGGGTCGGCGACCGCGCGCGTCGTGTCGGCCGGCTTCGGCTCCATCGAGCCGTTCGCGCTGTTCTCGGGGTTCAACGCCGGTCTGGCGTGCCTCAAGGAGGGCCCGAGCGGGCACCGGATCGCGACCTGCGACGACCCGTCGACGGGCAACTTCAACCTGCTCGACATCACCCAGTACGGCAACGCCACGCTCAACACCCCCCAGCGGTGCGGGAACAGCTTCCAGCGCCAACGCATCATCGACAACATCGCGATCGGCGCCGACCACCTGTTCAGCACCTACAACGGAACCGAGATCCTCGACGGGTGCGGCAACAACGGCCCGAACACGCTCCCACCGCGGACCGGCAACGACGTCAGCGCGTTCGACACCGGGCTCGTGCACGGCCTCGCGAGCGACACGTCCGACGGTGGTTCGGCGCGCCTGAAGCGCGGCCAGTACCCCAAGGCGACGGTGATGGGCGTCCAGCTCGACAACAAGCCACTCTGGGAGTTCATCCCGAACACGACGCTCCAGGGTGTGCCGAACAGCTGCCAGCGGGCGACGTTCAACACGCTGGTCGCCGCGAGCTACCCGACGCCGGCGCAGGAGCAGGCGACACTCCAGGCGGCGCTCGAGCAGTGCTTCACCGACTACGAGGCCGGCAACTACACGGGCGTGGTGTTCGGGGCGAACACCGATCCGTTCGGCGCCGAGTCACCGGTCGACCTCTACGACATCCAGCTGTCGCCGCGGTTCGCGTACGTCCCGCAGTTCGTCGAGGACGTTCCCCCGAACGGGTCGAGCAGCAACCTGCACATCGACGACTTCCGCGCCATCTACATGGAGGACGTCTACGGCGGCTGCAACAACAGCTGCAGCGTCGACTTCGCACCGGGCCCGTGGAACACGTCCCCACTGGGTGCCGGCAACGTGAACGCCCAGGCGATGACGGCCTGGGTGTTCCCACCCCAGATGCTCCCGGTCGGACTTCGCGGCAACCCCGCCGCGGTGGGGCAGAACACCTACGTCCAGCTCATCAAGTGACGACCACAGGAGCGACATGTTCGGGAACCTGCACCGTGGCGCCAAGTTGGCCGCGCTGATCGCCACCGGCGTCGTGAGCCTCGGTGGCGTCGCCGCCGCCACCGGCTCGCTGCCCTCACCCGTCCAGGGCGCCGCCCACGACGCGCTCGGCGCGGCAGGCATCCGCGTGCCCGACGGCGACGGGGCCGGCACGGTCTCGGCCGACGACACGACGGTGACCACGACCGACCCGGCCGGCGACCCGACCACGACCACGTCGACGCCGGACGGCACGGAACCGTCCGCGCCGGTCTCCGACGACACCGCGAAGGGTCCCGACCCGAACGGTCCCGCGAAGTTCGGGCTGTGCACCGCGTACGCCGCGGGCAAGGGCGGCGAGCGCGGGAAGAAGCACTCGTCGACCGCGTTCGAGGCGTTGGCCGCCGCGGCCGACGCCGACGGCGAGACCGTCGCCCAGTTCTGCGCCGACGCGACGCCCGGAGGCAAGCCCGCGTCGACGACCACCCCGACGACCGCGGCGCCGATCGTCGACACGACCGAGCCGACCGAGCCCACGACCGAGCCGGCGACGACCGCGCCGGCCGCCAACGCCCAGTCGAGTCACTCCGGGCGCCCCGCCACGGCCTCGAGCGGCGGCGGCTCGGGTCGGGGCCGGTCGCACAAGGGCTGACGGCGCGCCGGCCCGAGCCGGAGGCCCGCGACCGCCACGGCCGCGAGCACGACGAGCGCGACCTCGGCCGACGACCGGTACCTCGGGTTCCCGAACGCGAGGGCGGCAGAGAGCGTTGCCATCACGATCGGCGCCACGAGCGGCGTGAGCGGGACGGCGCGTGCCCGCCGGAGCTGGACCGCGCCGGCCGCGGCGAGCACGCCGAGCGCGTAGGTGGCGGCGAGCGCGGCGTAGCCGACGCTGCGCTCCCGGCCCTCGTCGACCATCAGGGTCACCGTCTGGCGGGGTCGGAACAGACCCCACACGCGACCCACCCGTGCCGCGACGACGACGGGCACACGATCGAGGTGGTCGCCGACGAACTCGAGGGCACGGCGGCGTTCCGCCTTCGCCTGCACCGACTGGTCCGCGTGCACGTCGGGGCCGGTGCCGCAGCGGATGTCCCACCATCCGAGCAACGGCCCGGTGTAGGTGCTCGCGCAGTTGCTGTTCGCGAGCGTGATGTCGACGCCGGTGCCGAGCGGGACGGGCCGCTCGAGCGCGGTCGCGTTGCGGACGATCCACGGCGCCATCACGGCGACGGCGGCGACCGCCACGGTCGCGAGCAGCGCGACGCGGTCGCGCGCTCTCGCGTCGCGCATGGTGATGATCAGCGGAACGCCGATCGCCGGTGCGAGCAGGAGTGTCTCGGACCGGACGAGCGCGGCCACCCCGCAGGCGGCACCGAAGACGGCGGCAGCCGTCCACCCGGGCCGCGACCAGAGCGTCAACGCGGTCCACACGACCAACGCCACGCTCAGGATCGCCAGCGATTCCGACAGGACCTGCGCGTCGTTCACCCACAGGGTCGGGGAGACGGCCGCGAGCCCGGCCGCGACGAGTCCGACGCGCTCGCCGGCGACCCGGCGCCCCACGAACCCGACGACGACGATCGTGGCGACCCCGAGCGGGACCATCGCCAGGCGCTGCCCGAGCGGTGTCGTGACGCCGAGCACGTCGAAGAGCGCGAGGTACAGCGTGAACAGCGGGGGATGGTCCGCGGCGGGCTGCACGACGTTGCGGAACGCCAGGAGGCCGGGGTTCGCGAACCCGTGGCCGTCGGCGACGGCGTGACCCTGGATGAAGAACGCGAGCGCGTCGCCGCTGAGCGGCTCGTCGCGCTTGGCGACGAGGACGTACCCGAGGCGGATCGCGAGGCCGGCCGCCGCGATCGCCGCGACCGAGGCGCCGAATCGGTGTGTCACCGGCCCCGGGCGGCGGGCGATCCGCTCACAGACCCGCCCGCGCCGCGGGGACGTCCAGCGTCAGCTTGGCCGCGCTGAGGAGGTTGACGGCGTAGCGCATCGCCCCCGACGAGTACGACGGGCAGAGCACGGCGGCAGTGGGCGCCGCGTCACCGCAGAAGTGGCCGCCATCGGGCCCGCGCACCGGGATGTCGGAGTCGACCGTGCGGCACGTTCGCTGCGCCCCGGGGATCTTCGACTCGAAGGGCAGGCACTGCTGCGTCGGCGCGAACTCGCCGCCGGGTGCGATGTCCTGCCCGGCGTCGACGTACTGCACGCCCGGGTGCGTGGTCGCGACGTCCCGGTAGACGTCGTCGAGCGCCTTCCAGATCCCCTCCTTGCCGCGCGGCGCCGGCGGCGACGCGACGAGGAACGGCCGGTGGGCGGCGGTCGTGAGGTCGGCGGCGGCGACGGTGTCGGCCCGGTACTTCGCGAGGAGAGCGACACCGGTCAGGGGACGGCCGGACGCGTCGAGCATGCACGTGCCGACGCTGTTCCCGCTGAACGCGAACAGCACGAGATCGGGCGGGCCGGGGCCCGCCGCCAGATCCTTCCGGAGCGGGTCGAGGAAGTCGCAGGGCGCCGTGCCCGAGAAGGCGCGCACCGTGACGCGGAGTCCGAAGGCCCGGCCCACGCCCGCCAGGTACGGCCCCGCCTGGACGGACAGCGAGTCGCCGTAGACGGAGACGCGAAGCTGCCGTGGCGCCCTCGGCGCCCGGCGGGCCGGCTCGGGGCGCGGTGACGATCCGCCGGCCGCCCAGCCCATCGTCAACCCGCCGGCGAACGCGACGGCGGCGACGACGCCTGCGACGAGCAGCGCCCTGGCGCGGGTTCCCGCGAGCATCACTCGCGAGACGCACGAGCGCACGGTTTCCTTGCAAATTCGCGGTCCTTCCCGCCGCGAAAAGGGCCGCTCCGGGCGGCGTTCGCGCCGGCGATTCGTGGTCTACTGGCGGTCGATGGCCCTGCGCGACCAGCTGCCGATCGCAGCCGCCGCCGTGGGAGACGCGCCCGCCTCGGAGGTGGCCGGTGACGGCCGACGCGACGCGGCCGCCGCCGCGTTCGGCTCGTTCACGCCGTCGTTCGTCGAGCTCTACCGCGAAGCGTTCGCGCCCATGGTGCGCCTCGCCGTCCTCCTGACAGGATCGGACACGCTCGCCGAAGACCTGGTGCACGACGCGTTCGTGCGTGTACACGCCCGCTGGTCGCGTGTCGAGTCGCCCACGAGCTACCTCCGGGCCGCGGTCGTCAACGCGTGCCGCTCCGCGCGTCGGCGGGCTCGACTCGAACGCTCGGCGGCCGCGGCGGGGCCGCTCCCGATGGCGAACCTCGACGCCGACGAGATGTTCGACGCGCTGGAGGCGCTGCCGTACCGGCAGCGCGCCGCGCTCGTCCTCAAGTACTACGAGGGCCTGCCGCTCGCCGAGATCGCCGAACTTCTCGGCTGCCGTGAGGGAACGGCCGCGTCGCTCGTACACCGCGGTCTCGAGCAACTCCGAAGGATGATCGAACGATGAACGACGAAGAACTGGTCGACGAGCTCGAACGGTCGGTCACCCGCCGACTCGAGCGCGTGTCGCCACGGCCCGATCCGGAGGTGCTGCTCACACGTGTCCGCCAGCGCGCCGCCCGCCAGCGGGCGCGGGTGATCGTGGTCGCCGCCGCGCTCGTGGTCGCGGCCGGCGTGGGTGGCTACCTCGTGGGTGACGCGGGCGGGCACGACGCGACGCCGACGACGGTCGCGGCACCGCCGAGTGACGGCACGCCGCCGGCGACGGCGCCGGACGCGACGCTCGTCGAGCCCGTCGATCCCGTCGCGGCCCGCGCCGCGGTCACGCAGGCGTTCGAGGACGCGTTCGACGGGTCGACGCTGCCGGCGGCGCGTGATGCGGCCACACAGGACGGCGCCGCGCTCCACCAGCTGCGCGACGACGTGCTGGCCTACGCGCGCCGCTTCGGCTACACGCCGGCGCAGCTGGCCGGGACGACCATCACTGTCCTCGACGTCAGCTTCATCGACGAGACGCACGCGTCAGTCCGGTTCACGATCACGGTGCCCGGACGCGGCGAGGTGATGGTCGACAAGGTCGGGTACGCGGTCTTCGACGGCGGCCGGTGGAAGGTGGCGCTCCGCACCGCCTGCGACCTCATCTCGCTCGACGGCATCGTCGGCCGGTGCCCGCCGAGCTAGCCGCCTCGCGCTAGCCGAGGTGCGGCAGCACCTCGTGCTCGAAGAGGCGGAGGCTCTCCCACGCCAGCTCCGGCGGGGTGCCGCCGACCATCGGGTGGAACATGGCGAACGCGAACGGGCCCGCGGCGCGCAGCTCGGCGAGGTACTCCTCGGGCGTGACGACGCGGTAGTGCCCGGTCGCCCGCAACTCGTCGACGTCGTTCACCTTCCAGTACGTCGTCTGCACGTCGTCCTCGGCTTGCCACGCGCCGTACGCGTTCATCTCGTGCAGGAAGTACGGCGCGCATGCGTCCCATCCGGCGTCGGGATCGTGCGCGAGGGCGACGACGGTCGTCGAACCGCCGAGGTACGGGCCGGGGTCGGGTTTGCCGAGCCTGGCGCACTCCTCCTGGTAGAAGGGCCAGAACTTCGGGTCGGACGGCAGGAAGCCGTCGGCGATCCGGGCGGCGCGCCGCGCCGCGGCCTCGCTGCTCCCGCCCAGCGTGAGCTTCGGCCCGCCCGGCTGCGCGGGTGTCGGCGTCACCTGCACCGTCCGGCCGCGGAACTCGAAGGGTTCGCCTGCCCACGCGGCCTTCAGCGTCTCGACCGCCTCACGGACGCGCGCCGGTCGTTGCGACATCGGGACGTCGAACATCGCGAACTCGTCGTGCACGTAGCCACCGGCGATCGTGAGGTCGAGCCGCCCCCGGCTGAGGAGGTCGACCACGGCGATGTCCTCCGCCAGGCGCAACGGGTCGTGGAACGGCGCGATCAGCGCTGCGATGTTGATCCGGACGGTGCTGGTCCGCGCCGCGATCGCGGCAGCCATCGGCAACGGGCTGGGCAGATAGCCGTCGTCGGAGCCGTGGTGCTCGGAGAGCCCGACGACCATGCCGCCGAGCCGGTCGGCCCACTCGGACATGTCGAGTGTCGCCTGGTACCGGTCGGCCATGGAGACCCCGGCGAAGGCCGGATTGCGGAGGTCGAATCGGATCCCGAACATCGCCACGGCGGGGCAACGTAACACCGACGCGGTCACGAGGCGCGGGCTGTCTCCCGCACGCGGATCCGGTACTTCACGACGAGCACGGCCGCGGCACCGGCAACCGCGAGCGCGGCGGTCAGACCGAGGAGCTCGTTCGACGCGTCGAGGAGCTTCATGCCCGACAGCGTGAGCACGACGGCGAGGATGGGCCGGATGACCGCGTCCGGTGCGCGGGCCGAGAGCTGGGCGCCGACGATCACGCCCGGGATGCTGCCGAGCAGCAGGGAGCTCGTGAGGCCGAGCTCGAAGTCGCCCCAGAGCAGGTGACCGAGCGCGGCTGCGAGCACGAGCGGCACCGCCTGCACGAGATCGGTCCCGACGAGCTCCTTCGTCGACAGCTTCGGGTAGAGAACCATCAGCGCCACGATCATGAGCGAACCGGAGCCGACCGACGTCATCCCGACGACGGCCCCGCCGGCGATGCCCACCAGCAGTGTGGGGAGCCTCCGGACGCGCACCCGGGTCGGGGCGGCGCCGCCCGCGGGCGCCCCGCGGTGCCGCACCAGATAGGAGCGCACGACCATCGCCACGGCCGCGACGAGCAGGACGACCCCGAGCACGGTGCTCAGCCGGTCGGACACGTCACCGTCCATGTGCCCGACCACGTACGAACCGGCGAGCGCACCCGGCACCGACCCGAGCGCGAGCCAGGTCACGAGCCCGGTGTGGACGGTCCGGCGGCGGAAG
>DASRHL010000146.1:0-9190 GCA_035650535.1 Acidimicrobiia bacterium
CTGGAACCCGATCGACAGCTCGACGCTCGGGACGCCGCACAGGTAGCCCGAGCGGTGGATCATGTACTCGTTGCCGGGCGAGACGTCGATCGGGAGGATCTGGCCGGGCACACGCGTCGCGAACGCCACCATGCCGGGCGCGCCGGTCGCGGTGTACTCGGTCATGAAGAAGCTGCCGCCGGCGACGGCGCGCTTCACGGCGCCGAAGATGCCCTTCGCGCCCGCCTTCCCCGATGCGGCGGTGCTGAGTTCGATCGAGCTCGTCATCCACGACAGCTCGCCCGACTCGGCGACCACGGACTCCCCCGCGTCGAGCTTCATCTCGAGCACGGGCAGCACCGTGCCGATGACCTGGTGATCCATCTCGAGCCCCTTCCGGTTCGACGACGCACAGAGACTAGGCATCCGACTTACGCTGTGCGCGAGATGCACCCGGAGCTGATCGCGAAGAACCGGCGCACGAGCCTGATGCTGCTCGTCGCCAACACGGTCGTCGTCGCCATCGCCGCCGCCGGCGCGGCGCTGATCCTGGGGGTGAAGGTCGGGCCCGGGCTGATCGTCGCCGGGGCCGTCGCCATCGTGGCGACCACGCTCGCCGCGCTCGCCTCCACGTCGACGGCGCAGGCCTTGACCGGAGCGGTCGAGGTGACGCCGGAGCAGGCGGCGACCCTCCACAACGTGGTGGAAGGCCTCTGCCTCGCGTCGGGTTTGCCGAAGCCACGCGTCTACATCATCGACGACCCGGCTCCGAACGCCTGCGCGTTCGGGCGGTCGCCGAAGACGGCCGGGATCGCGGTCACGAGCGGGCTCCTCGAGCTGTGCAGCCGGCGTGAGCTCGAGGGGGTCGTCGCCCACGAGCTCTCGCACGTCGCCAACCGCGACACCGCCGTGATGACGCTCGCCGTGACGTCGGTCGGCGTCGTCGTGCTCATCGCCGACGTCTTCGCGCGCGTCGCGATCTTCGGCGGCGGCGACGAGGACGAGGGCCCGCTGGCACTGCTCGGCCTCGTGACGGTGCTGCTGGCGCCCTTGGGCGCGTGGCTGCTGATGCTCGCCGTCTCGCGCCACCGCGAGGAGCTCGCCGACGGGTCGGCCGTCGACTTCACCCGCAACCCCTCGGGCCTGCGCAAGGCGCTCGAGAAGCTCGAAGCCGACACCGTCACGATGCGGCACGCGTCCCGCGCCACGTCGCACCTGTGGATCGCCTCTCCGCTCGAGCGGGGTGGCCGGCAGGAACGCATGAACCGCGCCTTCGACACCCACCCGCCCATCGGCGAGCGGATCGCCATCCTCCGCCGGCTCGAGGGCCTCGACCCCGACGGGCGGGGGCCGGTCGACGCGACCTCGGCGGGCGTGCCCGTCGACCTGAAGGCGCTCCGGGCCGCCGCCGAGGCCCGCACGTCGCGGCCGCTGACCGGCCGGGGCGTCGGCCCCGTCGACGCGCCACGTCCCGGCCCCCCGCCGCCCGCCCGTGACGTCGCGCCAGGGATCCAGCGCCCGCCGACCGGCGAGCACGGCGACCCCGGGCCCCGCCATCTCCCCGGCTGACCGACGGTCCCGCGGTTCCCCTTGACCGGCCGCCGCGCCGGTCGATCGGACCACGACATGTTCTCGCCGCGCCGAGCGGCGACACGGCCGCGGAACTGGTCGGGAGGCGGAAGAGATGGCGGGGAAGTCCAACGGGAGATGGCGGCTGAGCCGGAAGCTGGCGCTGCTCTGCGCCGTGGCCGGGGTCGCCGGGCTCCTCGTCGCGGTCGTCGCGATCAGCGGGATCTCGTCGATGAACGACGAGCTGGAACGGGTCGTCTCCGCGAACGACGGGCAGAAGGCCATGGCCGAAGTCGACGCATCGCACGACAACGTGATGTCCGACACGCTGATGGTCCTGCGGGCCGACACGTCAGAGCAGACCCGCGACGCGCAGGCGCTCCTGAAGGACGACTCGACCACGATCGTCGAGCAGGTGCGGGAGGCGATCGACGCGAACGTCTCGCCGGCGATCACTGCCGCCGCCAGGGCGCTGCTCCCCGAAACCCAGAAGTTCGTGGCGCAGGCGAAGGCGACCGCAGCGACGGCCGGTCTCGGAGACGCCGCCACGGACGCCGCGTTCGTCAGCTTCAAGAAGCTGTTCGACGAGTTCACGCCGAAGGTCGACGCGTTGACCGAGCAGATCCAGAAGGCCGCGGCCGCCAGCGCCCAGGACTCGAAGGACTCGGCGTCGAGCACGAAGTCGATGATCGTCGTCGCGATCGGCTTCGGGATCGTCGGGCTCCTCCTGGTCGCGTGGCGCATCACGCGAGCCGTCACTCGGCCCCTCGCCAGGAGCGTCGAGAGCCTGGACGCGCTCGCCCGCAAGGACCTCACCCGGACGCTCGAAGTGACGACGAGCGACGAGACGGCCGTGATGGCGGCGTCGTTCAACAGCGCCACGACCAAGCTCAAGGCCGCATTCGAGCAGATCGCGCGCAGCTCCGAGACCCTCGACGACGCCTCCCAGAGCCTGATGACGGTGGCGGCGCAGCTCGGGTCGACCGCCGCGGAGACCTCCGCGCAGTCGAGCGTGGCGTCGACGGCGGGCGAGGAGGTGGCGCGTAGCGTCGACACCGTCGCCACGGCGGTCGAGGAGCTGACCGCGTCCATCTCGGAGATCGCCGAGAACGCGGCCGACGCCGCCACCGTCGCCGCCGAAGCCGTCGAGCTGGCGTCGGTCGCCAACGCGAACGTCCTCCGGCTGGGTGACTCGAGCCGCGAGATCAGCGGCGTCGTGCAGCTGATCCAGTCGATCGCCGAGCAGACCAACCTGCTCGCGCTCAACGCGACGATCGAGGCGGCGCGCGCGGGTGAGGCCGGCAAGGGCTTCGCGGTCGTGGCCAACGAGGTGAAGGAGCTGGCGACGGCGACGGGGAAGGCCACGGAGGAGATCGCCGGCCAGGTCGACGCGATCCAGACCGACACCGAGTCCGCGGTCCGGTCGATCGGCGAGATCGCCGAGATCGTCGACCGCATCAAGGCGATCCAGACGACGATCGCGTCCTCGGTCGAGGAGCAGGCGGCGACGACGAGCGAGATCGGTCAGAACGTCGCCGACGCGGCGCGCGGGACGTCCGAGATCGCCGAGAACGTCCACGGAGTCGCCCGCGCCGCGGAGTCGACCGCGGCCGGCGTCGGGACGGCGCGGCAGGCGGCCGAGGAGCTCCGCAGCATGGCCGACGAGCTCAAGAGCCTGGTCCACGAGTTCACGTACTGACGCGACGACCGAGGTCCGCCGCGGCGCGGCGCGTCTCGGGCACCCTGGGTGCCAAGCAGCGCGGGCGCTGAGCACCGAGGAGACGACCCGTGACGTCGACCGTACCGTCCATTCCTCCCACCCCGACACGGCGCCGGCGGCGCGGCTTCCTCTCCACTTGGGACACCCATCCGGGGGTGCGGAGCGGTGAACAGCTCACGCTGGGCGAGCGCGCCGCCGACACCATGCGCAACTCCATGGGGTCGTGGGCGTTCGTCGGCGGCTTCCTCGTCTTCATGGGCGTGTGGGCCGTCGTGAACTCGGTGTTCTGGCTGGGCGGCAGCGGGCAGAAGCACGGGTTCGACCCCTACCCGTACATCCTCCTCAACCTCATGCTCTCGATGATGGCGGGGCTCCAGGGCGCGATCCTGCTCATCGCCGCGAAACGTTCGGACCAGATCGCGAGCGAGCTCGCCCAGCACGACTACGAGACGGACCGGCAGGCGTTCGCGCGCATCGAGTCCGTGCACACCCGGCTCGAGGAGATCGCACACGCGAACCAGCAGCTCCTCGAACAGAACATCGCGCTCCTCGAAGGGCTCCAGCGGAAGGGCGAGACCGGTCCGCCGTCGGTCACGTAGCCGGTCGGCGTTCAGACGAGCTCGTGACGCACCAGCGAGGTGAGCATGCGGCGCTCGTCGGAGCTGAGCCCGACGAACTCGACGCCGACACGCAGGAAGCCGCGCGGCGTCGCGCCGCAGTTGCGCACGAGGCCGGGCAGTTGCACGGCGCACTCGTCGACCGGCGCGTTCGGGTCGAGCTTCACGATGAGCGACTTCTCGTCGTCGGTGCGGGGCCACGGCGGGCCGAAGAGCTCCAGGCCGACACCCGACGCCGAGACGTCGAGGATGCGGCACTTGCCCCAGCCGCGCTCGGGGTGGTTGACGAGCATGTACGTGCCCAGCCAGCCGGCGGGCTCGCGCGGGTCGCGGCGCCGGTCGATTCCCGACCACTCCTGGCGCCGCTCGGCACGTCCCTCCTCGGGGGCCGGCCCGTTCATGCGCCGATGAAGCGGCGCCTCGGTCGCCTCCCTGGCGTTCATGTGTGCACCTCCCATCTGCGACCCGACCGTCGACCCCAACGGTTTCGTAGTTATCGGCAGGTCGCGGGCGCGGTGTAATGCATTTGCACCACCACTTCGACCCCGTTCGTCCGCTTTGCCGCCAGGCTCGGGATGCTTGACTGGCCCGCGTGCCCGACTTCGAGCCCGACCTGCCCGTGCGGGCGTTCCGCGACGACCGCGCCTTCGAGCGGTGGCTCGAAGGCAACCACGACCGCTCCCCCGGCCTCTGGATCAAGATGGCCAAGCGCGGCTCCGGCATCCCGTCGGTCACGCACGCCGAGGCGCTCGACGTCGCGTTGTGCTTCGGGTGGATCGACGGGCAGCGCCGCGCGCTCGACGGCACACACTTCCTGCAGCGCTTCACGCCCCGGCGCCCCCGGAGCACCTGGTCGAGGATCAACCGCGACAAGGTGGCGCAGCTGATCGCGACGGGCCGCATGCGCCCGTCCGGGCTCCGGGAGGTGGAACGGGCCAAGGCGGACGGCCGTTGGGACGCCGCCTACGCCGGGCAGCGGTCCGCCACCGTGCCCGAGGAGCTCCAACGCCTCCTCGACAGGAACCGCCGCGCCCGCGAGTTCTTCGCGACCCTCGACAGTCGCAACCGGTACGCGTTCATCTTCCGCGTCCAGCAGGCGAAGAAGCCGGAGACGCGCGTCCGCCGCGCCGAGCAGTTCGTGAAGATGCTCGCCGCGGGCGAGACGTTCTACTGAGATGTCAGCGAGCCTCACGCCGGCCAGAACATCGGGTTGCGTGCGTTCTCGCTGATCACCGTCATTCGGCAGAAGCGCCACCCGACCTCGGGCTCGCGCCGAAGCTCGAACAGGTAGCCGCCCTCGTGCTCGCCGCGCCGGACCTGCGGGCCGTCGCCGCTCGTCACCACCATCCCGTACACCGCGGCGACGTACGCGTGGTCGCCGTCGTCGGAGATGCGCACCACCGGCGGGTGGATCATGTGACGGATCTCGAGGTCCTGCGGGCGCGTCTCGTCGGACAGTCCGCCGGCGCCGCCCTTGCGCGGGAGCACCGGGCGCTCGTACGCCTCGCGCAGCGCGTCCTTGCCGACCAGGTGCTCCTCGAGGGTGCCGACGAGGAACCGCTCGAAGTCGGCGGTGTAGAGGTCGAGCAGCTCGTCCCAGCGGCGCGCGTCGCACAACCAGCCGTACGCCATCACGAGATCGGTCACTCGACGCTGGTCCTCCAGGAGTTGCACGCGCTCCTCCAGCGTGGCTCGCGGTCGCTCGGGGCGGCGCACGACGTCCAGCAGCAGCTCCAACTCGGCGAGATCCATGTCTGCCATCCTGGCGCAATGCCCGACCCTGCCCCCGAACCTCCCGGCGCCACCGCTCCCGTCGCCGTGGTCACGGCCGCGGCCGACGGCATCGGCCGGGCGACGGCACTCGCCTTCGGCCAGGCCGGCTACCGGGTCGTGGCCGTCGACGTCGACGAGGCGGGCGCGCGCACCACGGTCGCCGAGCTCGTCGCGCTCCCGGGGACGCCACCGGCCGAGGTCGCGGTGGCCGACGTCACCGACGAGGCGGCCGTCGCGTCCCTGGCGGCGGCCGTCCGTGAACGAACCGGCACGGTCGCCGCGCTCGTGAACGTCGTCGGCGGGAGCCGGCCCGGGCTCACGGCCGTGCAGCTCCCGCTCGACGAGTGGAACCGGCTCCTCGCGCTCAACCTCACGTCGACGTTCCTCATGTGCCGGGCCTTCATCCCGCTGCTCGAAGCGAACCGTGGCGGCACGATCGTCAACGTCTCGTCGGGCGCCGGCATCGACGGGATGCGCGCGAACCCCGCGTACTGCGCCGCCAAGGCGGGTGTGATCGCGCTCACCCGCGCGCTCGCCATCGACCACATGGCGGCCGGGGTGCGCGTCAACTGCGTGGCGCCCGGGCCGATCCGCACACCCCTCATGCAGCGGAACCGGACCCCCGAGGAGATCACGGCGATGGGACGCGGCGTGCTGGCGGGCCGGATCGGCGAGCCCGACGAGATCGCGCAGACGATCCTGTGGTTGTCGTCGCCGCGCTCCTCGTACGTCGTGGGCCAGACGATCGAGGTCGACGGCGGGCGGGGCGCGCCCGTCTGACGCGGGACGGCGGGGTCAGGCGACCGGGGCGCCCTCGGCGCGCTCGGCGTCGTCGGTGAGCACCTCGAGGAGGCGGTGGATGGCGCGGTCGAGCTCCTCGACCTCGGCGTCGGTGAGGCCGCTGAGGATGCGCCGGCGCTCGGCGGCGTAGGCCTCGTTGGCGCGCTCGGCCGTCCGCAGCCCGGCCCCGGTGAGCCCGACGAGGACCCGGCGCCGGTCGGACGGGTCGGCGGCCCGCTCGACGAGCCCGGCCCGTTCGAGCCGGTCGAGGATCTGGGTCATGCCGCCGCTCGACCGGATGACGATGTCGGCGAGCTCACTCGGCGACATCCGGTACGGATCACCCGAGAGCTGCAGTACGCGCAGCACCGAGTAGTCGATGAACAGCAGCCCGAAGTCGTCGAAGCAGCGGTGCTGGAACGCGTCGACCAGCAGGCCCACACGCGTGAGCCGGGTGAACAGTCCGAAGGCGCCCGGCTCCGAGAGCAGCCGGGCCTCGTAGTCCGAGGCGCTCACCGGTCCGCCGTCACGTGATCCCCGGTCCGTCGATCGTCACGCGCCGCATCACCCGGCGCTGGGTGTAGTCGGCGACCGCGAAGTGCTGGACGCTCCGGTTGTCCCAGAACGCGATCGAGCCGACCTCCCAGTGGAAGCGGCACTGGAAGTCGGGCGAGCGTACGTGGTCGAGCAGGAACGGCAACAGGACGTCGTTCTCGCGTTCGGTCAGCCCGACGATGTGCGTCGTCGAGTTGCGGTTGACGAACAGCGCCTTGCGCCCCGTCTCCGGATGGGTCGCGGCGACGGGGTGCTCGACCGGCGGCCACCGGCGTTGGGTCTCGGCGAGGTCGAGCGTGCTGTGACCGGCGGCGATCGCCTTGCGCATCGGCTTCGTGATGTCGTGGACGGCCCGGAGCCCGTCGACCAACGACCGCAGCGCGGGCGACAGCGCGTCGTAGGCCGCGTACATGCTGGCGAAGCAGGTGTCGCCGCCGACCTCCGGTAGCTGCGCGGCGCGCAGGATCGAGGCCATCGGCGGCTTCGCCATGAACGTGTTGTCGCTGTGCCACTCGTCGGCGCCCTCGCCCTTCGGGCTCACCTGGTCGAGCACGGTCACCTTGGGCGAGTCCTGGTAGCGGGTCGCGACCGGCGAGATGCTGAGCGGGCCGAAGGCCTGCGCGAACGCGAGGTGCTGCTCGTCGTCGATGTGCTGGTCGCGGAAGAACAGCACGAGGTGCTCGAGGAGCAGACCGCGGATGGCGGCGACGGTCACGTCGTCGAGCGGGTCGCGCAGGTCGATCCCGCTCACTTCGGCGCCGATGGCCGCGGTGAGGGGCCGGACCGACAGACCCGTGGGCAGCGCCGTCCCGCCGCGAGCGATAGTGTCTCGCACGTAAGAATCTTAGGCACAAGCGATCACACGAGCGACCCAGGGGGACACATGCCCGGCGGCCCGCGGTTCAGCAAGCTCGACGAGGTGCCGTACGAAGAGGTCCGCAAGATCGACTTCGGCGACCGCACGGCGTCGGTACGGGAGAAGTGGCTCGACTTCTCCCCCCGGTTCCTCTCGCTGTACGCGAAGTGGGACCCGGGGATGATGATCCACGCCCACGGCCACAACAGCGACCACATCGTCTACGTCCTCGAGGGCGATATGACCTGCGGCGACGTGTACTGCGGGCCGGGGACCCACATCGCGCTCGACCAGGGCGACACCTTCGGGCCGTTCATCGCCGGCCCCGACGGCGTCGTGCTGTTCGAGGTGATGATGGGCGACCCGCGCTCGTTCCCCGCCGACGAGGAGGGCTGGGAGAAGCTCCTCGCCGACAAGGGCGCGAAGCAGGCCCCCAACCCGAAGATCGCCCTCCCCGACTGGCTCGAGGACACGCGGACTTGACCGTGCCGACGGCACCGTTCGCGCCGAGCTCCGTCTCGCTGCGCCTCTACCCCCACAACGACCTGCCCGCGTCGCGCATCGTGTCGGAGCTGCGCGCGCAGGCCGCGCTCGGCGCCGAGCACGGCTTCGACGGCGTGATGACCGCCGAGCACCACGGCGGGTTCGCCGGCTACCTCCCGAACCCGTTGCAGGTCGCGGGCTGGTGCCTCGAGGCGATGGGCGCGGGCTGGGCCGCGCCGTGCCCGCTGCTCCTGACGTTGCGACCTCCCGCGATGGTCGCCGAGGAGATCGCGTGGCTCGCGGCACGCTTCCCGGGCCGGGTCGGGCTCGGGGTCGCCGCCGGCGCGCTGCCGGCGGACTTCGAGGTCATGAACCTGACGATGGACGACCTGGCCGGCCGCTTCGCGGACGGGCTCGAGACGGTGACGGCGATGCTGTCGGGCCGCGACGCCGGCGCGCTCGCGGGCGACCCCGCCATCGCCGCCTGCGCGACCGATCCGGTCCCGGTGATGAGCGCGGCGATGGGCTTCACGGCCGTCAGGCGCGCCGCCCGCGTCGGCGCGGGCATCCTGTTCGACTCGCTGTCCGCGCCCGAACGGTGCCGTGAGCTCATCGACGCCTACCACGACGCGGGCGGGACGGCACCGACGATCCTGATCCGGCGCGCGTGGGTCGGCGAGCCGCCGCGCGACCGGGTCGACGCGCAGGTCGACGTGTACCGCGGTTACGCGTCGAACGCGGCGATGCAGCACTGGAAGGGCGACCAGTACGTCGGTGAGAACGACCCCGCCGCGGTCGTCGGCACGCTCACGGACGTGCTGGCGCGCACCGGCGCCGACGCGCTGAATCTGCGGGTGC
>DASRHL010000147.1:0-5980 GCA_035650535.1 Acidimicrobiia bacterium
CGCGGCCTCACGATCGACCTCGGCTTCGCGTTCACGACGCTGCCGTCGGGCACCGAGGTGGGCTTCGTCGACGTGCCCGGCCACGTGCGCTTCATCAAGAACATGCTCGCCGGCGTGGGTGCGGTGGAGGTTGCGCTGCTCGTCGTCGCCGCGAGCGAGGGCTGGATGCCGCAGAGCGAGGAGCACCTGCGCATCCTCGAGCTGCTCGGCGTGCGGGACGCGCTCGTGGCCATCACGAAGGCCGACACCGTCGACGACGAGACGCTCGAGATCGCGCAGCTCGACGTCGCCGAGCACCTCGAGGGCTCGGCGCTCGAGCACGCGCCGGTCGCCGTCTGCGACTCGGTGTCGGGCCGGGGCATCGACGACGTGCGCACGGCACTCGACGAGCTGCTGGCGCGCAGCCCGGCGGCGCGCGACACCGGACGCCCGCGACTGTGGATCGACCGCGTCTTCGCGGCCAAGGGCTCGGGCACGGTCGTGACGGGCACGCTGACCGGAGGCGGCGTCGCCGTCGACGACGACGTCGAGGTCGGGTCCCGGCGGCTGCGGGCGCGGGTACGGGCCGTGCAGACCGCGCACCGCCAGGTCGAGCGGGCCGCACCCGGCACGCGCGTCGCACTGAACCTCGTCGGTGTCGAGCACCGCGACCTGGCTCGCGGCGACGCTGTGGTCCGCGCCGGCCAGTGGACCCACGCGTCGACGGTCGACGCGGCCCTCACGCCGGTTCCCGGCGCGCAACTGGAACGCCGCGCCCGCCTCCAGGCGTACGTCGGGTCGGGCGAGCACGGGGTCGCCGCCCGCCTCCTCGACGACGACGGCACCTTCGTGCGCCTGCGCTTCACCTCGCCGCTCCCGCTGGCGCCGGGCGACCGCCTCGTCCTCCGCGACCCCGGCACCTCGCGCACGGTGGCCGGCGCGGTGACCCTCGACGTGGAACCCACGACGAAGGCACGCGAAGCCGCGACGCTCCTCGCGTTGCCGCTCGGCGAGCGGCTGCTGGCGACGCACCCGTGGCTGGCTGCGGCCGACCTGCCCCGACTCGCCGGCCTCCCCGACGCCGAGGCGCAGGAGCTGGCCCGCGAGCTGGTCGAACGGGGTCGGGCCGAGGCGATCGACCGCTGGCTGGTCGCGAACGCGACCGCCCGAAGCCTCTGCGACCGCGCCGCGCAGCTCGTCACCACGCATCACCGCGACCACCCGCTGGAGCGCGGCATCGACGTTGCGGCGCTGGCCGCGTCACTGCACCTCGACGCGCCCCGCCTCCGCGCGTTGCTCGCGACGACCGACGACCTGGTCGTCGAGCAGGGCGTCGTGCGTCACGTGTCGCACGTCGCGGACGCCGCAGATTCGCCCGAGGCCCGCAAGCTCCTCGACGCCCTCGACGCGTCGCCCTTCTCGCCCCCGGCCCCGGCCGACCTCGGCGCGAGCCCCGCGCTCGTCCGTACCCTCACGCGCGACGGCCTGCTCACCGACGTGGACGGGGTGGTGTTCTCGACCGCGGCGCTCGCACGCGCCCGCGCGCTCGTCGTCGACGCGCTGCGCGACCGAGGGACGGTGACCGTCGCCGACGTGCGCGACGTGCTCGGCTCGACCCGGAAGTACGTGGTGCCGATCGTGACCTGGCTCGACCGGACCGGCGTCACCCGCCGCCGCGGCGACGACCGCGTCGCCGGCCCGACGTCCGGCCTCGGTGCGGAGCGCTAGTTCGCGGGCTGTTCGAGGAGCGCCCGGCGCTCGTGCTCGTTGAGCCCGCCCCAGATGCCGTGCGGATCGCGTATCTGCAGCGCGTACTGCAGGCAGTCGCTCCGCACCCGGCAACTGCCGCAGATCGCCTTGGCCCGCGCCTCACGGGCGTCGCGTGCCCGCTTCGGCTCCGGTACCGACGGCGCGAAGAACAGCGCCGACTCGGGTCCCCGGCAGGCGGCGTCGCGCTGCCAGGTCTGCTCGATGGCCCTCACGCTCACCCGGCGTCTCCCCCCACCCGGCCCCTCCCCCAGGGGTGTCGGGCGAGCGGAACCTACCGCCGGCCCGGACGCGAACTCAAGACCCTGATTCGGTGGAATCGCCCGCGCCGTCCGATCCGTCGGGCGCCGAGCCGTTCCCGCTCGGGCGGTGCCGGGCGCGATCGCGGTAGTCGCGGGCGCCGCCCGCCTCGGGCTCGACCTCGAGGACCAGACCCTCGACGGCCACGACGCGCACCGAGTCACCCGAACCGATCGGCGTGGCGCGGTTGGTCCGGGCCCGCCAGCGGGCCCCGCGGATCATCACGACGCCGTCGGGATCGACGGGGACCTCGGCCGTCCCCAGCTCGCCGATCATCCCTTCGCGCCCGACCGTCGGTGTCGAGAAGCGGGCCCGCACGAAGGCCGGGAGCGCGAACAGGAAGAACCCGGCGATGACGATGCACACGATGAGGATCAACCACCACGCCGGGTTGAGGTCGACGCCGCCGTACAGCGTGAGCGAACCGGCGACGAGACACGCCGAGCCGATGATCGTCCAGGCGCCGAGCCCGCCGGCCTGTACGTCGATCGAGAGACCGAAGACCGCGACCACGAGCAGCGCGACCGCCCACCATCGCATCGGGAGGTGCGAGAAGCCGTAGCACGCGCCGATCGTGGCGAGCGCGCCGACCGCACCGGCGAACCCGACACTGCACGCGAAGAACTCGAACACGATGAGTCCGAGACCGGCGAGGAGCAGGAAGTAGGCGAGCGACGGGCTGATCAGTGCGTGCTGCACCCGTTGCCCGAGGCTGAGGCTGTCGAAGACGACGTTCTGGTTGGGTTGCCGACGCCGTCCGGTGCCGTGCCCGATCACCTTCGCAGTCGACAACTCGACCTTTCCCGCCGCGGTACGGACCGACTTCCCGTCGAGCGTGACGATCACCTCGCCGATCGTCGGCCGGATCCCGTCGACGGCGTGGGCGCGGAACGCGTCGTTGGCGGAGAGCTCGTGCGTCGCGAGGCGCCGGACGCCGGCTGCCTCGCGGTCGCCCAGCGTCGCCAGCCCGGTGAGCAACGGAGGGACGAGACGGTTGGGGATCGTGTCGGGTTCGTCGAGACGCACGGGAGCCGCCGGTCCGACGCTCGACCCGGGCGCGACGAACGCGACCGTCGCGGCTTCGAGGAGGAGCGTCGCGGCGCCCTTCGCCTGCGCGCCCGACGGGCCGACCCACGCGACGATCGGCACCTTCGACTCGAGCATCGCGCGCGCGATCGCAACGGCGTCGACGTCCACCGCGCCGCGCGAGTCGAGGCGCACGACGAGCATGGTGGCGCCGGTGCGGTTCGCGTTCCGGATCGCGTCGACGACGAGCGACGCCGTCGGCGGGTCGAGGAGGCCACCCACCTCGACAACGTCGATTCCCTTGCGACCGGCGGCAGCCCCGGGTGCGGTGGCGCCGGCCGTCGCGTCGAGGATGCCGACGGCCGCGGCTGTGAACACGAGCGCGGCGGCGAGCACGCGCACGCGTCGGGACGGCCGTCGGGAGCGGCGCGGCGCGGTCGCTCCCGTAGCATGCGTTCGATGGAGCTCGCGCAGTTCTGCTCCGCTTCCCGGGTCGTGATCGTGGCGGGCAAGGGCGGCGTCGGCAAGACCACCGTCACCGCGACGCTGGCGACCGCAGCCGCCCGTACCGGCGCGAGCGTGCTGATCGTCGAGGTCGAAGGCAAATCGGGCCTGGCCTCGGCGTTCGGGTGCGAGCCGCTGGAGTACGCGGACTTCGAGGTGGCCCCCGGGATCCGGGCCCGGACGCTGACCCCCGACCAGGCCCTGCTCGAGTACCTGGAGGACCGAGGACTCCGCCGCTTCTCCCGCCGGCTCACCCACTCCGGAGCGCTCGACGTGGTCGCGACCGCCGTCCCGGGGATGCGCGAGATCCTCGTGCTGGGCAAGGTCAAGGCCCTCGAACGCAGCGGCGTGGCCGATCTGATCCTCATCGACGCCCCGGCCGCCGGGCATGCGATCGGCTTCCTGATGTCGCCGCGCGGGTTGACCGATGCCGTTCGCATCGGACCCGTGCGCGCGCAGGCGGAGGACGTGATCGAGATGCTGTCCGACCCCGAGCGGTGCCGTGTGATCCTCGTCACACTTCCCGAGGAGACGCCGGTCAACGAGCTGGTCGACACCGCGTACGCGCTGGAGGACCGCGTCGGTATCAAGCTCGGCCCGATCGTCGTCAACGGCTGGTTCGCGGACGCGCCCGAGCCGTCGCAGCCGGCGGCGCGCGACGCGGCGCTCGTCGGGCTCGCGCTCGAGGGCGACGAGTCGGCCCGGCTCGACGCCGCGGCCGCATTCCGCCACGAACGTCATCTGCGCCAGCAGGCCCAGGTCGAGCGCCTCGCGCAACGCCTTCCGCTCGCGCAGGTCCAGCTGCCGTTCCTCTTCCACGACATCCACCGCCCGCAGCTCGAGACGCTCGCCGACCACCTGACCGGGGCGGTCGCCGCGATCCCGGCCGGCGGTGCACCGTGAGACTCGGCGCGGGGCCGGCGCCCGTCGCACCGCTCGCCGCCATCGTCGAGAACCGCCACGTCGTCGTCTGCTGCGGGACGGGCGGCGTCGGCAAGACCACGACGGCGGCGGTGTTCGCGATCGAGGCCGCCAAGCGCGGCCGCAACGCGGTCGTCGTCACGATCGACCCGGCGAAGCGCCTCGCCGACACCCTCGGCGTCGACACCCTCGGCCACGCGGTGCAGGAGATCGACCGGCGCCGGTGGGATCCCGACGGGCGCGCACCCCGGGCCGGTCGGCTCTCGGCCGTGATGCTCGACACGGAGACGACGTTCGACGGCCTCGTCGTCCGCTACGCGAAGGACGAGGAGCAGGTGCAGCGCATCCTCGAGAACCGCTTCTACCGCAACATCGCCGGCGCGCTCTCGGGCACGCAGGAGTACATGGCGATGGAGAAGCTGCACGAGCTCCACGAGGACGGCGGCTACGACCTCATCGTCGTCGACACGCCGCCGACGCGCCACGCGCTCGACTTCCTCGACGCGCCCAACCGGCTCATCCGCCTGCTCGACAACCGGGTGTTCCGGCTGCTGATGATGCCGACGCGCGCGTACCTGCGGGTCGCGAGCGCGGCGGTGCAGGCGTTCCTGCGGCGCGTGACGAAGGTCGTCGGTGCCGAGGTCGTCGACGACGTGGTCGCGTTCTTCCGCGCCTTCGAGGGGATGGAACAGGGCTTCCGCGACCGGGCCGCCGCGGTCGAACAGCTCCTCGGCGACCCGACGACCGCGTTCGTCCTCGTCACCGCGGCCCGGCGCGACGCCGTCGACGAGGCCGAGTTCTTCGCGGATCGCCTCGCCGAGAGCGGTCTCGGCGTCGCGGCGCTCGTCGTCAACCGGATGCTGCCGGCGTTCGCATCCGAGGAGGCGGTACCCGGTCTGCGGGCGCGGGCGGCGTCGCTGCGGAGCGCGAAGATCGCCGACGAACGCGGGGCCGCCGCCGCCCGCCGGCTGGCCAGCCGCTACGACGACCTCGCCGACTTCGCGGCGTTCGCGGCCCGCGAGCGCAGTGAGCTGGCGGGGGTCGCGGCTCGTCTCGATACGGATGTCGTCGCCTACGTCGCGGAGTTGCCGCACGACGTTCACGACTTCGCCGCCCTCGCGGAGGTGGCCCGCCACCTGTTCGCGCCTCCGGTCTCTGGCTGAGCCGGGCCCCGGCTAGCCTCCCCCGCGATGGCGAAGATCCTCGTGGCGTCCGACGGCGAGTGGGTGCGCGACCTCGTCAAGTCCGCGTTCGTCGGCCCGGGCCAGCAGGTGATCGAGGTCACGCGCGGTCAGGACGTGCGCGCCGCGGTCGAGGCCGAGGAACCCGACCTCGTGATCCTCGACATGCAGATCGGCAACATGGGCGGCGTCGCGACCGCGCTCGACCTGCGGTTGGAGGCGGCGGCCGGGCGCGTCCCCGACGTCTCGATCCTCCTGCTGCTCGACCGCGAGGCCGACCGGTTCCTCTCGAAGCGCGCCTC
>DASRHL010000148.1:0-11426 GCA_035650535.1 Acidimicrobiia bacterium
CGCCACGGCGTCTCCGAGAAGCGGACGGGCGCGCCCGAACGGACGAGGGTGCCGAGCAGCGGGTGCTCGACCTCGACCGTGGTCCCGTTCTCGCGCAGGCGCGTGTCGGTGCTCGTGAACGCCTGGTAGCCGTCGAGGAACACGTCGACGCAGCCGACGCCGGCATCGGTCAGCAGTTGCTCCCACTCGGCGGCCGGTCGCGTGCGGAACATCGCCCGCAGGATCGCGACGAGATCGTCGTCGTGGGCACGCCGGAGCTCCGCGGTGCCGAAGCGCTCGTCGACGGCGAGGCCGGGTTCGCCGATCGCGCTCACGAGCGCGCGCCACTCGCGGTCGGTCGTGGCCGCCAGGCACACCCAGCCCTCCGACGCCTCGTAGAGGCGGTAGAGCGCGTGCACGCCGAAGGCCTCGTCGTCGCAGATGCCGATGGGCGGCTTCCCGTCGTACGCGCAGAAGTCGTCCGAGTAGGCGTACGCGTTCCCGGCGATCATGCTCGTCCGCATGAACTGGCCACGGCCGGTGCGCTGCTGGTCGTAGATCCCGAGCATCAGCGCGCCGAACAGCGCGAGCGCGGCGTTGGAGTCGCCGTCGACGATCTGAGCGAGCCGGGGCGCGACGACGGCCTGCAGCTCGATCACCGACATGTCGAGGTTGCGCTCGGGCCGCAGCCACGCGCCGACCTGGCGGCCGAAGCTGCCGGCGACGGCCTGCGCCGCCTGCGCGTACAGCGCCCGCCGCGCGTACGGGCCGTCGGTGCCGTAGCCGGCGGCGTGCACGTAGAGCAGGCGGGGGTTGCGGGCCGCCAGCTCCTCGTAGCCCAGGCCGTTGCGCTCGGCGACGCCCGAGCGGAACCCGGTGACGAACACATCGGCGCCGTCGACGAGGCGGTGCACGATCGCCCGCCCCTCGGCGTTCGACAGGTCGACCGAGAGGCTCTCCTTGCCGGCCGACACCTTCACCGCGCCCAGCTCGGGGCCGAACGACCGCCGCATCGGATCGCCCGAGGCGTCCTCGAGCTTCACGACGCGGGCGCCGAGCGCGGCGGCCAGCGCGAGCGCGTACGGCATCGCGTAGAAGAAGCCGAACTCGACGATCGTGATGCCGTCGAGCGGGTGGTGCGGTCTCGGCGTACCGGCGGCGGGCGCCTCGGCTGCCGGGGCCGTCGCCGCGAACGGACCGTGGTGGGAGCCGAGGGGCGGCGCGGCGCGCGGTGCGCGCGCCGGCGTCGCGGTGAAGTGGCCGAGCGGCCCCACCTGGCGCACCGGCCCGAACCCGGGGTCGTCGACGGTCAGGGCGTCGCCGTTGTGCAGGATCTGCGGGTGGTCGAGGCCCTCCTCGCTCCACCGGGCGACTTCGAACGCGATGTCCTCGTAGCTCTCGAGGACCGGCAGCCAGTCGGCCAGGTCACGCTCTCGAAACGCCTGCCACAGGAGGTCCTCCCACTCCTGCGCGTCCTCGGCGGTCGCGAACATGGGCAGGTTCGCGTACCTCGGGTCGTCGAGGACGTGGCTGATACCTGCGGCCTCCGTGAGCGCGACGGCCTGGTGCGGCAGCACCGTCGACGTCTGGATGAAGCGGCCGTCGCGTGTCGCGACGAGGACGCCGTAACGCGACGCGCCGAGCGCCGCCGACGTGTCGAGCGGCGGCGGCGCGCCACCGTTGCGGACGGCGACCTGGTAGATGGTCGTCATGAAGTAGTCGACCGGATCGAGGCCCTGGAGCAGCGACGTGTCGACGCGCTGCCCGCGACCGGTCCGTTCCCGCACGAGCAGCGCCGCGAGGACGCCCCCGGCCGCCAGCATCGCGGCGCCGAACCCGCCGAAGTTCTGAGGGAACATCGCCGGTCCGCGCCGGGGCGCGAACTCGCCGCGTGAGAACAACCCGGTCTTCGCGCACACGAGTGCCTCGTAGCCCTTGAGGTGGGCGTACGGACCGTCGGGCCCGAAGCCCGAGATCGCGCAGTAGACCAGGCGCGGGTTGGCGGCGCGCAACACGTCCGACCCGATGCCCCACTCGTCGGCGCGTCCCGGCGCGAAGGCCTCGAGCACCACGTCGGCGTCGCGCGCCAGCTCGCGGACGCGGGCCTGACCCTCGGCCTTGCGGAGGTCCGCGACCAGGCTCTCCTTGCCGCGGTTCCAGACGACGGCGGCCGGCGGGGCCGCACTCCGCAGACGGTCGCCCTCGGGCGGCTCGACCTTGACGACGCGGGCGCCGTGGTCGGCGAGCACCATGGCGGCGAGCGACGCGGGCACGCTGCCGGCACCGAGCTCGAGCACGTTCAGGCCGTCGCAGATGCTCGTCATCGGGACCCCCCGGCCGGCGTGGTCTACGGGCAGGCACCAATCATACAGATTATTGGGCGATTTCTCACCCGCGCCGGAGCACCATCCCCTGGGAGTTGAAGAAGAAGCCGCCCGGCGTCACGAGGGCCGTCTCGGCGCCCGCGACCTGCCGCTCGCCCGCCCGTCCCTGCAGCTGGAGGACGGCCTCGCGCAGGTGGCCCGAGCCCTGGGTGCCCCCCTCCGAGAGCGCGCCCCCGTGCGGGTTGACCGGGATCCGCCCGTCGACGAGGACGCGCCCCTCCTCCTCGTTCCAGTGCTGCTCCAGGAACGCGCCGGCCTCGCCCGGCCCGCACCACCCGGTGCTCTCGAGCCAGCCCAGCGTGATGATCGTGAAGCCGTCGTAGGGGAAGTAGACGTCGACGTCGTCGAGCCAGAGGTCGCTCCGGGCGCGCAGCGCCTCGACGACGACGTGCTGGGCGGTGCGGGCGAGGCTCGGGAGCTGGTCCTCGTCGTGCCGGTCGATCATGCCGAGCGTGGCCGCGTGCACGAGCACGGGCGGGTGGGGGAGGTCGCGGGCTCGCTCGGCCGTCGTGATCACGAAGGCGTCGGCGCCGTCGACCGGCACGTCCATGTCGTAGAGGCACAGCGGCTCGCGCACCATGCGCCCCGCGAGGTAGTCGTCCATCGTCATCGGCGCGCGCATTGCCGCCGCCGGGTTACGCGCCGCGTTCGCCCGGTCGTTCAACGCGACGTAGCCGAGGTGCTCGCGGGGCGTGCCGTACTCGTGCATGTAGCGCGACGCCCAGGCCGCGTAGGCGGGCGCGCCGGAGATCGTCTCCGGCCCGCGCCCTCCTCCGGGCGCCGCGCCGGGCGTGAGCGCGCGGCGGAACGGGTCGCGCAGCGCGGAGGCCGTGTTCCACGCCATGCGGTAGGCAGCGTGGTAGGCGAGCACGACGTCGCACACCCCCGACGCCACCGCCGCGACCGCGGCGACGACGTGGTTGCCGAACGGGATCACCGGGTTCGCGAACCAGGTGACGTCGGGGAGGCCGAGCGCGGCCTGCATCGCGGGTGCGTCGGGGATCGAGCCGCAGAGGCCGTCGACGTCGCCGGCGCCGAGGCCGCTGTCGCGGAGGACGGCCGTGCAGGCTTCGAGCGCGAGCGACGCCGGCGACCGCTCGGTGTTGTGAGGTACGAAACCGGTCGTCGACGCGTTCGCGATCGCGACCCGGTCCTTCATCGGGTTGCGCGACGCGATCACGCGGCGGCCGCTTCCGCGTCGGTGAGTCGGAAGACGGGGAGCGGTGTCCCGCCACGTTCGATCCAGTCGAGCTCGACCCGGCGACCGATCCGGATTGCGTCGTTGCCGGGCGCGCCGACGACGGTGCTCGTGAAGCGGAGGCCGGCCTGCTCGTCGAGCTCGACGGTGACGACCGGGTACGGGGTGGAGTAGTCGACGCCCTCGGCCGGCGGTCCCTGGTGGAGGAACGTCGCGAGGTGGATGGTGCCGGTGCCCGCCACCGGCGTCGGGCGCACGTCGGTCGACCAGCAGTCGGGGCAGATCGGGCGGGGCGGGTGGTGCCAGCGGCCGCAGGCCCCGCAGCGGGCGAGGGCGAGCCGGCGGGCGAGCCGGGCCCGGTAGTAGGGGGCCGTGTCGCGGTCGATCGGGGTCCCGGCGAACCGGGCGAGCAGGGTCTCGTCGTCGAGCGCGCTGGCGTCGGTTGCGTCCATCGCCGGCGGACTATACTTTGTAGAACTGATCCGCGGCGAGGCCGTCCGGCCCGCCGACGAACCGAGCAGTGAGGGAGGTGCCGTGGGCGCCGACTCCGCGACCCCGACGGCGACCGGGAAGATCTGGGCCCACTCGGGCGACTCGCACTTCCTCGAACCCGACGACCTCTGGCACCGCATCCTGCCGAAGGCGCAGGCCGAGCGGATGCCGCGGACGGAGCGGATCTCCGACGACGAGGAGGTCGTGCACGTCGACGGCCGGAGCTTCACGCGGATGCTTCCGCGCATCATGACGCGGAAGGGCAGCGACGGCCTCACGATCGCCGAGGCCAGCTTCCGGCCGCCCGGAGCGCGCGACGTGCGCGCCCGCCTGCGCGACCTCGACCAGGAGGGGATTTGGGGCGAGGTGATCTACTCGTCGATCGGTTTGTGGTCGAGCCTCATCGAGGACCCGAAGCTCGTGCGCGACGCCGCCCGCGCCGAGAACGAGTGGCTCGTCTCCGAGATCCAGGGTGTCGCGCCCGACCGGCTCGTGTGCGCGGCGCTGATGCCGATGCTCGACGTCGGCGACGCGGTCGCGGAGCTGCAGCACGCGGCGTCCATCGGGCTGAAGGCCGTCAGCCTGCCGACGGGCAACCCGCCGGGCACGAAGGACTGGAACCACGACTCGTGGGAGCCGCTGTGGGCGGCGGCCGAGGAGTCGGGCACGGTGATCGCGTTCCACATCGGCACCGACGGCGTCGACCAGGCCGCGGTCTTCGGCGGGCCGGGCGGCGCCGTCCTCAACTACGTCGCCACGACGTACGGCGGGCAGTACGCGGCGATGAAGCTCGTCGCGTCGGGCGCGCTCGACCGCCATCCCGAGCTGAAGGTGCTGATCTCGGAGGGCGGCGCGAGCTGGGTTCCGTTCATCGGCGACCGTATGAACGAGGGCTACCGCCAGCACGGCGCGTTCGTCCGGCCGGTGCTGTCGCAGCTTCCGAAGGAGATCCTCTACCGCCAGGTGTACACGTCGTTCCAGCACGACGAGACGGCGCCCGCGGCGTTGTGGGCGATGGGCTACCACAACGTCATGTGGGGGAGTGACTACCCGCACCTCGAGGGCACGTACGGGCACACGCAGAAGACGCTGCACGAGCTGTTCGACGATGTCGCACCCGAGGTGCGTGCCCGGGTCACGCAGGGCACGTTCAAGGAGCTCTTCCCGCACGTCAGCGACCCGCCGGCCGCGTGAGCCAGCGGCGCGCCGCGGCGCGGCCGCTCGCCGGGCGCGTCGCCGTCGTCACCGGAGCCGGGCGCGGCATCGGGCGTGCCCACGCGCTCGCGCTCGCCGATCTCGGCGCCGCGGTCCTCGTCAACGATCTCGGCACCGACCTCTCCGGGTGCGGGCGCGATGCGGAGCCGGCCGATGCGGTCGTCGCCGAGATCCGTGCCCGCGGTGGGACGGCCCTCGCGGACGGCGGTGACGTGGCGTCGATCGCGGGCGGGCGGGCCGTCGTGGAGCACGCGGTCGCGGAGCTCGGCCGGGTCGACGTCGTCGTCAACAACGCGGGGTTCGCCCTCGGTGGCGGTACGGTGGAGGAGCCCGAGGAGGCGGGCCTGGACGCGCTGCTCGCCGTCCACCTGAGGGCCGCCGTCGGCACGATGAGCGCCGCGTTCCCGGTGATGCGCGCGAACGGGTACGGCCGCGTCGTCAACACGGTCTCCGAGGTCGCGCTCGACGCCCGCTTCGCCGGCCCGCTCGGCTACGGCATCGCCAAGGCTGCGCTGTGGTCGGCGACGCTGAGCGCGGCCGAGGAGGGGCGCCCGTACGGCATCACCGTCAACGCGATCTCACCCGGTGCCCGCACCCGCATGAACGCCGACGCGCTCGACGCCGGGTTCCGCGAGGGCGCGTCCGCACGGCTCGACCTCGCGCCCGAGCACGTGGCCGCCGTCGTTGCCTACCTCGCGACGCCCGACGCCGGCGACATCACGGGCCGCGTCTTCCACGTCGCCGCCGGCGAGATCCGTGAGTACGAGACCCGCCGCCACGCCGGTACCGAGCTCGCGGAGCGGCTCGCGGCGGCCATTCGCGCGTCGCGCTGACGTTCATTCGGGGAATCCGGCCACGCCTTGGCCGCAATCCCCGGATGAACGGGTGGCCAGGCCGCGGATGAGGTGCTCGAGCCCGTATTCGAAGTACCGGTCGGCGGAGAGGCGCGGGATGCTCGGCTCGCGCATCGCACTCCGGCGGCGACGCAGGCGGCGCAGGCGCGGGCCGCGCAGCGACGCCTCCACGTAGAGGCGGCCGAGCAGGTAGTTGTGCACCGCGGTGAACGCGAGCGTCGCCTCTTCCTCGCCGAAGCCGGCGTCGACCAGCATGGCGATGCCCGATTCGACGACCCGGTCCGCGCCCGGCGTGGGGACGTCGCTGCCGAGCAGGTAGGGGCCGACGCCGGGGAACTCGGCCAGCCGGGCGCGCAGCTCTCGGACGAGCGCGGCGAGGCGCGCCTCCCACGGGCCGGTCTCGGGCGGCGGGACGGCCACGCCCGCGACCGCTGCATCGGCGACGAGTTGGAGCAGCTCGGCCTTGTTCTGCACGTGGTGGTAGACGGCCATCGGCGTGACGTCGAGCTCGGCGGCGAGCGCGCGCATCGTCAGGCGGTCGAGGCCGGACCGCTTCGTGACCCGCATCGCGGCGTCCACGATCTCGTCCCGCCCGAGCGGCTCCCCGACTGATGCCCGCGTCCGACCCATGGTTCTACTGCGTACAGTACCGGCGTGAGCGAGAGGGCCGCACCGCTCCGCGTCGGGGTACGGGTGCCGCACGCGACGTTCGCGGGCGGTGCCGAGCGGCTGCACGCGACCTTGGCGACCGTCGAGGCGCTGGGCTTCGACCACGTCACGCTCGGCGACCACGTCAGCTTCCGCGGCGGCCGCGGGTACGACGGTCTCGTGCAGGCCGCCGCGGTCGTCGCCGCGTCACCGCGCCTTCCGGTGCACCTCGCCGTGTACCTGCTCGCGCTGCGCCACCCCGTGCTCGTCGCCCGCCAGCTCGCGTCCCTCGCCGAGCTCGCGCCCGGCCGGGTCGTGTTCGGCGTCGGCGTGGGCGGCGACGACCGCCACGAGGTCGAGGTGTGCGGCGTGGACCCGACCGTGCGCGGGCACCGCACCGACGAGGCGCTCGAGATCGTGCGCGGCCTGCTCGCGGGCGAGCCCGTCACCTTCCACGGCGCCTGCTTCGACGTCGACGACGCGCGCATCCTCCCGGCGCCGTCGCCGCCGATCCCGATCCTCGTCGGCGGCCGGTCGGACGCGGCCGTCCGGCGCGCGGCGCGCTTTGCCGACGGCTGGATCGGCGTGTGGGTCACACCCGAGCGGTTCGCGGCGACCGCCGAGGCCGTGGAGGTCGGGGCGGCGGGGTTCGGCCGGGGCGCGACCGCATGGCGTCACGAGCTGCTCGTCTGGTGCGGGTTCGGCGAGACCCGCGGCGCCGCGCGCGCCTCCCTCGCGCCCGCGATGGAGGACCTCTACCGCATCCCGTTCGAGCGCTTCGAGCGCACGTCGCCGTACGGGACGCCCGCCGACGTCGCCGGCGCTCTGTCCGCCTACGTCGATGCCGGCGCCCACACGATCGACGTGATCGCCGTCGGCGCCGACCAGCAGCAGGCGCTCGAAGCCGCCGCCGCGGCGCGCGAGCGCCTGCTCGCGTGACGTTGCGTTCTCGGCACGTTGCGCCTCGCTCTCCGACGCGAGGCGTTCCCGGAATGCCGGTCAGCTCGCGGCCGCCGCGGCGTCAGGTACCGCTGAGCGCCGCGATCACGGGGGCGAAGTCGGCGATGCCGGGGTTCGGGAAGCCGGCGTCGAGCTGCAGGACGTTGAACCCGAACCGCTCGCGGCGGGCCTGCAAGGTCTCGACGCACTGCTCGACGGTCCCGACGAGGACGCTGGGCGACTCGGCGAGCAGCGCGGCGTCGACGCCGTAGCGCGCCGCGACGCGCCCGAGGAAGTCCTCCGCGTCGGCGACGGTCGGCGTCACGCGCGCGAGCCAGTGGTTCATCTCGAGCTCGATCGAATCGGGATCGCGACCCGCGGCCGCCGCTCCCTCTCTGACCCACCCGACCTTGCGCAGGACCCGCTCGCACGACAGGTCGCGGATCGCGTGCTCGCCCAGCTCGCCGGCCCTGAGGCTCGCGTTCACACCCGCGACGTCGGCCTCGCGCCCGGCGATGCGCAGCACACGCGGGCTCCCGCCACCGACGAAGAACGGCGGGTGCGGGCGCTGGACCGGCTTCGGGAGGCCGTCGAGCTCGTGGACCCGGTAGAACCGGCCGTCGAACGTGAACGGGGCGTCGCCGAAGAGACCCTTCAGGACCTGGAGCGACTCCTCGAAGCGGTCGACCCGGACCGCGGGCTCGTCGAGCGCGATCCCTGCCGCCTCGTAGTCCGACGTCATCCAGCCGGCGCCGAGCCCGAGGACGAACCGTCCGTCCGACACCACGTCGAGGAGCGCCGCCATGCGGTGCACGAGGACGGGGTGGCGGTAGTCGTTGCCGAGCACGCCCGTCTGCAGGCGCACCCGGGTGGTCGCGCCCGCCGCCGCCGTCAACGCCACCATCGGCTCGGCCGCGTAGCCCTGGGTGAAGTGGTCGGCGGCGACGAGGGTGTCGACGCCGAGGTCCTCGAGCCGGCGTACCTCGCCGTGCCACGCCGAGAGCGGCCGCGCCGGGGCGGGCAGGGTGGCCGCGAAGCGGAACGGGCGCGGCACGGTCATGGTTCCCCCCTCGGTCCCGGCGGTTGCGCCGGCCGCCTGAACAGGTAGATGATTATCCTATTCCGTGTCCGCGGGCCGGGAGCACCCGTGCACCCTGCGATCAGGAGGTGCGCCGCGAATGGCCGGCGACGGGTACGACTTCGACCACATCCTCGTCGAGGCCGACGGCCCGGTGCGTGTCGTCACGCTGGACAACCCCGACCAGATGAACGCGTTCTCGGACGCGATGCACGACGAGTTCGCCGAGCTGTGGGGTCGGGTCGCGGCCGACCACGACGCGCGCGCCGTCGTGCTCACCGGAGCCGGTCGCGCCTTCAGCGCCGGCGGCAGCATCGACGAGTTCGAGCTCTACCGCACCGACTTCGGTGCCCGGCGCAAGACGCTCCGCAACGCCCGCCGCCTCGTCGACGACATGCTCGGTCTGCACCTCCCGGTCGTCGCCGCCGTCAACGGACCGGCGGTGGGGCTCGGCTGCACGCTCGCGACGCTGTGCGACGTCGTCTTCGTCGACGAGACGACGTTTCTCGCCGACCCGCACGTGACCGTGGCGCTCGTGGCCGGCGACGGCAGCGCCGTCACCTGGCCGTTCATGACCAGCATGCTGCGCGTCAAGCAGTACCTCCTCACCGGTGACCGGATCCCGGCGGCGACCGCGGTCGAGCTCGGGCTCGCGAACTTCGCCGTACCCGCCGACGCACTGCTCCCGGAGGCGACCGCGTTCGCGCACCGCCTTGCCGCGCTGCCACCGCAGGCCGTGCAGGACACGAAGCTCGTGCTCAACCAGCTGCTCCGGCAGGCGGCCGTCAACGTGCTCGGCTTCGGGCTCGCAGCCGAGAGCCAGTCGCACGACACCGACGAGTACCGCGCCGTACCCGAGCAGTTCCGCGCCCGCGCCGCGCAACGGCGCTGAGGGCCGTCGTGGACTTCCACTTCACCGCCGAGGAGGAGGACTTCCGGGCCGAGTTCCGCGAGTGGCTCTCGGAGCACCTCGTGGGCGACTACGCCAAGCACCTCGGCGTCGGGAGCGCCACCGACCCGTCGTGCTGGGAACTGCGGCTCGAGTGGGAGAAGGAGCTGGCCGCCGGGCGCTGGCTCAACATCACGTGGCCGGTCGAGTACGGCGGTCGGGGCGGCACGCTGACCCAGGAGGTGATCTTCCTGATGGAGTTCGCCCGCGCCCGCGCCCCCTACTGGGTCGGCGTGCACGGGCGCGACCTGTTCGGGCCGACGCTGCTCCGGCACGGCTCGCCCGGGCAGAAGGCTCGCTTCCTGCCGAGGATCACCGCGGTCGAGGAGTTCTGGGGCCAGGGGTTCAGCGAGCCCGAGGCCGGGTCCGACCTGGCCGGGCTGCGCACCCGCGCCGTGCGCGACGGCGACCACTGGGTGCTCAACGGCCAGAAGATCTGGATGACGTTCGGGATGTACGCCGACTGGCTCTACGTCCTGTGCCGTACCAACCCCGAGGCGCCCAAGCACGCCGGCATCTCGCTGATCATGGTGCCCCGCCACCAGGACGGCGTCGACATCCGGCCCATCCGCAACATCGCCGGCGGTCGCGAGTTCTGCGAGGTGTTCCTCACCGATGCCCGCACCGACGCCGACCTCGTCGTCGGCGGCGTCGACGACGGCTGGCGGGTGGCCATGGGCACGCTCGGCACCGAGCGCGTGCTCACGACGCTGGCGTCGCAGTTCGGCTTCGACGGCGAGATGGACGACCTGCGCGCCGAGCTCCGCCGGCGCGGCCGCACCGCGGACCCGCTCGTGCGCCAGCGCGTCGCGCAGGCGTGGATCGGGCTGCAGATCAACCGGTACAACAACTACCGAGCGCTCACCGCGCTCATCCGGCGGGGCGAGCTGGGCCCCGAGTCGTCGATCTCGAAGCTCTTCTGGGCCAACTGGCACCGCGACTTCGGGGCGATGATGGTCGACGTCCTGGGGGCCGACGAGCTCGTCGTCGGCGACGGCTACGAGCTCGACCCCTTCCAGCACGTCTTCGTGAACTCGCGCGCGGAGACGATCTACGGCGGCGCCAACGAGATCCAACGCAACATCGTCGGCGAACGCGTCCTCGGCCTCCCCCGATGACGCGGCGCGTGCCTCAGAACTCCGGGTCGGTCCACCAGGGGTAGAAGTCGGGAAGGTCACGGCTCGGGCGGAGGGTGAAGCGGGGCGGGCGCTTCTCGAAGAAGGCGGCGACGCCCTCGGCGGTGTCGGGCATCCGTTGCACCGCGAGCAGCGCCTTCGACTCCAGCCGGTTCGCCTCGATCGGGTGCGGCGCGCCGAGCAGCTTCCACATCATCTGGCGCGTCAACGCGACCGACACCGGGGCCGTCTGCGCCGCGATCTCGGCCGCGATCTCGCGGGCGCGCGCCATGACGGCGCCGGCCGGGACGAGCTCGCGGACGAGCCCGGCTTCGAGCGCTTCGGTCGCAGGGAACACGCGGCCCGTCACCGACCAGTCGACCGCCCGCGAGATCCCGACGACGCGCGGGAGGAACCAGGTCGCGCACGACTCCGGGACGATGCCGCGCCGCACGAACGGCAGCGCGAAGCGCGCGCTGTCGGCCGCGATGCGGACGTCCATCGGCAGGATCATCGTGATGCCGATGCCGACAGCCGTGCCGTTGACGGCGGCGATGACCGGCTTGGTGCAGTCG
>DASRHL010000149.1:0-13051 GCA_035650535.1 Acidimicrobiia bacterium
CGGTCCATCAGGCGCTCGAGCGCCCGGTGGACCAGCGTTCCCTTGCTGGCCCAGGGCGACGGCGGCTCCGGTAGCCGGAGGACGTAGGAGAACCGGAACGCGAGCGGGCACTCCTTGAACTTCGAGATGGAGCTCGGCGACAGCGACGGCGGCAGCGACACACCCATCAGCCCGGAGGATACGCCGGGGGTGAGACACCAACCGTGGATGCTCGGCGGCCCCTCAGACCCGCGGCAGCACCTTGTCGACGAACAGTTGGAGGTGCTCCCACGCCTTGTCGACCGGGATGCCGCCGCACATGGGGTGGAGGTTGAACGCGGCGGCGTCGCCGGCCCGCTTGGCCTGCTCGACGCACTCGTCGGGCGTGAGGATCCGGTAGATCCCCTCGGCCCGCAGCTCGTCGACGGTGGACGCGTACGAGTGGACGGCCGACTTGATGTCGGGCGTCTGCCACGAGTGGTAGGTGGTCGCCTCGTGCAGGAGGTGGGGGCCGAGCTCGGCCCACGCCTTGTCGGGGTCGTCCGCGACGAAGAGCATCACGGTCTCCTCGCCCGGCATCATGCAGAAGCCCTGGGTGCCGTGCTCCTTGCACTGCTCGTAGTAGTAGGCCTCGAGCTCGGGCATGTTGGCGGCGGGGAAGAAGGGCAGGCCGAAGCGCGCGGCGCGGCGGGCCGCGACCCTGCTCGTGCCGCCGAGCGAGAACGGCGGGTGCGGCTGGGTGAGCGGGCGAGGGGTGCCGCGTACCGTCGTGCCGCGGTACTCGAACGGCTCGCCCGTCCAGGCCTTCAGCATGGCGTCGACCGCCTCGTCCATGAGCCGGCCCCGCTCGCCCCAGTCCTTGCCGTGGCGGGCGTACTCGTGGGGGATGTACCCGAGCCCGCCGACGACGTTGAGCCGTCCCCCGCTCGCCAGGTCGAGGACGGCGATGTCCTCGGCGATGCGCAGCGGGTCGTGCAGCGGCACGAGCAACGCCATGATCATCACGTTCATCCGCTGGGTGCGCGACAGGATCATTCCCGCCATGACGAGCGGCGTCGGGCTCCAGCCGTCGACCGATCCGTGGTGCTCCTCGAGCGTGCACGCCACGAAGCCGTGCTCCTCGCCGAAGCTCGCCATGTCGAGCGCGGCGCGGTACATGCCCGACATCGTCTGCGGGTCGATCCCGGGCAGCACCCAGTTGAACCGCATCATCGCCATGGCCATCGGTCGTCCCCCTGCGATCGAGAAGTGCCAGCAGTGTGGTCGCGGCGACCGGCCCGGTGCACGCCGGACCGCACCCGCCGGCCGCCGGATACTCTCGGGCCCGTGAAGGTCGACGGTGGGTTGCTGGGGACGGACCTCGCGGCGCTGGCGCAGACCGCCCGCGACCTCGAGGAGGTCGGCTACGACGGCGTGCAGACGGCCGAGACGAACCACGACCCGTTCCTGCCGCTCGTCGTCGCCGCCGAGCACACCGAGCGCCTGGAGCTGTCGACGTCGATCGCGGTCGCCTTCGCCCGGAACCCGATGACGCTCGCCAACGTCGCCTACGACCTGCAGGCGTTCTCGAAGGGGAGGTTCACGCTCGGGCTCGGCAGCCAGATCAAGCCGCACATCGAGAAGCGGATCTCGATGCCGTGGTCGCACCCGGCGGCCCGCATGCGCGAGCTCGTCCAGGCGATCCGCGCGATCTGGGCGTCGTGGGAGACGGGCGAGAAGCTCGACTTCCGGGGCGAGTTCTACCGCCACACCCTGATGACGCCGATGTTCAACCCCGGCCCCAACCCCTCCGGCCCACCCAAGATCGTGCTGGCGGCCGTGGGCGAGAAGATGACCGAGGTCGCGGGCGAGGTGGCCGACGGGATGATCCTGCACGGCTTCACCACCGAGCGCTACGTCCGCGAGGTGACGCTGCCCGCGCTGCAGCGGGGGTGGGAGCGCGTGGGCAAGACCCGGGCCGACTTCCAGCTCTCGGGCCCGCTGTTCGTCGTCACGGGCGCGACCGAGCAGGATTTCGAGAAGGCGCGGCAGGGCACGAAGCAGCAGATCGCGTTCTACGGCTCGACGCCCGCGTACCGGGCGGTGCTGGAGCTGCACGGATGGGGCGACCTGCAGGACGAGCTCAACCGCCTGTCGAAGCAGGGCGAGTGGGCGAAGATGGGCGAGCTGATCGACGACGACGTGCTGGAGACGTTCGCGGTCGTCGCGGAGCCCGAGGACATCGCCAAGCGGCTCCTCGCGCGCTACGGCGACCTCGTCGACCGGCTCAGCTTCTACGCGCCGTACAAGAGCGACCCGAACCGCTGGAAGGCCGTCCTCGCCGGCTTCAAGCAGTAGGAGGAGCGGGGCTCGCGGCGGTGTCGCCGCCGTCGTTCGCACGAAGCGCAAGGGGGAGGGTCTTGCTGACACAAGCGCAGAACGATCGGCTCACCCGGGTCGAGGGCGACGCGCCGATGGGTCGCCTCGTGCGGGAGCACTACTGGATTCCCGCCGTGCTCTCCGCGCAACTCGAGGCCGACGGTGCGCCGCGCCGTGTCCGTCTTCTCGGAACCGACTATGTCGCCTTCCGCGCGACCGACGGTCGCGTCGGGTTCTTTGCCGAAGCGTGTCCCCACCGGGGCTGTTCACTCGTGCTGGCGCGCAACGAAGACTGCGGGCTGCGTTGCATCTTCCACGGCTGGAAGATCGACGTCGGCGGCTTCGTCGCCGAGGCACCCACCCACCAACGACCCTCAGGCGTTCGCTGCCAAGGTCCCCGTCTCCCACCACCCGGTACACGAGGGCGGCGGCATCGTCTGGGTCTGGCTCGGCTCGACCCCCGCTCCCACCTTCCCGGAGCTGCCGTTCACCGTGCTCGGCGAGCGGCAGGTCTGGATGACGATCACGAAGGCGTACTGCAACTGGCTCCAGGGCGTGGAGGCGACGCTCGACAGCGCGCACGTCGGAACCCTGCACGAGACCTACATCACCCGGTGGAGCGACACGGGCGACAAGCCGCTCTCGAACGCGCTCGAGGCGCTCGCCCCCCGGTACGACGTGAAGCCGACGCGCTACGGGCTGGAGGCGATCGCGCTCCGTCCGCTGCCCGACGGGAGGACGTACCTCCGCACCTCGACCTGGTTCGCCCCGTTCGTCACGATCGTCCCGGGCTCGGGCGGGCCGCACAGCATCTTCATCGCGTCCCCGATCGACGACCTGCATCACAACTTGTTCTACGGGGCGTTCAGCGCGGACGACCTCCACGACGGTGTCGATCCACCCGAGTTCGTCAAGGTCATCACCGGTGACCGGCCCTACGATCCGTCGAACTTCGGAGGCTTCTCGGGTTCTCGGGACGAGAACTACGGCCAGGACCGTGAGGCGATGCGACAGGGCCACTTCAGCGGCTTCACCGGCAACCTCATCCAGGAGGACATGGTCACCCAGGCGAGCATGGGGCCGATCGTGGATCGTACGAAGGAGCATCTCTCGTCGTCGGACGTCGCCGTCATCCACGCGCGCCGGATGCTGCTGGGCGCGATCGACGACATGGAGGCGGGCCGTCCCGTGGTCGGCTCGGGGCCGGGCATGGATCACCGCGACGTGCTCCCGGAGGACGCGATCCTTCCGGGCCCGCCACCCGACGTCCTGGCTCGCACCTGAGCGGCCCGAACCGGCTCTCCGCCGCGACGGCACCTACGGGTGCTCGCCCCGACTCGTCGTGGAGAACCCGAGGATCGACTCGGCGGCGGCCGCCGGGTCCTCGAGCGGTCCGAAGTGGCCGCGGTCGGGCCAGACCTCGAGCGTGGCGTCGGGCAGGCGTTGCACGACGCGTTCACACAGGCGCGGGGTCATCGCGTCGGTGGCGTCGCCGCACACGACGCGCACCGGGCAGGTGATCTCGGGAAGCCGCGCCCACAGCTCGTGCTCGAACCGCCGCTCGTACATCTCGGCCTCGTCGGCGGGACGGCACGCGAGCACGACGCCGTCGCCGTCGTCCGCGTCGCGTAGCCCGTGGTCGACGTAGGCGCGGAGCGCGTCGCGGTCGAGCACGTCGAGCGGGGGGCGCGACGCGAACGCGGCGTATGCCGCGTCCCGCGACGGCCATTGCTCGCGCCGCCGGCGCGCGCCGGCGACGAGCGCGTCGTCGGCGCCCAACCGGACGGGATCGCCCGGCACGACGATGGGTTCGTAGCACCAGATGCGGGCGAACGTTCCCGGGGCCGCGGCCTCGGCGAGCAGGAACGCGGCGCCGCCCTTCGAGTGGCCCGCCGGGAGGAGCGAGGCGTCGCCGGCGAGGCCGAGCGCCTCGACGACGGCCAGCACGTCGTCGGCGAACCCCGCCCACTCGTAGCCCGACGCCGACGGGGAGCTCGCCCCGTGCCCGCGGAAGTCGAACGACAGCACCCGGCGGGACGCCGCAAGGAGCCGGCGGGCGACCGGTACCCACACCCGCCCGTGGAAGCCCGTCGGGTGCGCCAGGAGGACGGCCGGGCCCTCACCGCCCCAGTCGTGCACGACGAGGCGGGCGTCGGCGCCGGACGGCCCGCGCGCGGGCCACGACCGCACCGGCCCCGAGACCGCGGGCGCGCCCAGGGGTCAGTAGCCCCGGTCGGCGTCGACGACGTTCTCGAGCGGCTCGCCGGCGAGGAAGCGCGCCAGGTTGGCGCGGAACATCCGGTGCACGTTCGGGAACAGCGCCGACGGCGACGTCGACACGTGGGGCGAGAGGAAGAGGTTCGGCGCGTCCCACAACGGATGGTCGGCGGGAAGCGGCTCCTTGCTGGCGACGTCGATGGCGGCGCCGGCGAGGTGGCCGCTCTCGAGCGCGGCGATCAGCGCCTTCTCGTCGACCAGCGACCCTCGCCCGACGTTGCAGAAGAACGCGCCCGGCTTCATGGCGGAGAACGCGGCGGCGTCCATGAGCCCGATGGTCTCGGGTGTCTCGGGAACGGCGGCGGCGACCGCGTCGGCGCGGCCGAGCATCGCGTGCAGCTCCGACGTCGGCAGGACCTCGTCGACGTTCGGCGCGGTCGCGCCCGGGCCCGCGGAGCGACGGGTCGCGAGCACCTCCATACCGAAGGCCTTGGCCCGCTCGGCGACGACGGCGTTGATGTGGCCCAGCCCGACGAGGCCGAGCGTGCATCCCGACAGCTCGCGCCCGTACAGCGTCTGGTTCCACTCGTGGTGGCGCTGGGCGTCCTCGATCTCGGGGAAACGCTTCCAGTGCTGGAGGATCCGGGCGATGACGAACTCGCCGATCGCGAGCGAGTTGCTGCCCGCGTTCGACGTCAGGACGATGCCGGCGTCGTCGAGCCCGGCCGACTGGAGCTGGCCGGTGCCCGCGCCGACCGCCTGCACCCATCTCAGGCGGGGCGCGACCTCACGCACGTCGTAGGGGAGGTCGATCACGATCGCCGCGTCGAGACGGGCGAACGCGGCGCGCTGCGCCTCGGTCAGCGGGGGAGCCTGGTCACGCAGGTCGGGCGCGTCGGGCTTGCCGCGCGCGCTGCGCAGCTCGTGGGGCTCGTCGTAGCGCTCGACGACGACCTCGATGCGCGGGTCGAGGGCCTCGATCGCCGCGACCTCCTCGGCGAGGGCCTCGGGCGTCCCGAACCACTCCGCCGGATAGAGGATCCCGACGACGACCGGGTCGTCGTTGCTTCCGGGCACAGGCGTCATGTCCCGAAACTATCCTCGTCGCAGCGGCGACAGGGAGGGCCCAATGAGCGACGACCGCGTCTTCGGCGACATCGCCACGAAGCTGCTGATGGAGAACGACCGCGTGCGGATCTGGGAGATGCGCCTCGAGCCGGGCGAGAAGTCCGCGCTCCACAAGCACGACAACGACTACATCATGATCCAGATCTCCGGTGACCGGATGGCGGCGGACTTCGAGCCCGACTCCGCCGGGCCGTGGGGCGGCCAGGGCGGCCACGTCGAGGGCGACATCGCCCCCGGCAACGTGCTCTGGGGCGACCGGGGCGGGATCGAGACGGCCCACAACGTCGGCAAGGAGCCGTTCTACGAGATCGTCGTGGAGCTGAAGGACCCCGCGCCGAACGGGTCGTGACCGCGGCGTGATCAGGGTCCGCGCCACGATCGAGCGCATCCCGGCCTACGTGCCGGGCAAGTCGGCCGAGATGGTCGCCAACGAGCACCGGCTCGCGGCGGCGATCAAGCTCGCCTCGAACGAGGTGCCGTACCCGCCGACCGAGCGCGTCGTCGACGCGATCCGCGAGGCCGCGGCGCGTTCGCACCGCTACCCGGACGACAACAGCGGGGCGCTGCGCGCCGCGCTCGCGGACCGGCACGGCCTCGCCGAGGACGAGGTGCTGGTTGCCGGCGGCTCCGTGACGATGGTCGGTCAGTTCATCCTCGCCACCTGCGACCCCGGCGACGAGGTCGTGTACTGCTGGCCGTCGTTCGAGGCGTACCCGATCCTCGCGATGCACGCGGGCGCGACCGCCCGGACCGCCCCGCTCCGCGACGAGACCTACGACCTCGACGCCATGGGCGAGCTCGTCGGCGAGCGGACGCGATGCGTGTTCGTGTGCACGCCGAACAACCCGACGAGCACGGCCGTCCGGCGTGACGCCGTCGAGCGGTTCCTGACCCACGTTCCACCCGACTGCCTGGTCGTGATCGACGAGGCGTACCGCGAGTTCGTCACCGATGCCGCGATGGTCGACGGCCTCGAGCTGCTGCACGACCACGCCAACGTCGTCACGCTCCGGACCTTCTCGAAGGCGTACTCGCTCGCCGGCCTGCGCGTTGGCTACGCGTTCGGACGGGCCGACGTCGTCGCAGCGCTGCGCAAGGTGCGACCGCCGTTCCCCGTCAGCTCGGTCGCCCAGGCGGCTGCGCTCGCCGCGCTCGACGACACCGGCGAGAACGCACGGCGCATCGCGGAGATCGTGGGGGAGCGGGCGCGCGTGACCGCGACGCTGCGTGAGGCCGGTTACGAGGTTCCCGAGTCGCAGGCGAACTTCGTGTGGCTCCCCGTGCGTGACGCCGCCGTCCCGCTCGCCACGTACTGCGAGCAGCGCGGTGTCGTCCTCCGGGGGTTTGCCGGCGTCGGCGTCCGGGCGACGATCGGCACGCCCGACGAGAACACCACCCTGCTCGAGGTGCTCGAGAAGGCGATCGCGGACGGGGTCGTCGCCCGTTCGTGACGGAAGCGGCCGCGAGCCGCGGAGGGGAGGTCCGATGGTCGCGTCGTACGCCTGCGGGCCGGCGACGGTTCCACTCGTCGGCGAGACCATCGGCGAGAACCTCGAGCGCACGGTCGCCCGGGTGCCGGATCGTGAGGCGCTCGTCTCGCGCCACCAGGGCCTGCGCTACAGCTACGCCGAGCTCGACGCCGCGGTCGACGAGATCGCGCGCGGCCTCATGGACCTCGGCGTCGAGCCGCGTGACCGCGTCGGGATCTGGAGCCCGAACGACGCCGAGTGGGTGCTCGTCCAGTACGCGACCGCCAAGATCGGCGCCATCCTCGTGAACGTCAACCCGGCGTACCGCACGACCGAGCTGGAGTACGCGCTCCGGCAGTCGTCCTGCCGCACGCTCGTCGCCGCGCCGTCGTTCAAGACGTCCGACTACGTGTCGATGGTGGCCGAGGTGCATCCGCGGCTGCCGACCCTCGAGCAGGTGATCTTCCTCGGATCGCCCGAGTGGGACGACCTCCGTGAGCGCGCCGCCCGGGTGCCGATCGACGCGTTGCGTGCCCGCGAGGCCGTGCTCGATTTCGACGACCCGATCAACATCCAGTACACGAGCGGGACGACCGGCTTCCCGAAGGGCGCGACGCTCACGCACCACAACATCCTCAACAACGGCTTCTTCGTCGGTGAGGGCTGCGGGTACACCGACGCCGACCGCGTCTGCATCCCGGTGCCCTTCTACCACTGCTTCGGGATGGTGCTCGGCAACCTCGCGTGCACGACGCACGGCGCGACCATCGTGGTGCCCGCGGCGGCGTTCGAGGCCGGTGCCGTCCTCGAGACCGTCGAGGCCGAGCGCTGCACGAGCCTCTACGGCGTTCCGACCATGTTCATCGCCGAGCTCGAGCACCCCGACTTCGACCGGTTCGACCTTACCTCGCTGCGCACCGGGATCATGGCGGGATCCCCCTGCCCGGTCGAGGTCATGAAGCAGGTCGTCTCGTCGATGCACATGGACGAGGTCACGATCTGTTACGGCATGACCGAGACGTCGCCGGTGTCGACGCAGACGGGCGCGTCCGACTCCCTCGACCAGCGCGTCTCGACCGTCGGGCGCGTGCATCCCCACGTCGAGGTGAAGATCGTCGACCCGGCGAGCGGGCACACGGTGCCCCGCGGCACGCCCGGCGAGTTGCTCACTCGCGGGTACTCGGTCATGACCGGCTACTGGGACGATCCCGAGCGCACCGCGGAAGCGATCGACGCGCAGCGGTGGATGCACACCGGCGACCTCGCGACGATGGACGCCGAGGGCTACGTGAACATCGTCGGCCGCATCAAGGACATGGTCATCCGCGGTGGCGAGAACGTCTACCCCCGCGAGATCGAGGAGTTCCTGTACACGCATCCCGACGTCGTCGACGTCCAGGTGATCGGTGTTCCCGACCAGCGCTACGGCGAGGAGCTGATGGCGTGGGTGAAGCTGCGCGAGGGCGCCGCCGTCGACGAGGAAGGCCTCCGCGACTTCTGCCGGGGCCGGATCGCGCACTTCAAGGTGCCGCGCTACGTCCGCTTCACCGACGAGTTCCCGATGACGGTCACCGGCAAGGTGCAGAAGTTCCGGATGCGTGAGATCGCCGTCGCCGAGCTCGGCCTCGAGGCCGCCGCGGGCACGGAGACCGCCTGACCGAGAACGGGCCGGTCCTAGAAGCCGAGCGCCCGGATCTCGTCGTGGTAGCGGTCGACGTTGGCGAGCTTGACCTGCTCGTAGCCCCGGACGAGGTCGGGGAGCTCGGCCAGGCGGACGGCGCGCTCGTGCGTCTCGGGTGACAGGTCGACGAGCGCCTTCTCGATCAGCCCGCGGTACTCGACGACCAGCGCCCGCTCGACACGCCGGACCTTCGTCCGCCCGAACGGGTCGAACGGCGTGCCCCGCAGCCGGCGCATCGCCCGGAGCACACGGAACAGCGGGCGTGACCACGTCCCGAGCGCGATCTTCCGCCTCATGCCGAGCGCGCGCAGCAGCGGCGGTTGCAGCCGGTAGTGGATGCGGCCGCCGTCGGGGAACTGGGCCCGGAGCGCGTCGGTCAGCTCGGAGGAGAGGATCAAGCGGGCGACCTCGTACTCGTCCTTGTACGCGGTGAGCTTGAAGAGGTTGCGGGCGACGGCCTCGGCGAGCGCCGACGAACCGGGGACCGCGGCATCCTCGGCCGCGGCGACGCGGGCGACGAGCTCGGTGTAGTCGCGCGCGAGGCGTGCGCCCTGGTACGCGCGGAGCTCGCCCGCTCGCCGCTCGACGAGGCGATCGAGCTCGCCGGCCGCGCCCGAGTCGGGCCGGGCGGGGAGCAGCGCGACCGGGACCGGCTCGACCGCGGGTGATCCGGCCGACGCGAGCACCGTGGCGGGGTCGAGGACGTAGCGGCGGCCCCAGCGGAACGCCTGCCGGTTCTCCTCGACGGCCACGCCGTTGAGCTCGATCGCGGTCTCGATCGCCGCCGCCGACACCGGGATCGACCCGCTCTGGTACGCGGCGCCGAGCGCGACGAGGTTCGCCATCATGTGGTCGCCGAAGAGACCCTCGGCGAGCGCGATCGAATCGAGGTGCACGTCCGCGGCCCGCGTCCGCCCGGCGACGGCGGCGAGCAGACCGTCGACCGCCGGGAACCCGAGCCCGGCGTCCGTCACCATCGCGCCGGTCGGCACCTTGCTGGTCGACACCGTGGCCCGCGTCCCTGGGCGGACCTGCGCGAGGTGTCTCGGGTCGGCGGCGACGAGCAGGTCGAAGCCGAGGTAGGCGTCGGCCTCACCCGCGGCCACCGCGTTCGACGCGTCGATCGGCCGCGCCGACAGCTTCAGGTGCGAGACGACGGGACCGCCCTTCTGGCTCAACCCGGTCTGGTCGAGGCCGGCGACGTGATACCCGTCGAGGAGCGCCGCGGTCGCGAGCACCTGGCTCACGGTCACGACGCCCGTGCCGCCGACGCCCGTCAGGTAGAGGTTGAAGGTGCGGTCGGGGTCGACCGATGCCCGGCCCGCGGCATCGGGTTCGGGGAGGTCACCGCCGATCTCGCTCGCGCGCGGCCGGCTGGGGCTGCCGGCCGGCGGATGCGTGCGCGCCGCGCGCCGGCGCGAGCGCCGGGTCTCGGTGACCGTGACGAAGGACGGGCAGTCACCCTCGAGGCAGGTGAAGTCCTGGTTGCACGACGACTGGTGGATGCGCGTCTTGCGCCCGAACTCCGTGTCGACCGGCTGCACGGAGAGGCAATTGCTCTTGACGCCACAGTCGCCGCAGCCCTCGCAGACCCGCTCGTTGATGAAGACGTGCAGCGGCGGCGCGTCCACCTTTCCGCGCTTGCGTGCGCGTCGCTTCTCGGCCGCGCACGCCTGGTCGTAGACGATCACCGTCACGCCCCGAACGTCGCGCAGGACGCGTTGCGCCTCGTCGAGGCGCTCACGCGGCCACACGTCGACGTTGCGGCCCCAGCGCGCCCCCTCGGGGTACTGGCCGGGATCCTCCGCGCACACGATCGTGCGGACGACGCCCTCGGCCTCGAGCATGCGGGTCAGCTCGGGGACGGGGACACCGCCGGGGGCGTCCTGCCCTCCCGTCATGGCGACCGTGCCGTTGTAGAGGATCTTGTAGGTGATGTCGACGCCGGCGGCGACGCACGCCCGGATCGCCAGGCTCCCGGAATGGAAGAGCGTCCCGTCGCCGAGGTTCTGGAAGAGATGGGGCCGGTCGGTGAAGGGTGCCCGCCCGATCCACTCGGCGCCCTCGCCGCCCATCTGGGTCATCGCGACCGTGTTGCGCCCGATCAGCGCGGCCATCGTGTGGCAGCCGATGCCGCCGCCGGCAAACGAACCGTCGGGGACGTTCGTCGAGCGGTTGTGCGGGCAGCCGGAACAGAAGTACGGCGCCCGTGCCGGCAGCGCGGCCTCGCGTTCCTCCGTCGCGGCACGTTCGGTCAGCACGGTGATGCGCTCACGGGCCCGCGGCATCCGCGCCGGGAGCGCCGGGTCGCCGACTCGCGCCGCGAGCAACGGGGCGATGCGGTCGGGTGTGAGCTCGCCGTCGGCCGGGAACAGGCGCTGCCCCTTCTCGTCGTTCTTGCCGACCACGCGCGGACGGACGTCGAGGTTGTAGAGCGCGTCGCGGAGCTGGAGCTCGACGAACGAGCGCTTCTCCTCGACGACGACGATCTCGTCGAGGCCCTGCGCGAACGCGCGCACGACCTCGGGCTCGAGGGGCCAGATGACGCCGAGCCGGAGCAGCCGGACGCCGAGCCGGGCCAGACCCGGCGTCAGGTCGTCGACGCCGAGCTCACGCAGCGCCTGGACGACGTCGTGATAGGTCTTGCCGGCGGCGACGATCCCGATGCGCGGCTGCTCGCCGCCCGTCGCGGTCACCTCGTTCAACGCGTTGGCGCGCGTGTACGCGCGAGCGGCTTCGAGGCGGCCGTACACGAGGTCACGCTCGTCGTCCAGGTTGCGGGGTGGGAGCGCGAGGCCACCCTGCTCGTAGTGCCAGGGACGGCCGTCGACGAGCACCGGCGGCAGGACGGGTACGACGCGGTCGGGTGCGACCTCGGCGGTCCCGAAGCCGTCCGCCACGTTGGTCACGAGCTTCATGCCGACGATCAGGCCCGAGAAGCGCGACATCGCGATCGCGTGCAGGCCGAGATCGAGGATCTCCTGCGGGTTGCCCGGAGAGAGCACGGGGATCTGGGCGTCGGCGAGCGCGGTCTCGCTGGCGGACGGGATCGTCGACGACTTGGAGATCGGGTCGTCACCGGCGAGCACGAGCACGCCGCCGGTCGGGGCGACGCCCATGAGGTTGGCGTGCTTGAAGACGTCGCCGCAGCGGTCGACGCCGGGGGCCTTGCCGAACCAGATGCCGACGACGCCGTCGCGACCGGAGAGCTCGCCCAGGCGGCTCTGCTGGCTGCCCCAGACGGCGGTCGCCGCCAGCTCCTCGTTGAGGCCGGGCGCGAGGTGGACGTCGTGGGCGGCCATGAGCCCGGCCTCGCGGCGGATGGCGAGGTCGAGCCCCCCGAGGGGCGAGCCGGGGTAGCCGGAGACGAAGGTGGCGGTGCGCAGGCCGGCCCGGGCGTCGGCCCGGTGGCGGTCGAGCGGGATCCGGACGAGCGCCTGCACGCCCGACAGCAGCACGGTCCCGCGTTCCACCGTGTACCGGTCGGAGAGGCGGAACGTGCCCCGCCGGGGGGCCGGCGGAGCGGCTGGCCTCGGTGCCGATTCTGGTTCCGTCGGGGCGGTGTCGCCCATCGAGCGAACCATACCTACCTACCGGTCGGTAGACAAGGACGCTACGCTCCCGGTTCATGCCCGCTCCGGCACCGGCCGACACCAAGGCGCTGATCCTCGACGTCGCCCGGCGCCGGTTCGCGGAGCACGGCCTCGCCGCCACGAGCCTGAGCGAGATCGCCGACGAGGTCGGCATCCGGCGCCCGAGCCTCCTGCACCACTTCCCGTCGAAGGACGCGCTCTACCGCGCCGTGCTGGAGCAGGCCTTCGCGGACTGGTTCGCGATCGTCGACGCCGCGACGAGCAACATGCTCGAGGGTTGGCCCCAGGTCGAGCGCGTGCTCCGTGCCGCGTTCGCGTTCTTCGCCGCGCACCCCGACTTCGTGCGGCTGGCCCGCCGTGAGGCGCTCGACGTCGGGCCGCTGCTCACCGAGGAGCTCGGCGACGGGCTCCGGCCGCTGCTCGACCGGGCGGCGCGGTTCCTCGAGGGCGAGATGGACGCGGGCCGGCTGCGGCGCCACGACGCGCGCCGGTTGCTCGTGACGGGGTACGGCGCGGTGCTGTCGTACTTCTCCGATGCATCGCTGATCGAGAACCTGATGGCCGCCGACCCGCACACCCCCGACGCGATGTCGGACGAGCTCGAGCACCTCGTCGAGCTGTTCCGC
>DASRHL010000150.1:0-5545 GCA_035650535.1 Acidimicrobiia bacterium
CGAGCTCCGCGCCGCCGACCGAGAGGTCCGACGACGCGCCCGCCTTGATCGCCCGGACGGCCTCGGGATCGAACTCGCGCTCGATCCGTGTACGCGCGGTCGCAACCCCGGGGAGCGTGCGCGAGTAGACGACTTTGTCGGACGCCTGCCAGATGCGCGCGTAGTCGTACGCCACCGGGGAGCAATCGGGAGACTCGTGCATCGTCTCCCACCCGGCCATGACCTCGTACAACCGGCGGCCGTAGAGGTAGGTGCCGATCGGCCGTTCGAAGTCGTTGACGAACGCATGTACCTCTTCGTCGGGCCGGCCCCAGGTGAAGTCCCCGTGCGCGTCCGCGATGTACCCGTCGAGCGACGTGATCGCCAGGTACACCAGCTCGGCCACGCGGCTACAACTCGAGTCCCCGGCCGGAGGTCCAGGCGTCCCAGGCGGCGACGTTGGCGCGGTCGCCGAGCTCGATGCGCATGCCCCACGGGCTGCGGTGGAACGCGAAGCCGGCCGGGGACACGCCGTCGAACTCGCCCGCGGCCTCCCGCTCCCAGCCTTCGGCCTCGAGCCGGGCCGACTCGCCGGCAAGGTCGTCGACCCAGAGACCGACGTGGTGCAGGTAGCTGCCGTCCGGCGCCGCGTAGTAGCCGCTGGGCTGCGCCTCGATCAGCTCGAGGTACGTCGGTCCCTCACGGGACACGACGACCCGCAGGTCGAGCTGTTCGAGCCCGGCCTTCGTGCGCACGGCGAGCGGGACGGCCTGGACGGGCGTCCACTCCACGCCGAGCTGCTTGCCCAGCTCGCCCATCGCCGCCTCGAGGTCGGTGACGACGATCCCGGTCTTGAAGAAACGCTGCTGCGCCGTGTCACTCATGGTTCCCCCTCTCCGACGGCGTTGCATCGTACGTGCCGGGGCAAGCAGTCGCTCGCTTGCCGCGCCCGTCCCGGTGCGGCAAGGTGTCGCCATGACGGTCACGCAGCCGGTCACGTTCGAGTTCGATCCGTACGACCCGCGCTTCTGGGACGACCCCTACCCGTCGTACTGGGTGATGCGCCACGAGTACCCCGTCTACTACGGCGGGAACCCGCCTTGTCACATGATCAGCCGCTATGCGGACATCGAGCCGGCGATGTCCGATTGGCCGACGTTCTCGTCGGCCCGGGGCGTGCTCGTGGGCACCGACAGCAGCCAGCTCGTTCCCGGCCGCGGCGTCGCGCACGTGCCGGTGACGTTCGACGCCCGCTGAGTCGGGCATCACAGGGGGAATGGTGGGAGTACTCGACGGGAAGGTCGCGATCGTCACCGGCTCGGGCTCGGGTATCGGGCGGGCGACGGCGCAACGCATGGCGGCGGAGGGTGCGGCGGTGGTCGTCGCCGACATCAACCTCGACAGCGCGAAGGAGACGGTCACCGCCATCGAGTCGGCCGGCGGTCGGGCCGTCGCGCAGTGGGTCGACATCGGGGAGGAGGACGCGATCGAGGCGATGGTCCGTACCGCGGTCGAGACGTTCGGGCGCCTCGACTGCCTGCACAACAACGCGGCCAACGTCACGGTCGTCCCGCGCGACATCGAGGTCGCGGACATGGACGTCGAAGTCTGGGACGCGACGATGCGCGTCAACCTGCGGGGGGCCATGCTCGGTTGCAAGCACGCGTTGCCACAGATGGTGCAACAGGGCGGCGGTGCGATCGTCAACACGTCGTCGATGGCCGGCCAGTTCGGTGACCTGAACCGCGTCGCCTACGGCGTGTCGAAGGCGGGCATCGACTCGCTCACCCGCTACGTCGCGACCCAGTACGGGAAGCGGGGTGTCCGGTGCAACGCGATCGCGCCCGGCGTGGTCGACACTCCGGCTCTCGCCGCGAACGTGCCGCCGGAGCAGGTCGCGATGTTCCTCCGGAGCACGGTCACGCCCACGCTGGGCAAGCCGGACGACATCGCCGGCGTCGTCGTCTTCCTCGCGAGCGATGCGGCCCGGTTCATCACCGGCCAGGTCATCGACGTGGACGGCGGAATGGGTATGCACACACCGCTCTACGGCGAGCTCATCGCCGGATCCTGACAAACGGGGGGAACCATGGGACGAGTGGACGGGAAGGTCGCGGTGGTCACGGGTGGCGCCTCCGGCATCGGCCGGGCGTCGTGCCTCCTGTTCGGCCGCGAGGGTGCGGCGGTCGTCGTCGCCGACCTCGACGAGAACGGCGCCGAGGTCGTCGCGAAGCAGATCACGGCGGACGGCGGGCGCGCCGTCGCGCAACGGGTCGACATCGGCGACGAGGCATCGATCCAGGCGATGGTCGAGCGGGCCGTCTCCGAGTTCGGCGCCCTGCACATCCTCTTCAACAACGCGGCCGACACCAGTCTGAACGCGATGATCCAGGACACGCCGGTCACCGAGATGACCGTCGACTGGTGGGACCACGCGATGCGCATCGACCTGCGGGGCGCCATGCTGGGCTGCAAGCACGCGATCCCGCACATGATCGCGGCGGGCGGCGGCGCGATCGTCAACACGTCGTCGAACCAGGGCATCGTCGGCGACCTCACCCAGACCGCGTACGCGGCGGCCAAGGCCGGCATCATCCAGCTCACGCAGAGCGTCGCCACCCAGTACGGCCGGCGGGGCATCCGCTGCAACGCGGTGTCGCCGGGAGCGATCCGCACGCCCGCCCTCGAACGGGCGTGCCCGCCCGAGATCATCGAGAACATCGCCAAGCACAGCCTCGTCCCACGCATCGGCGAGCCCGAGGACCTGGCCAACACCGTGCTGTTCCTCGCGTCCGACGAGTCGGCGTACATCACCGGGCACGTGATCAAGGTCGACGGCGGCCAGCTCGCGCACCTGCCGCACTACGCGTACAGCATCGACACCGGCACGACCACCACCTACACGGAGGACTCCGGTTCGTGAGCGAGCAGGAGCCGACCGGGCGCGACGAGCTCTCGTTCAACCCGTTCGACCCGAACGAGACGCAGCACATGTGGTCGCTCATGGAGCGGCTGCGGTCCGAGTGCCCGGTGTCGCGGCCGATGGAGGGGTTCGTCTACACCGCGACGTACGCCGACACCGCGGCCACGTTCAAGGATGCGCGGCGCTTCTCCTCGGCCGAGGGGTTCCGGGGCGCGGGGGTCGTCGTCCCCGAGGAGGAGAGCTTCCTCGGCGAGATCGACCCGCCACTGCACCCGCGGGTGCGGCGCCTGCTGCACCGTGCCTTCACGCCGCGTACCGCGGCCGAGGTCGAGCCGTTCACGCGCCGGCTCACCGACCGCCTGCTCGACGCGATCGAGCAGCAGGGTGGCGGCGACCTCATGGCCGGGCTGTGCACGCGCCTGCCCGTCGCCGTCTCGGCGGAAGCGCTCGGCATCCCGGAGGAGCGGCACGACGAGGTCGCGCGCTGGTGCCAGGAGCTGCTGCACAGCACCTGGCCCGAGACGAACGCGACCGAGCGGGGCGTCGGGATCGGCGGCGCATTCCCCGAGCTCGCCTCCATCATCGACGAGCAGATCCGCCGGCGGCGCGAGGCCGCCGACCCGCCCGACGACCTCCTCACCCGCATGGTGCAGGCCGAGGACGGCGGCGACCGTCTCACCGACCTCCACATCCGGACGCTGTCGGTGAACACGCTGGCCGGCAGCCTCTCGACGACCTACATGCTCGGCAACCTGCTGTACCGGCTCGTGTCGGACGCGGGGTTCGACGGCGCGATCCGCGGCGATCGTTCGCTGATCCCCGAGGCCGTCGAGGAGTCGCTCCGGCTCGAGCCGCCCGTGCTGTTCCTGTTCCGCACGGCGAAGGAGGACACCGAGATCGGCGGCACGCCCGTCCACCGGGGCGAGCGCATCATCGTCGGCATCGCGTCGGGCAACCGCGACGAGCGGGCCTACGAGCGCCCGGACGAGTTCCGGCTCGACCGGGGCATGACGCGGGGTGCCGCGCCCGAGCACCTCACGTTCGGCGTCGGTCCGCACATCTGCCTGGGGATCCACGTGGCGCGCATGGAGGGTCGGGTGGTGCTCGAGGCGATGCTCGACCGGTTCTCGCCCGGTCAGGTGAAGCTCGCCCCCGGCTACGAGCTGCACTTCGTGCCCATGTTCCTCGAGTACGGACCCGAGACGCTCGACGTGACGATCGCCTGATCGCCTCGCCTCCCGGCGAGGATCCCGGCTCACTCGCCACTGCGTACCTGCGGCGAGGACGTTCGCCTAACCTGCCGGGCGCATGGGTGTCTGGAACGACCAACTCCTCCCGCGCCTCACCGACAAGCTCCTCGGCAACGCGGAGGTCCGCAAGCTGCGCCGCAAGGCCGTCGACGGACTGCGCGGCACGGTCGTCGAGATCGGGTTCGGATCGGGGCTCAACGTGCCCCTGTACCCGCCCGAAGTCGAAAAGGTGTACGCGGTCGAGCCGTCGACCGTCGCGAGGCGGCTCGCGGCGGAGCGCGTCGCCGCCTCACCCGTCCCCGTCGACCTCGTCGGGCTCGACGGGCGCCATCTGCCGCTCGAATCCGAGTCGCTCGACGCCGCGCTGACGACGTTCACGCTGTGCACGATCCCCGACGTCGATCTGGCGCTGTTGGAGCTCTACCGCGTGCTCAAACCGGGCGGCCACGTCCACTTCCTCGAGCACGGCCTGGCCGACGACCCGGCGGTCGCGAAGTGGCAGCACCGGTTCAACGGGGTCCAGCAGGTCATGTGCGGCGGCTGCAACCTCGACCGGCCGATCGACCGACTGCTCGCCGACGCCGGGTTCGAGGTCACGAGCCTCGACCACGAGTACATGCGCGGGCCGCGGGCGGCCCGACCCTGGGGCTACCTCTACGAGGGCCGGGCGACGAAGCCGGCCGCCTGATCCGACCGCCACGCGGCGACGTGGTCGGGGGTCTCGACACCGTCGGGGACGAACGCGTCGGGCACCGGCGGCCCGATCGGGACGAGCCCGAGCGGGACGATGCCCGCCCAGATCGGCAGCGCCCGGTCGGCGTCGGAGTCGAGTGGCGGACCGGTGCGGACCTTCGCGGAGAACTCGTCGAGGTCGAGCGCGAGAACGTCGACCTCGCGCACCTCCCGGGCGGTCATGGCGCGCAGGTGCGACCAGCGGCCGGGCGCGGCGTGCTCGACGAACGCCTCGAGCGCGCGCCGCTTCTCGCCGTCGTCGGTGACGCGCTCCACCCGCCCGAACGCGACGACCGACCGGTAGTTGAGCGAGTGACTCCGGCCGCAGCGTGCCAGCACCAGACCGTCGACCAGCGTGACGGTCACGCACACCTCCGCACCGGCCCGCCCGTCGTTCGCGAGCCCGGCGGCCGGCGACGCGTGCAGGTAGAGCCGCTTGCCCTCGCGCGCGTGGATCATCGGGATGACGACGGGCGCGCCGTCGCGCACGACACCGACGTGGCACACGAGCGCCTCGTCGATGATCGCGGCGGCGTCGGCGAACTCGTACGAGGCGCGCTCCGGCTTGCGCCCGACCTGCTTCCGCTCCCGCTCGTGTGACGGCATCCGCCCTTCGTAGCCGTTTCTCGGCACGCTGCGCCGGGATTATCCCCGTCCAACG
>DASRHL010000151.1:0-30196 GCA_035650535.1 Acidimicrobiia bacterium
GGCGTCGAGGTCCTGCTGCCTCTCCGAGAAAGAGGTAGACAGGAGGGCACGGGCGGGGACCGCCGACGGGGAGCTGCCGTGTTCGATCTCGACGACCCGACGCTGCTGTTCCGGGCCGACGTGCTCGACGACCCGGCACCGCTCTACGCCCAGCTCCGCCGCCGCGCACCGGTGTGGGAGATGCCCGGGACGGGGACCTTCGTCGTCTCGAGCGCCGAGCTCGTCACCGAAGCGGTGAACCGGCCCGCCGACTTCTCGTCGAACCTGCTCAGCCTCGTCTTCCGGGGCGACGACGGCCGCCCCGTGGTCTTCGACATGACCCGGCTGGGCGCCGCCATCTATGTGCTGGCGACCGCCGACGCGCCGACCCACACGGTGCACCGCAAGCTCCTCCAGCCCGCGTTCAGCCCCGGCGCCGTCGAACGCCTCGCCGGTTCCGTCGCCGAGACCGCCGACGCCCTGCTCGACCCGCTCCTGCGGACGGGTCGTGGTGACGCCGCGACCCGGTTGGCGGAGCCGCTGCCGGTGCGGATGATCTGCCGGGTCGTCGGGATCCCCGACGACGACGTCGCGGCGTTGGCGCCGCTGGTCCTGCAGTCGAACGACCTGCTGGCGGGCGTTCTCGACGCGGAGATGATGGCGAGCGCGGCGACCGCGGCGATGGAGACGACGAAGTACCTCACCGACCTCCTCGCGGGCTGGCGCGCCGGCGACCGCGCCGAGCCCACGATCTGCCGCGTCCTCGCCGGCGCCGTCGCCGCGGAGGAGATCACCTTCGAGGACGCGGTCGGCATCCTCGTGCAGTTGCTCGGCGCCGGCACCGAGACGACGACCGGACTCATCGGCCGCGCCGTGCTCCAACTCGCCCGTGATCCCTCCCTGCAACAGAGGGTCCGCGACCGGCCCGACCTCGTCCCCGCCGTGCTCGAGGAGACCCTGCGCATCGACGGTCCGTTCCGCTTCCACTACCGGGCGGTCACGCACGACACCGAGCTCGGCGGCGTCCGGATCCCCGCCGGATCGCGCCTGCTGTTGATGTGGGCGTCCGCGAACCTCGACGACGCCGAGATCGACCGGCCGGAGCAGTTCGACGTCGAGCGGCCGGTGCCGCGTGCGCACTTCGCGTTCGGGCGCGGCATCCACTTCTGCATCGGTGCCCCGCTCGCCCGTCTCGAGGGGCGCATCGTGCTCGAGCGCCTCCTGGCGCGGACCACGTCGTTCGCCGTCGACGACGACCGGGCCGTCCGGATCCGGCCGTCCATCTTCCTGCGCCGGCTCGCGAGCCTTCCCCTCACGCTCGTGCCCGCGTAGCGTCGGGCGGGGGCGAGGAGGGGACATGTCGGTCACGAGCCACGCCACGCCGATCAAGCTCGGGGTCCTGACCGACCTCGTCATCCCGAAGACACCCGAGCGCGACGTCTGGCGCGACATGGTCGAGACCGTCGAGTTCGTGTTCCGCGAGGCGCTGGAGGCGGGCGAGCTCGACCGGCCCGTCGAGCTGCTCGTGCGCGAGGCCGACGGCCTCCCGACGGGGACCGTGAAGTCGGTGATCGACGCGTACCGCGATCTCGTCGACGACGGGTGCCTCGCCGTGTTCGGGCCGAACATCTCCGAGAACACGATCCCCTTGCGCACCGAGATCGAGCGGCGGTTCGAGGTGCCGGCGATCAGCCTGTGCGGCGCCGACGAGTGGCTGGGGGAGTGGACGTTCGCGCTCCCGGCCGGGTCGATGACCGACGAGCCCATCGTGATCGCGCACCTCATCGCCCGCGCCGGGCTGCAGACCGCGGGCGTGCTCGTCGAGCGGTCGCTCATCGGCGAGCTGTACCTCCGGGGCTTCCGCGACGCCTGCCGAGACGCCGGGGTCACCATCGTCGCCGAGGCGGCGATCGCGCAGACCGGCCTCGAGATCGGCGACGCGGTCGGTGCCATCCACGCCGCGAAGCCCGACGCGCTCGTGCACCTCGGCTTCGGGTTCGGCGTCGTGCGCGTCAACGAGGCGCTCCAGGCCGTCGGCTGGGATCCGCCGCGCTACATGGGGACGGCGTTCGAGGACGCGTTCTTCAGCCACGAGATCTGGGATGCGTTCGTCGGCTGGGTCGGGCTCGAGCAGTACGACGAGGGGAACCCGGTCGCCCGGCGGTTCCTCGACCGCTTCGAGGCCGCGACCGGGCGGCGACCCGAGTACTTCGCGTCGGTCGTCAGCCGTGACGTCGCGGTCGCGTTCGCGCGCGCCTTCGCGAACGCGCAGCCGCTGTCACCGCGCGGGGTGCTCGACGCGCTGGAGCGGGTGAAGATGGTTCCCGCCGCGTCGGGCGCGCCGGGCACCGCGATCTCGTTCGGGCGGTGGACCCGGCGAGGCTGGATGGGCGCCGGCTACCTCGTCGCCCGCACCCTCGATCCCGATCGCCGCACCCACCGCCTCGCCGCCCGCTTCGAACCCGCCTGAGCCGGAGCCCGGCATTCTCTGAACGTTGCGCATCGCTCTGCGATGCGCAACGTTCAGAGAACAGCGAGTGGGGTGCCCGGCCGAGCGGGGGTCGTCACCGCGTGAACAGTGGCTCCGCGTTCTCGCGCATGATCCGGCGGCGGGCGTCCTCGGGGAGGGGGTCGAGCAGCTTCTCGAAGTCGGCGGGCTCGGCCAGGCCCTCGGCGTGCGGGAAGTCGGAGCCCATGACGAGGCAGCGGTCGTCGCCGCCGAGGTTCTCGACGATCCACGGGACGTCGTCCTCGGGGTAGGGGACGACGCGCACGTACTCCTTGAAGATCCGCGACGGCCGGTCGGGGAGCGGCCCCCCGACCCACGGTCCGTTGCGGCCCATGCCCCGGCTCTTGTCCATGTGGACGAGAGTGTGCGGCAACCAGCTCGCGCCGTGCTCGGCCACCAGGACCCGGAGGTTCGGGTAGCGCCCGAACAGGTTGTCGAACACGAACGCGGACAGTGTCTCGATCACGGGGCGCTCGCCGTAGGCGTTCATCCACTGCCACGCCGACATGCGCCACGCGGACGGGTCGGGATCGAGGCCCCAGGCCGGGGAGACCGCCTCGAAGTAGAAGAACGGCATGATGTGGAGGGCGACGGTCACGCCCGCCTCGTTCAACCGTGACCATACCGGGTCGAAGTAGGGGTGCGCGGGGCTGCGCCCGTACGCGGGTCCGGTGGGGACGAGGACGACCCTCGCGCCGCGTTCGAGCACCTGGTCGGTCAGCGTGACGGCACGGTCGAGGTCGCGCAGCGACAGGATCGCCGGCGCGTAGAGGCGGTCGTCGTAGTTGAAGCCCCACGTCTCGTCGTACCACCGGTTGAACGACTCGAGGTTCGCGTAGAGCGCGTCGGTGTCGACGATGTAGTGCTCGGCCGCGAGACCCATGCCGGCGGGGAACACGACGCACCGCTCGACGCCCTGCTCCTCGAGCAGCGCGAGGCGGGGCTCGCGCTCGAGGTACTCGTCGCGCATCGGCTCGGGCCGGTACGTCTCCTCCGGGTTCCCCGAGCCCATCTGCTTCAGCATCTCCTTGAGGGAGCCGGGCCGGTACACGAAGTCGAAGCCGAGGCCGGACTCCGTGTTGAAGGTGGCGATGCGGCGCCCGGCGAGGATCTGCTCCTTGCCGTCGGGCAGCGTGACCGGGGCGATCGTCCGGTCGAGATACGCCTCCGGCAGGTACCGGGTGAAGGCGTCACGCGGCTCGTAGCAGTGCGTATCGCAGTCGACGATGCCGTAGGCGAGATGGCTCACGGTTTCCCCCGGGGCCGAAGATTGAGCATAATGATACAGCTGTTTTGGACCGCCGGCAATGCGGCGGCCGCCGCCGGATCCGAGGCCCGCATCATGACCGACCCCGAGTTCGACCTCGTCGTGCGCGGCGGGACCGTCGTCGACGGGACCGGCGCGCCCCCCTACCCGGCCGACGTCGCCGTCCACGGCGGGCGGATCCGGGCGGTCGGGGCGGTCGAGAGGCGGGCCCGCCGGATCCTCGACGCGGACGGCCGCGTCGTCTGCCCGGGGTTCGTCGACGTCCACACCCACCTCGACGCGCAGGGCTTCTGGGATCCGTTCCTCAGCCCGTCGCCGCTCCACGGCGTCACGACCGCCATCGCCGGCAACTGCGGGTTCACCATCGCGCCGCTGTCGCCCGCGAGCGGCGCGTACCTGATGCCGATGCTCGCGCGGGTCGAGGGCATGCCGCTCGAGTCGCTGCGCACCGGCGTCCCGTGGGACTGGAGCACCACGTCCGAGTACCTCGACCGGCTCGACGGCACGCTCGCGATCAACACCGGCTACATGGTCGGCCACTCCGCCATCCGGCGGCTCGCGATGGGTGACGCGGCCAACGAGCGCGCCGCGACGGCCGAGGAGCTCGCGCGCATGCAGGGCCTCCTGCGCGACGGCCTCGAGGCCGGTGCCCTGGGGTTCTCGACCACGACCTCGACGACCCACACCGACGCGCAGAGCCGGCCCGTGCCGTCGCGCCACGCCACGGCCACCGAGATGGTCGAGCTGGCCCGCGTGTGCCGTGACTTCGCCGGCACGTCGCTCGAGCTGCTGCCGAGAGGGGCGACCGACCTCGGACCGTTCGACGACGAGACCGCGGAGCTCATGATCCGCATGTCGTCGGCCGCGCGACGCCCGCTCAACTGGAACGTCATCCAGCCGACCGCCCGCACGGTCGACACCTGGCTCGCCAAGCTCGAGGTCGGCGACCGCGCCCGCGCATGCGGCGCGAAGGTCGTCGGGCTCACCATGCCCGTCGACATGCGCGCCCGCTTCTCGTTCCACGCCGGCTTCGTGCTCGACGGGTTCGAGGGCTGGGCGACCGTCCTCGGGCTCCCCGTGGCGGACCGGCTCGCCGCGCTCCGCGACCCTGCGGTGCGGCACCGGCTCGAGGCCGGCGCGGCCGCGACCCAGAGCATGAGACACCTCGCCGCGTGGGACAAGCTCGTCCTGGTCGAGACCTTCGCGCCCGCGAACGCGCGTTTCGCGGGCCGTCTCGTCGGCGACATCGCGGCCGAGCTCAGCCTCACACCCTTCGAGGCGTTGATGCGGGTCGTGATCGACGACGAGCTCCGGACGACGTTCGCGCGCGCCGCACCCGAACCGACCCCGGCCGACTGGGAGGCCCGCCTGAGCGTCTGGCGCGACCCGCGCGCGCTGATCGGTGCGTCCGACGCCGGCGCGCACCTCGACATGATCGCCGCCTTCCGCTACACGACCGGCTTCCTCCAGGAAGCGGTGCGCGAACGGGCGCTCCTCCCGCTGGAGGAGGCGATCCACCTCCTCACGCAGGCCCCGGCCCGGCTCTACGGGCTGCGGGACCGCGGCGTGGTGGGCGCAGGCGCCCACGCCGACCTGCTCGTCCTCGACCCGGACGCCGTGGGTTCAGGGCCGGTCGGGACTCGCTTCGACCTGCCGGGGGGCGCCGGGCGGCTCTACTCGGACGCGACCGGCATCGACCACGTCTTCGTCGGCGGGGTCGAGATCGCGGGCGGCGGCGCGTTCACCGGCGCCCGGCCCGGGCGCGTGCTGCGCGCGGGCGTCGACACGCACACCCCGACGCTCGACCTCTGACACCCGGCGCGGCCGAGGCCGACAGCCTCGCCGGCCGCATCCGCGGCGGCCACAATGGTCCGGCGTCCGACCGGCGGCGCACGCGTCGAACCGACGGTGAGGTGGCGGTGATTCTGCGGTTCGCGGACTGCGAGTTGGATCTCGCCCGCATCGTGCTGCGCCGCGGCGGCCGCGACGTGAGGTTGGAGCCGAAGGCCTTCGACGTCCTCGCGTACCTCGTGCAGCGCCGCGGGACGGTCGTGCGCAAGCACGAGCTCCTCGACGAGATCTGGGGCGACCGGTTCGTGAGCGAATCCGCGCTCACGACGCGCATCAAGGCCGTCCGGCAGGCCGTCGACGACGACGGCAACCGCCAGGCCGTCATCCGCACGGTCCACGGGAAGGGATACGAGTTCGTCGCTCCGGTGGAGGTCGTCGCCGACGGCCCCACGCCGCCGGCCGCGCCACCGACGATCGCCGGTCTCGGCGCCGCGGTGCAGCCGCTGATCGGCCGCGAGTCGTTGATGGCGTGCCTCGTCGACGCGCTGGACGCCCACCGCCTGATCACCCTCGTCGGTCCGGGGGGCGTGGGCAAGACGACCGTCGGGCTGGAGCTCGCGCGCACCGTCGCTTCCGACTATCCGGACGGCGTGCACGTGGTCGAGCTCGTGAGCGTCGTCGACGAGGAGGCCACGTCGGCGGCCGTCGCCACCGCGATCGACGTCAACCTCCGGCGCAGCAGCTCGATCGACGACGCGATCGCCGAGATGCTCCGCCCGCGTCACAGCCTGCTCGTGCTCGACAACTGCGAGCACCTCGTCGAGCCCGTCGCCACCCTCGTGAACCGGATCCTGCGCGACGCGCCGCAGGTCTCGATCGTCACCACGAGCCGCGAGCCGCTCGCCGTCGCCGGCGAGCAGGTCTGGTCGGTGGAGCCGCTGGCGACCACCCCGCGCACCGACGGCGCGGCCGGCGACGTGACCTCGATCCCGGCAGTCGCGCTGTTCGTCGCCCGGGCGCGGGCCGCCGATCCCGGGTTCGAGCTCGACCCGGCGACCGCCCCGGTCGTGGTGGAGATCTGCCGGCGCCTCGACGGCATCCCGCTCGCCATCGAGCTGGCGGCGGCACGGGCGCGCGCGATCGGCGTCGCCGAGATCGCCGAGCGACTCGACTCGCGCTTCAGCCTCCTCAAGGCGATGCGCCGCGGCAGCGACCCCCGCCACCGGACCATGCACGACGCGATCAGCTGGTCCTACGACATGCTCGCGCCCGACGAGCGTGAGCTCTTCACCGCACTGTCGGTGTTCGCGGGATCGTTCGACCTGGAGTCGGCCGAAGCCATGTGCCCGACGGGCGACGCGCTCGACCTGTTGACGCGTCTCACCGAGCGTTCGATGCTGTCCGTGCGTCGGCAGGCCGCCGGGGTCACGCGGTACGAGCTGCTCGAGACGCTGCGCGACTATGGGCGCACCCGGCTCGGCGACGAGCGTGCGGCCGAGCTCTTCCGGGCGCACGCCGAGCACTTCGCGGCCGGTGCGGCGACGATCGCGACGGAGTTGTGCGGCCCCGACGAGGCGCGTGCGATGAGCCGCGCCGACGCGTCCTTCGCGGATCTCCGATCGGCCCAGCGCTTCGCGCTCGAGGTCGGTGCGCTCGACGAGGCGTTCGGGCTCATCGTGTCGATCCGCGAGTTCGCGATGCGCGCGATGCGCTACGAGGCCTTCGCGTGGGCGGACGCCGCGTGCCGGGCGTCCGTACCCGATCACCCGCTGCTCCCGACCCTGATGGGCATCCGGGCGTACGGCGCCTGGGTCCGCGGCGAGTTCGACCACGCGGTGCAACTCGCCGAGGAGACCCGGCGGCTCGAGGAGAAGCTGCCGGTCGCGCCGAGCGGGCTCGCCGAGCGCGTCTTCGCCAACGTCTTCCACATCGTCGACCGCAACGACCTCGCGACCACGGAGTCCGAGCGCCAGATCGAGGTCGCCACCGCGTCCGGAAACGACTCACGGGTGGTGCACGCCTGCTACATGCGGGCGGTCGGGCTCAGCTCCGAAGGCGCGTACGACGAGGCCCAGGCGTATGTGGCGCGCGCCCGGGAGCATGCCCGGCGGACCCAGTGCCCGACCGACCTGGCCTCGGTCGCCGTCGCGACCGGCTTCGCCAGCCCGACGGAGGCGGACGCGCTCGAGGCGTTCGTCGCGGCCGACCGCATCGCCCGAAGCGTCGGGAACCGCTGGATGAGCGCGTTCGCGTACACCGAGGCGAGCGGGCTGCTCGTGGCCCGCGGCGACGTGGACGACGGGTGCGCCGGTCTTGCCGAGATGCTCGACCTCTGGTACCGCGCCGGTGACTGGTCGCAGCAGTGGCACACGCTTTCGCGCTGCGTGATCGCGCTGCACCGGGTCGGGAATCACGAGCTTGCGATGGAGATCGTCGGCGCGATCGAGACCTACGCCACCCTCGGCGTCGCGCCGATGACGTCGATCCTGCACGACGTCGCCTTCGCGACACGCGACGCCCTGGTCGAGGAGCTCGGCGAGCCGCGCGCCACGGAGCTCAGGTCCGCGGGCGCGACGTGTGCGATCGAGGACGTCGTCCTCCGCACCCGCCGGGCCCTGCTCACACCGGCGTGACGGCCGGTGGCGACGGGGCCCTCCGGCCGGCGCGGCCGCGAGCACGGCGGTCGAGGTGGCTGCGAAGGTGCACGAACAGTTCCGCGGCGTCCACCCCGAGACCCGAGACGAGGTTCGACCGGCGGCGCCTGAGGAAGGGCAGGCCGAGGAGGTAGAGGCCGGGCAGCCTCGCGACGCCGCCGTCGTGCACGACGCGGGCTTTCCCGTCCTTCGCGTCCGCGGTCAACCAGCGGTAGCCCGGGCGGTAGCCGGTCGCCCAGACGACGGTCGAGTAGTCGCACAGGGCGAGCTCGGTCGGCGGGTCGCCCAGGGCCGTGGGCGACGGGTCGGGTTGCTCCCCGGTCGCGCCGTCGCCGCCGTGGGCGCGCACGTAGTCGTCGATCCGGCGGAGCAGCCGGGCCTGTTTCAGGTCGGCGTTCTTGGCGAGGTTGGCGAGCGCCCCCGAGCACAGTCCCGTGCCGCCCCGTACCGCCATGAGCCGACCCACGACCTGCACGCCGGCGGCATGCAGCGTGTTGAGGTCGAGGTCGCGGTGGTCGTCGCTCCCGACCAGCTGCACCGACGCGTGCCGCCGGGCTCGCTCGACGTCGTCCACCTCGTCGTAGCGTTCGTCGAGCTGGCCGATCCGGTCCATCCACCAGTAGATGTCGCGCCCGCGGTAGTTCCGTGGGAGCCGCACGTGCTCGCCCGCCGAGATCGTGACCTCGCGCCCGGCCCGCCGCAGCTCGTCGGCGATCTGCACGCCCGACGCCGACGCGCCCACGACCAGGACGGCGCCGTCGCCGCCGAGCTGGGCCGGCCGCCGGTACTCCAGGGCGGTGAGCTGCTCGATGCCGGCGGGCATCTCGGCGGCGAGCGGCGGGACGCGCGGCTCGCTCGACGCGCCTGTCGCCGCGACCACGACCTCGCAGCGCCAGCAGCCGCCGTCGGCCCTGACCTCGAAGCCGTCGCCGGCGCGGCGCACCGACGTGACGGTCACGCCGGCCCGAACCGGTGGGTCGAACCGCCGCCGGTACGCGTCGAGGAACGCGACCGTCTGCGCCGCGGACATGAACCCGTCCGGCTCGGGACCGTCGTAGCGGTGACCGGGCAGCGCCATCATCCAGTTCGGCGTGAGCAGTCGGAGCGAGTCCCACCGCTCGTGGCGCCACGAGTTCCCGACCTCGCCGCGTTCGAGCACGACGTGGTCGACGCCGGCCCCGACGAGATGGCGGCTCATCGCGAGCCCGCCGGGGCCGGCGCCCACGATCACGACCGGCACGTGCATGGCCAGCCTCGCCGCGGTCAGGCGAGCGCGACGCGCACGGTCGTCGGGTTCGTGACGATGTCGAAGACGGCCGAGCGCTTCTGTGACTGCGCCACGATCGCTTCGAGATCGGCACGCGGCGCGTCGGCGTCGATGTCGTACGTGACCCGGATCGTCTCGAAGCCGTTGCGCACGTCGCCGTCGATGCCGAGGATGCCCTGCAGGTCCATGTCGCCCTCGACCGTCGCGGTGACCGAGCGGAGCTGCACGCCCCGGTTCGTCGCGACGGTCGCGACCCCCGCGGTCAGGCACGACGCCAGCGCCGCCAGGACGATCTCCGGCGGCGTCGCGCCGTTGTCCTCGGAGGCGAACACCTGCGGGTGGTCGGCCTCGATCGAGTACGCCTGCCGGTGCGCGTGGTTCTGCCCGAGACCGGAGAAGTCGCTCACCGTCGAGCGGCTGTGTGTGCCGTTGACCCACTCGCACGACGCCCGCCACTGGAACTTCGCGGCCTCGGGTGCCTCGGTCAGCGCCTGGCGGGCGCCCCGCAGCGCCTCGATGTTCACGCCGTTGTCGACCGCCGGTGCGTCGGTCTGCGTCATCTCTGATCTCCCCGTTCGTGCGGCGGCCTCGGACGCCGCCGCCGGGCCCCACTGTGCTGGGCGACCGGGCGCGAGTCATGACGGTGAGCTGGTCATCCGCTGACGAAGCCCGCCACCCGATCCTCACCCGGTCGTCAGGACTCTGTGCCCGGCGGGCAGCACCATCGGTGCATGACGACCGGCCACGCCCCCGACCGAACACCCGAGATGCACGACTGGCGGGAGGCCGGCGAGGCGTGGGGTAGCCACGCCGCCGACTGGTCGTGCCTCTTCGAGCACTACTCGGTCGACGTGCTCGTCGCGCTCTTCACGCGACTCGGCGTCGGGCCCGGCACCGAGCTGCTCGACGTCGCCTGCGGCTCGGGGCTCGCCGTCCGCATCGCCTCTGCCATGGGTGCGACCGTCTCGGGGATCGACGCGGCGGCCGAGCTCGTCGGCGTGGCCCGCGAGCGGACGCCGGGCGCCGACGTTCGGGTCGGGTCGATGTACGCGCTGCCGTGGGCCGACGAGTCCTTCGACGCCGCGGTCTCCGTCAACGGCATCTGGGGTGGCTGCGAGGCGGCGCTCGACGAGACGTTCCGGGTGTTGCGACCGGGCGGTCTCGTCGGCGTCGCCTTCTGGGGACCGGGGCCACCGCTCGACATCGGGACCTTCTTCCGGATCTTCGCCGTCCATGCGCCCGACGGGCACCGCCGCTCCATGCGCCGGCTCAACGACATCGCGGCGCCCGGGGTCGCGGAGCAGATGCTCGCAGCCAGTGGATTCTCGGTGCTCGAGCGGGGCGCCCGCACCTCCGTGATCGAATGGCCCGACGTCGCGCTCGCCTGGCGGGCGATCTCGAGCCTCGGTCCCGCGGTCCCCGCGCTCCGCACCAACGACCGGGCGGTGCTGGAACGGGAAGTGCTCGAAGCGCTCGAACCCTGCCGCGACTCGCGCGGCGTCTACCGCGCCAGGAGCGACCAGCAGTTCGTCGTCGCGCGCAAGCCGTGACGGCCCCTCACGCGCGCGCTCAGGAGACGACCGCGCCGGCCTGCTCGACGACGGCGAGCGCCCGGTCGCCGTCACCCGGCGCGAGGTCGACGGCTCGGATCCCCTCGCCGACAACCTCGACCGGGTAGCCGCGGCGGAGGGCGTCGAGCGCCGTCTCCCGGACGCAGTAGTCCGTCGCCAGCCCGACGACGACGATCCGGCGCACGTCGTACTTCGCCAGCAGCTCGTCGAGGCCGGTGCCCCGGACCTCGCCGGTCGGGAGGTGCTGCACGCTGAACGCGGAGTAGCCGTCCTCGGGCCCGGTCGCCTTGTGGATCTGCTCACCATCGACCTCGAGATCGGGATGGAACTCGGCGCCCCACGTGTCGTGGACGCAGTGCACCGGCCAGATGCCGCCGTACGGCTCGAAGTGGGGGGTCTCGGCCGGGTGCCAGTCGCGCGTGTAGACCACCAGCGCGCCGGCGTCCCGGGCACGGGCCGCCTCACGGTTCGCGACCGCCACGACCTCTTCGCCGCCCTGCACGTACAGGCTTCCGGCCGGGTCGGCGAAGTCGTTCTGCACGTCGACGACGAGAAGCGCCGTCCGCTCGTCGTAGCGGGCCGGACCGGCCATCGCAACCTCCCGATCCCGAACGCGTCGTACCCGGCGCGGCCGGTCACGAATCAGTTCCGCTCCGCGGTGCACCGTACGCGCGGCGCGCGTTCAGCGCTCGAGCCGCGCGCGGTGGAAGTCGTACTCGGCGTCGAGCCGCTGCCGGCTCGGTCCCTCGGCCCACCCGGCGATCCGGCCGCCGACGAGTGGGATCTTGACGTCGAGCCGGCCGTCGACCCGGTGACGGCACCCGCCGCTCTCGGTCGGTTCGATGCGCATGGTGCCGCCGATCCGTACGGGCGCGCCCTTCACCTCGATCGAGAACGTGCCGTCGTGCCCGCCGCGCGCGTCGGCCGGGCCCCACCGGTCGACCTGGATCATCGTGTTCGTCGGTTTGAGGACGCGGCTCACGAAGCTCGGCATGTCGACGTCGACGGTGCGCGACGTCCGGATCACGTACCCGTCGCCCTCGGGGCCGCACTCGATGACCTCGATGTCGCGATCGCCGGCAGCTTCGTACCGGGCGCGGACGACGTCCGGGTCGGCGAAGCAGGCGAGCACGGTCTCGACCGGCGCCTCGTAGGTCTGGTCCCCGGAGAAGCCCACGCGCGCAGGCTACGCCGCGGGTGACGGCCGGGCCCGTTCCGCCACGTCGCGGCACGCGTCCGCCAGCGGCTCGACGAAGCCCGTGCTCGCGCACGCGGCATGGCCGCCGGCCACCTCGTGAACGGTCGCCGCGCTCATGGTCGCAGCCAGCGCCCGCTGGCGGTGCGGTGGCACGACACGGTCGCGGGCGGTGACCACGACGGCGCTGGGGAGCTCGAGCCGCGGGAGCCACGGGCGCGCGTCGAAGCGGCCCGAGGCGCGCGCCGCCTCCACCACGTGCCGGACGTCGTGGCGGCGGAACTCCGCGACCGCCCACTGCACGAGGTCGGTCGGCGCCGGCGTGCCGACCCGGCCGAGCGCACGCAGCGGTGCGGACGGGAGGTGCAGGAGCCGCTCGCCGACCTGCGCGGCGCGGGCCAGCGCGCCCAACGCCGCGTCGACGGGGAGCCCGCCGGCCGGACCGGACCCGAGGTGCGAGGCCGTGGCGCACAGCACCAGGCCGGACACGAGCTCCGGGTGCCGCCGGCCCAGGATCTGGGCGATCGCGCCGCCCATCGAGTACCCGACCGTCACGACCGGACCGGCGTCGAGCGCGGCGAGCAACGCCGCGACGTCGTCGGCGCAGTCGGTGAGCCGGAACGGTTGGCGGGAGCGCAGCCCGCGCCCGTGCCCTCGGAGGTCGGGCGCGAGCACGCGGAACTCCCGGCCCAGGGTCTCGAACACCCGGAACCAGTTCAGGCCGCCGCTCGCCATCCAGCCGTGCAGGAGGAGCAGTGTCGGCGCGCCGGCCGGCCCGGGAACCTCGCGCACGAAGGTGGTCCCGCGGCCGGGCAGCTCGACCCGGCGCCCGAACGGAAGCGGCAGCCGCCGGACGGCCACCGCGAGTGCGGCGCTCATCGGGCCGACCAGGCGGTACGCGCGGCGGCGGCCTCGTCCGTCGCCGAGGTGAGGACCTGGTTGCGGTTCTCCAGCTCCAGCGCCGAGCTCAGGTCGGGCGCGTCGGTGTTCACCTGCAGCGCGCGCTTCGTCATGCGGACCGCGACCGGTGAGAGCGCGGCGATCTGCGCGGCGAGGTCGAGTGCGTGGTCCATGAGCCGGTCGTCGTCGAGCAGGTCGCTCACGAGCCCGCTGCGGTGGGCCTCCTCCGCCGAGACCGTGCGGCCGGTGAGCATCCAGTCGGCCGCGATGCTCGTCCCGACGATGCGCGGCAGGTGGTAGCTCATGCCCATCTCCGCGCCCGAGAGGCCGATGCGGATCGCCGCGTTCCCGAACGACGCGGCGTGCGAGCAGATCCGGATGTCGGCGGCGAGGCACAGTGCCAGCCCGCCGCCGACCGCAGGCCCGTTGACGGCCGCGACGACCGGTTGGGGCAGCGCGCGGAGCGCCTGCGGGAGCGCGGCCATCATCTCCTGGAAGCGCAGACGCTCGAGCGCGGGAGCGGTCACGTCGGGAATGCCGGGCCCGAAGCCGCGCAGGTCGATCCCGGAGCAGAACCCGCGACCGGCGCCGGTGAGGACGACGGCCCGGACCTCGGGGTCGGCCTCGACGGCGGCGAGCGACTGGCGGAGCTCGCGCACCATCACCTCGTCGATCGCGTTGAGCCGCTCGGGTCGGGCGAGGCGCAACACGATCGTGCCGGGCTGCGGTGTGTCGAGCTCGAGGGTGGTGGGCATGGTGCTACGTCCGTTCGAGAGTCTGGCCGCGGAGCGCACCCGCGCGCTCGTGCCCGCGCCTGGCGACCGGGCCCGGGCCCGGCCCGGTGATGGCGGCCGCCCCGGCAACGGCGTAATGTACGGGTGAGAACGTGAATTTCAAGGGGGGAGAATGCGTCGCTCACAGGCGGCCGCGGCGGTGGCGCTCGTCGTGGCCCTCCTCGCACCGCTGGCGGCCACGGCCGCGACCACCGCAACCGCCGCGCCCCGGGCCCCGGTCCCCAAGGCGGCCGACGTCGGGATCAGCGACACCGAGATCCACCTGGCCGTGATCGCGGACGTCGAGAACTCGATCGTGCCCGGGCTGTTCAAGTCGGGCGTCGACGCGATGCGGGCCTGGGCGAAGATCGTCAACCGCCAGGGCGGGATCGCCCGGCGGAGGGTCGTCATCGACTTCATCGACTCGAAGCTGAACCCCAACGAGTCGCGCAACGCGACGATCACCGCTTGCTCGCAGGACTTCGCGATGGTCGGCAGCGAGGCGCTGTTCCTGACCAATGTCGACGACATGGTCGGCTGCAAGGACGCGCAGGGCAATCCGACCGGGCTGCCCGACATGGCGGGTCTCGCGCTCGACGTGAACCAGCGCTGCTCGCCCGTCACCTACATCGCGAGCGGCGACACCGCGTTCTGCCCGACGAGGAACGACCATCCCCAGACGTACCACGCGCAACAGGGCGACGCGCGCTTCTACCTCAAGAAGGACAAGGATCTCCACGGCATCTTCACCCTGCCGTCCGACCTGAAGGCGACGCGGAACTCCGAGATCGTTCCGTTCCAGGCCGCGGTGAACCTCGGGATCAAGAAGGACGGGCAGGGCTTCTACGACGTCTCGGCCTCGTCACAGCAGAGCGCGCTGACGCCGATCGTGCAGGTGATCAAGAGCAACAACTCGACGTTCGTCTACAACGGATCGAGCTTCGGCATCATGGTGCTGCTGCGCCGCGAGGCGACGCTCCAGGGCGTCAACACGGTGAGGATCTGGGCCTGCAACCAGGGCTGCTACGACTCCGCGTTCCTGAAGCAGGGTGGCGCGGACGTCGAGGGGACGTACTCGATCCTCACCACACTGCCGTTCCTCACCGAGTACAAGTCGAACCCGACCCTGAAGGCGCTCGTGAAGGAGCTCGGCGGGCCGGCGAACCTCAACGCCAACGCGGTCGGAGCGTTGACCGGCGCGCTGCTCTTCCAGGACGCCGCCGAGAAGGCCGTCGCCAACGGCGGAACGCTGACGCGCAAGTCGCTCCTCGACGCGGTGAAGACCGAGCACCGCTTCGACGCGAAGGGGATCATCGGGCCGACCGACGTCGGCGACCACCAGCCCCCCGGCTGCATCGTGATGACGCAGGTGAAGAACGGGCAATGGGTGCGGGTCTCTCCCGCCAAGCCCGGCACGTTCGACTGCAACAAGCAGAACATCGTCCTGCTGAAGATGGACCTCAGCTGACCGTCTTCGGGAGCGACGACGACCGGATGGCGTCGGCCCACGGGTAACGCATCGGGTCGATCAGGAGGTACGGCGCGTCGAGCACGACCTCGGCCGTGTGCGGGACGGCCTCCCGGATGGCGACGGCGCAGCCGCCCGGGTCGTCGTCGACGAAGACGAGGTCGAGGTGGAGATCGGGGCGGGTGCGGGACCGCAGCGTCCACACGCCCGTGACACCGTCGAGCTCGGCGACGCGCCGGGCGCGGTCGTCGGCTCCGTGGCGTTGCACGACGACGACCCCGGTGTGGCCGACGAACGGCACGTCCCGCGCCCGGAGCTGGAGCGCCGGCCGGCCCGCCGCGCCTTCGGCCTCGAAGACGTCGCCCTCGCGGACCGCCTTCTTGTCGGCCGGGAAGGTCATCCGGCCCTCCTCGTAGAGGCGCGGCAGCTCGACGCTCATCGCGTCGAAGGCCCGTTGCGGATCACCGGAGAGGACATAGGTGGTGAGGAAGGTGGCACGCCCGCCCGCGAACGGCGACCCCTCCGCGGCGATGCGGACCTCGTGCAGTGCCGGCGTCGCGACGTAGCGGCGGCTCAGCATCACGCCGTCGAGACACACGTTCATCGGCGTGTGCTCGAGGTCGTACCACCGATTCCACGCCTCGACGGCGTCGGCGTCGCAGTCGAGCGCGGCGAAGATGATCCCCGTAGGCTCCACGGCGACCGTTTCTAGCCCAGATCCCGAGGTTCACCCGTGTTGACCGACGAGAAGATCCTGATCACGGGCCCGGCCGGCCAGATCGCGGCGCCGCTCTGCGCGTACCTCGCGCCCCACAACGACGTGTGGGGGATCGCCCGCTTCAGCGTCGCGGGCTCGCGTGACGAGGTCGAGGCACTCGGCGTCACCACCCGCGTGGTCGACCTCGGCGAGGGTGACTTCGGCGAGCTCCCCGACGACTTCACCTACGTACTGCACCTCGCCGCCACCATCGCGGGCGAGGCCGACTACGACCGGGCACTGCGCGTCAACGCCGAGGCGACCGGCCTCCTGCTCGCGCACTGCCGGAAGGCGAACGCCGCGCTCGTCATGTCGACCGCGAGCGTCTACAAGCCGAGCGCCGACCCGCGCCACGCCTACGTCGAGACCGATCCGCTGGGCGAGGCCGTCCTCCCGGGGGCGCCGACGTACGCCATCAGCAAGATCGCCGAGGAGGCCGTCGCGCGGTTCTGCGCCCGTGCCTACGACCTCCCGGTGACGATCGCCCGGATGAACGCCGCCTACAGCGCGCGCGGCGGCCTTCCCGCGTACCACCTCGATGCCGTCGTCGCGCGTACGCCCGTGGTCGTGCGCAACGACCCGTGCCCCTACAGCCCGATCCACCAGGACGACATCAACGCACAGGTCGAGCCGTTGCTCGCGGCCGCGTCCGTTCCGGCGACGGTCGTCAACTGGGGCGGCGACGACGCCGTCACCCCGCACGAGTGGTGCGCGCTGTTCGGCGAGCTGTCGGGGCGGGAACCGGACATCCGGGTCCAAGCCGTTCCCGGCAGCCAGATCGGCAACTCGCTCGACAACACCAAGCGGCTCTCGATCACCGGCCCCTGCACGAAGCGCTTCCCCGACGCGTTCCGCGAGCTCTACGAGACCCGCTACCCGGACGGCCCCGACGCCGGGCCGATCGGTCTGGCGAACCCCCTGGCCTGACGGGCCCGCCGAATGCGGCGGCCCGACCCCGGGTAGGACAACGGGCGCCTCGTCCCCGGCCGAGAGGAGGCGCCCGATGGGTCGCAAGAAGAAGCAAGCACGTCGTCGTCAACGGCGACGCATCGCACTGATCACCGCCGGAGCCGGATCCGCGCTTGCCGTCACGGTCGCCGCCGTCCGCCGCCGCCGTACGATCGCGCACGAGAACGCAGTGCACGCGGACGTGGGCTTCATGCGCGCGATGCACGCCGCGTTGCGGCGCGACATGACGCGCATGCAAGCCGTGGCACCACGCCTCGACCGGGCCGAGAACGTGCCCCGCACGGTCGACGAGGGGTGGGACGAGTTCCGCGACGAGCTCGTCCGGCACCACGACGCCGAGGACCGCGACCTCTGGCCCGTGCTGCGCAACCACCTCGACGCGGCCGGCGACCTGCACGAGGTCGACCTCATGGTCGAGGAGCACCAGCAGCTGCTCCCTGCCGTGGCCGCCGTCGACGACGCGCTCGCCGATCGGCACCAGGTGACCGCCGCGGCCGAACGGTTGGGCGAGATCCTGCACCGCCACCTCGACCACGAGGAACGCACGATCTTCCCGCTCCTCGAACGTCACCTGTCGCGCCGCGAGTGGCGACGGTTCCTGCTCACCGAACGCCGCCGCACGCCGCTGCGTCAGCGGCCGGCGTTCCTGACGTGGGTGCTCGACGACGCCAGCGAGCGCGACGCGGCCGCCGTGCTCGCCGAGCTCCCGCCGCCGGGACGGCTCGTCTACCGGCGCGTGCTGCGCCCGAGGTACGCCGCCCGGCACCGTTGGGAGCTCGAGCCGGCCACGACGTGAGCGTGCGCGCGGCACCCGCGTAGGCTCGCGGCGTGCCGCGCGAGCTCGCGCAGACGAACCTCCAGCTCTACGACGAGGTCGCCCCGCTCGGCTGGAGCGAGACCGACCTGGTCCGCCTGCGCGACGGGTACGACCTCGTCTGCGAGCTGTTCAGCGGCATGGTGCGCCCGACGGGCAAGACGTTCGTCGCGCACCTGGTCGGCACGGCCAGTGCCCTGGTGAGGATCGGCGAGCGGCCGGCCGTCGTCCTCGCGGGTCTGTTGCACGCCGCGTACACGCTGGGCGAGTTCGGCGACGGCACGCGCGGCGAGAGCGAGCCGAAGCGGCGCGTCGTGACCGCCGCCGTCGGGCCGGAGGCCGAGTGGCTCGTGTCCAGGTACACGCGGCTCCGTTGGGCACCCGAGGTCGTGTCGGGGCTGCTCGAACGTGCCACGGATCTCGATGCCGAGGCTCGTGACGTCGTGGTCATGCGGCTCGCCAACGAGGTCGACGAGTGGGTCGACGGCGGTCACCGGTACGCGCCCGCCGCCGCGACGAACATGCAGAGCTCGCTCGACGCGCTCGTGTCGTTGGCCGAGCGCGTGGGCCTGCCGGAGCTCGGACGCGAGCTCCGCGCGCTCGACGCGTCCGCCAACGCGGCCGAGGTCCCGGTCGTGCTCGTCGGCGTGAACCGCGGTGGATCCCACGCGATCCCGCCGCGCTCGCATCGACCCCGCCTCACGCTCCGTGCCCGCCGGCAGCTCGGCCGGCGCCGGCGTCAGATCCTGGCCTTCTTCAGGCGCTGATTCATCCTGTCGAGCACGGCCTGACCCTCGGCCTGGCTGAACGGCTGCGAGCCCTCGGTGAGGAACGGGTCCAGCAGCTCGGCCCGTCCCTTGAAGATCGCGACCTGGACGGCCGTGAGCTGCAACGCCTGCCCGTTGGACGTGCCCGAGTAGCTCGTGGCGATCGCGGTCGAGAACGTCCCGTACTTCTTCACGTCGACCGCTTGCGCGCTCACGTCCGTGATCCCTGCGCTCGCGAGGTGAGACTTCGCGATCTGGGCGAGGCAGTCCGGGAACTTCGGGTCGCTCACCAGGACGCGGTCGGCCTTCGCCATCGCAGCCGTCTTCACGACGGTCACGGACGACGAGATCTGGCTCCCGTCCTGCTTGTTCGTCAGGTCGGGTCCCTGGGCGCGCGCGGTCACCTTTCGTTTGGCGACGGACGTCCCGACGCACGCGGAGAGCTCCGGGAACAGGTCGTCGCTCGCGGATGCCTTCGACGCCTGGTACCCGCTGCCGGCGTCCTTCTGCGTGATGACGAGCGTCTTCGCGACCGACGCGTCGGAGGCAGCCGCGGGGACGACCGACAATCCCACGCCGAGCACGACGACGAGCACCACCACTGCGCCCCGACTGACCACCCGAATCCTCCCTCCGCGCCCGCCGGCATACCGTACGCGAGCCGGAGGTGTGAGACCCGGTTTGCCGCTCGGGCGCCGTTTCGCGGAGTTCGCGTGCGGGTAGCGGTGCCGCAGACCTATGGAGCTGCTGCCGACGCGATGGCTCGGGCGGCGCCGGTTCGCGGCTCGTGCCGGACTGGTGACCGTGTCGCTCGTGCTGTTGTGCTCGGGCTGCGTGCTGCCGGCGCGGTCGTCGGCCGCCTTCGAGGGCAAGGCGGTCGAGTCGGCGAAGACCGCGGCCGGCGCGGTCGCGACGGCTCGGCTCTGCGCGCGTCAGGCGTCCTCGGGGAAGCTCACGGCCGCCTTCGCGTCGGTGACGATGGCCGACGCCGAGAAGGACGCGAACGACGCCCAGAGCTCGTTCGACTCGATCCAACCGCCGGACCACCGTTCCGACCGGCTGCGTGACCGGCTCGACTCGATCCTGTCGAAGGCGGTCTCCGCGCTCGCCCGGTTGCGGATCGACGCCCGCCGCGGGCACCTCGCTCAGCTCGAACACCGGGCGCGCGCCCTGCAGACGATCGCGAAGCGCCTCGAGCAGTTCCAACAGGCCCACTCGTGAAGAAGGCGCTCCAGTTCACGCTCGGGATCCTCACCGCCATCGGGGGCATGATCGACATCGGCAACCTGGCGGGCAACACCGAGGCCGGCGCCCGGTTCGGCATGGGCCTGGCGTGGGTGATCGCGGTCGGGCTCGTGGCGATCGTCCTCTACACGAACATGGCCGGCCGCGTCGCGGCGATCTCGCACCGGGCCGCGTTCGACGTCATCCGTGAACGTCTCGGCCCGCGCGTCGCGATGGTGAACCTCGGTGCATCCGCGGCCTTGACGCTGCTGACGCTCGTCGCCGAGGTTGCCGGCGTCGGCCTCGTCCTGCAGCTCGCGACCGGCCTGAACTACCGCCTCTGGATCCCGATCGTCGCGCTGGCGCTGTGGGCGATCCTGTGGTGGTCGAAGTTCGAGACCATGGAGCGCTCGTACGCGTTGGTTGGCCTCACGCTCCTCGTGCTCCTCGCCGCCGTGTGGGCACTCCACCCCGACAGCGGTGACCTTCTCCACCGCTCGGTGCACCCGGCCATCCCGCACGGCGAGGACCTCAAGTCGTACTTCTACCTCGCGATCGCCCAGTTCGGTGCCATGGTGACCCCGTACCAGGTGCTGTTCTTCTCGTCGGGTGCGGTCGAGGAGGGGTGGACCGCGCGCGATCTCGCGGTCGAGCGCGTCAACGTCTTCATCGGGTTCCCGGTCGGTGCGATGCTCGCGATGGCGCTGATGGTGCTCGGCGCCGTCGTGCTGCAGCCGCGCGGCATCACGGTGTCGCATCTGTCGCAGGTCGGGCTCCCGGTCACGCTCGCGTTGGGACGCTCCGGGCTGTGGCTGGTCCTCGTCGGCATGTTCGCGGCCGTGTTCGGCGCCGCCGCGGAGGCGACCCTCTCGACCGCCTACAGCATCTGCCAGTACTTCGGCTGGCAGTGGGGCAAGTTCGTGCGCCGGCCCGAGGCTCCGCGCTTCTGGTCGTTGCTCGTCTTCCTGCTCTTCATCGTCACGACGGTGGCCTTGATCTTCGACCCGATCAAGGTCGCGCTGTTCTCGATCGTGTTCTCCGCCGCGGCCGTCCCGTTGACGTTCTTCCCGATCCTGGTCGTCGCGAACGACCCCGCGTACGTGGGTGAGAAGACGAACGGACCGGTCACGAACGTGCTCGCCGTGATCCTGCTCGTCCTCATGGTGATCGTCAGCCTGGCGACGGTGCCACTCCTCGTCGCGACCCGGGGGAACGGATGATCCACGAGCCCGACGCCGTCCACGCGTTGCGCGACCTCGCCGACTGGCAGGTGATGGACGCCGACTCGCACATGATCGGCAAGGTCGACGATCTCCTGTTCGTGGCCCGCACCGACGGTGATCCCGTCCTGACGAGCATCCTGGTCGGCGGGGTCGCGTACGCGAAGCGCTTCGGAGGGGCGTGGACGCGCGCCTTCGACTTCCTCAGCCGCCGGTTGGGCGAGCACGGCGAGCCGCTGGACCTCCCCGTCACGCTCGTGGAGCGGCGCGCCAGCGACCTCCGCGTCGGCGCGGAACGCGAGGCGCTCGGTCGGTACCGCGGCCGGGCGGACCGCCCGGGCGAGCTCTGCCTGTCCGACCTGGTCGGCGCCGAGCTGATCGGCGCCGGCGACCGTCCGTGCGGGCGGGTCGCCGACCTCTGGCTCGCCGGGCCGGCCGGGTCCCTGGCCGACCTGCGACTCCACGGACTGATCGTGGGCGGCGGCGCGGTCGGCGACCGGCTCGGCTTCGAGCGCGCCCGCGGGCCGGTCGGGCCCGTCGGTCTCCGGGGGCTGTTCGCATGGCTCGGTCGCCACACGCGCTTCCTCCCGTGGCACGACGTCACCGTGGTCGAGCCCCGCGCCGTCCGCACGCACCGCGCGCCCGACGAGCTGCGCCCGCTCTCGGAGGTGGAGCCGGGATGAGGCAGGTGCACGCCGTCGCCGGGGCGCTCGTCGCCTGGGGGACTGCAGCCGCGGTCGGCTTCGTCCTCAACCGTGCGGTCACGGATCCCGACGGCGCGCTCCTCGGCCTCGACAACCACGTGTGGATGACGATCGCGTGGTGGACGGTCTTCGCCGTCCTCCCGCTGGTCGCGATCCTCGACGCGTCCGTGATCCCGCAGGAGGACTGGTGGGCGGCGCACAGCACGAAGGTGGGATGGATCGGCATCGTCGCCTTCGTTCCGGCGATCGGGCCGCTGCTCTACTTCACGGTCATCCGCCCGCGTGTCGCCGGCCGGTACGCGAAGGACCATCCGCAGGCGTCGCGCCGCACCCCGTGACGGTCGCCCCGACCGGGCGGGCCGGGTCCGGGTCGGGCATCATCGGTCCGGATGGGGGAACGCCAGGAGTCGTTCGCGTACCGACCCGCGCTCGACGGGCTGCGCGCCCTCGCGGTCGGCGCCGTCATCGCGTACCACCTGGGGTACGGGTGGGCGCGGGGCGGGTTCCTCGGGGTCGACGCGTTCTTCGTGCTGTCGGGCTACCTGATCACGTCGCTGCTGCTGATCGAGTACGGGGGGCGGGGGCGCATCCGACTCCGGGCGTTCTGGGCCCGGCGGGCGCGTCGGCTGCTGCCCGCCCTGTTCCTGGTGCTCACCGTGGTCTCGGTCTGGGCGGCCTGGGCCTGGCCGGGCGACCAGCTCGGCGTCGTCCGCGGCGACGGGCTCGCCACCCTCTTCTACGGCGCGAACTGGCGGTTCGTCGCGACCGGGCAGTCGTACTTCGCCCTCGTCGCGCTCCCGTCGCCCTTCCGCCACGCCTGGTCGCTCGCGATCGAGGAGCAGTTCTATCTGGTGTGGCCGCTCGTCGTGTTCGCGTGCCTCGCGATCGGCCGAGGTCGAGCCCGGGTCCTGGGATGGACGTGCGTCCTCGGATCGATCGCGTCCATCGTGGCGATGGCGGCGCTCTACGATCCGGCCGACCCGTCACGCGCGTACTACGGCACCGATGCCCGTGCCCACGCGCTGCTCATCGGCGCGCTGCTCGCGATCGTGCTCCGGCGGTGGGCGACCCTGCGACCGGGTGAGGGGCGTGCCCGGAGCGCGCGCACCGCCGGGCGGGCCGGCAACCTGCTCGCCGCGGTCGGCGTGCTGGCCGCCGGCGCGTGCCTGGCGGCGTTCGGCCTCGTCTCCGAACGCAGCTCGTGGATGTACGGCGGCGGCTTCGCCCTGTTCGCGGTGACGATCGCGCTCGTGATCACCGCCGCGGTGGCGCCCGGCCCGTCACCCGTCCGCCGCGTGCTGTCGTGGGCGCCGCTCGTCTGGATCGGGCGCATCTCGTACGGGCTCTATCTCTGGCACTGGCCCGTGCAGCTCGCGCTGACGTCGGAGCGGGTCGGGCTCGACGGCGTCGAGCTCGACCTCGTCCGCATCGGCGCCACGCTCGCGATCGCGACGCTCTCGTTCTACGCGGTCGAGATGCCCATCCGGCGCGGTGTGTTCGGCCGGCGTGTGCGGCGTGTGCTCACGCCGGTGGCGGCCGGGGGCGTCGCCGCGGTCCTGCTCGCGACCACTGCCGGCGCGACGGCGCCGCCCGCGTACCTGCAGGGCGGGGGACGCCAGGGCATCGAGCAGGCCCTCGCCCGCGTCTCGAAGGCGGCCCGGAAGAGCCCGCCGCCGTCCACGACCACCGCGCCGCCGACGACGGCCCCCGCCGCCCCGGGTCCACCCGCGCCCGCAACCCCGCCCGCGACCGTGATGACGGCGCCGCCGCACCGGATCCTCGCGGTCGGCGACTCGCTGCTCGCCAGCCTGCTGCCCGGCCTGATGCCGGCGGCTCGGTCACGCGGGCTCGATCTGCAGTCGATCGCGATCCCGGGGTGCGGCGTCGTGACCGGCGAACCGCTCGCCCCCGACGACTCGCACCTGAGCTGGGCGGCGGGCTGCGGGAAGGACATGGCGCGCCTGCAGCTCACCGCCGTCCAGAAGCTGCGCCCCGACGTGGTGCTCTGGATGAGCAGCTGGGAGACCGCGGACCGGATCGTCGACGGCACCCAATACGACATGGACTCGATCGACGGGATCCGGATGACCCTGCAGCTCGTCGACGAGGCCGTGCACCGACTCACGTCGACCGGTGCGCGCGTCGCGTTCCTCACGATCGCGCCCACCTTGCCGACGCTCGAGTACGGCGCGCCGACCGCCGAGGCGACGCGGCGGGTCCTGCTCCTCGACCGGCTCCTCACGCAGTACGCGGCCGACCACCCGGCGACGAGCTTCGCCGTCCCCCTCGCCGACCAGTACTGCCCGGGCCTGAAGGACTGCCCGCAGCAGATCGGCGGTATCGACGTCCGCAATGCCGACGGCCGCCACTTCTCGCCCGCGGGCGCGGCCTGGATCTCGCCCTGGGTCCTCGACCAGCTCACGGCGCCCCGCCCCGTCCCCGTCACCCCCTGACCGGCCCCGACCTGACCCGACCCGACAAGAACACCCGTCAGCCCCCGTCAGCCGCCGTCGGCCGCCGTCAGCTCGCGGTTGAGCCCGGGGTCACGAGGCCGGACTCGTAGGCGATCATCACGAGCTGGGCGCGGTCGCGCGCGTCGAGCTTCGTGAGCAGCCGGCTGACGTGCGTCTTGGCGGTCGCGTGCGAGATGAACATCGTCGCGGCGATCTCCGCGTTCGAGAGGCCGGACGCGACCGCGAGCAGGATCTCGCGCTCGCGCTCGGTGAGCTCGGCGATACCGGGATGAGGCGGCGCGGTCGTGACGGGACGCCCGCCGTCACCCGTGCGGGCGCCGGCGGCGGTGAACTCTTCGATCAGGCGCCTCGTGACCTTGGGTGCCAACAGTGCGTCGCCGGCGGCGACGACACGGATCGCGGCGAGCAGGTCGACGGGGAGGGTGTCCTTCAACATGAAACCGCTCGCGCCCGCGTGCAGTGCGTCGAACACGTACTCGTCGAGGTCGAAGGTCGTGAGGATGAGCACCTTGGTGGCGGAGGTCTCCGCGGCACCGACGATGCGGCGAGTCGCCTCGATCCCGTCGAGCTCCGGCATGCGGACGTCCATGAGGACGACGTCCGGGTGCTCGCGTCGCACGAGCGCCACCGCCTCGGCGCCGTCGGCAGCCTCGCCGACCACCTCGATGTCGTCGGCGGAGTCGAGGAGGACGACGAAGCCGCTGCGGACGAGAGCCTGGTCGTCGGCGACCGCGACGCGGATCACGACGGATCCTCGTAGGGCAACCGCACTGCGACGCGGAACCCGCCGCCCCGCCGTGGGCCGACTTCGAGGGTGCCGCCGTACACCGCGACCCGCTCCCGCATGCCGACGAGCCCGTGACCGCCGCGACCCGACGTTTCGGATCGCCCGTTGACGCCACGCCCGTCGTCCACGATCTCGAGGCCGAGCGCGCCGGGCTCGAACCGCACGACGACGGTGGCGCGTGCACGCCCCGCGTGCTTCAACGTGTTGGTCAGGGCCTCCTGCACGATGCGGTACGCGGTGAGGTCGACGCCCCGCGGGACGGCGGCACGCGCGCCCTCGTACGAGACGTCCACCGACAGGCCGGCGTTGCGGACCTCGCGTACGAGCCGGTCGAGCTCGCCCAGGCCGGGCGCCGGGGTGTAACCCGCCCCGGCGGCGACGCCGACGTCCGAAGGCTCGCGGAGGACACCGAGCATGCGGCGGATCTCCGCGAGCGTCGAGCGGCTGACCTCGGAGATCGCGTGGAGGGCGCGTTTCGCCTCCTCCGCGTTCGTGTCCATCACGTGCTCGCCGACGGATGCCTGCACGGCGATCACGCCCATCGAGTGCGCGACCACGTCGTGGAGCTCCCGCGCGATGTGCAGGCGTTCGTCCGCGATCGCCCGGCGCGCCTCCTCTTCCTTCTCACGTTCGACGGCCGTGGCCCGCTCCTCCAGCGCCGCGACCCGAGCCTTCCGTGCCCGCAACGTGATCCCGACCATGAACATGACTGCGAACGCGGCCGCTTGTGTGACGAACGTCGACGCGTCGAAGCCCGGCGCGTCGACGGCGACGAGCAGCAGGAGCGCGACCGCGACCGCCGTCGCGCCGAGGGCGGTCCACCGCGGCGGGCAGCTCGCGCCGACGGTCACCGCCGCGACCAGGAGGAAGAACGGGGTGACGCCCTGGTTGTATCCGAGCGACACGAGCAGCGACACCGCCGCGCTCCCGAGCAGCAGCACCGCCAACGGCGCCCGCCGCCGGAGGACGAACGGCGCCGACGCCGCGAGCACCAGGAGCACCGACCACGCGTCGCCCGTCCGGTAGTCGGCCCGGGGCACGTCGCCGCGACCGGTCGTGCTGACCAGCCCGGCCACGACGAACAGGGCCGCCAACGCAGCGTCGACGACCCAGGGGTTCGACCGCTCGAAGCGCGCCCGCAGGCGGTGCACGCGGGATCCGAGGGTCGCCGTCACCGTCTCACCGTACCGACCGTCGGCGGTTCGCGCATCGGTCTGGCGACCGACCGGCGCGTACATCCCGGGATGTACGCGCGCCCGGGTCGTGGGCCGGGCGAATCCATCTCCGGACGCGCGCGCAACGACCCGGGGCCGACGATCTGCGGCGACCCGTCCCGCATCCTCCGGAGGTCCGTTGTCCGCGAACCAGGAGCAGTCCGATGAGCACGACGATCGAAGCCAACCCGGTCGGGGAGCGGGCGGCCGCCCGTCGCGCCGCCCCGGCCGCACGCGCCATCGAGGCGGTGAAGATCTATGGCCGGGGCGAGGCCGAGGTGCGCGCCCTCGACGGCGTCACCCTCGCCTTCGAGACCGGGCGCTTCACCGCCATCATGGGCCCGTCGGGGTCGGGGAAGTCGACGCTGTTGCACGCGCTCGCGGGTCTCGACTCACTGACCTCGGGCCGGGTCCTGCTCGGCGACACCGACCTCGCGACGCTGGGGGACCGCAAGCTGACGAAGCTGCGGCGCGACCGCATCGGCTTCGTCTTCCAGCAGTTCAACCTGATCCCGACCCTGACCGCGGCCGAGAACATCGTGCTGCCGATGCGCCTGGGTCACCGCCGACCGGACCGCGCCTGGGTCGACGAGGTCGTCGCCACCGTCGGCCTCGGCGGGCGACTCGGACACCGGCCGTCGGAGCTCTCCGGCGGCCAGCAGCAGCGCGTCGCCGTGGCGCGGGCGCTCGCGAGCCGGCCCGAGATCGTGTTCGCCGACGAGCCGACCGGCAACCTCGATTCGCGCGCGGGAGCCGAGATCCTCTCGTTCGTGCGCCAGGCCGTGCGCGAGCTCGGCCAGACCGTCGTGATGGTCACGCACGACCCGGTTGCCGCGGCCTACGCCGACCGGGCCGTCTTCCTCGCCGACGGCCGCGTCGTCGGCGAGCTCGACGACCCCACGTCCGACTCCGTGCTCGACGCCATGCGCGTCCTGGGGGGCTGATCACGATGTTCCGTCTCACCCTGCAGACGATCCGGGCTCGCAAGGCCCGCTTCCTCCTCACCGCGATGGCCGTCGTCCTCGGCGTCGCGTTCATGGCGGGCACGCTCGTGCTCACCGACACCATCGACAAGTCCTACGACGGCATCGCCGCGACGAAGTTCGCGTCGACGGACGCCGTCGTGCAGTCGCGCGGGAGCGTCGACGACGGTCAACAGGGCACGACGCGCGGAACGGTCCCCTCGTCACTCGTCGACGTGGTGCGCGCCGTCCCCGGCGTCGTCGCCGCCGACGGCGTGGTCGACGGCAGCGCGTGGCTCGTGCGCCGCGACGGGAAGCTCGTCGACGACCGGATCGACCAGGCGACGCCGATCGGCATGGCCTGGCCGTCGGTGCCGGCGTTGAACCCGCTCCACCTGGTCGCCGGCCGCGCGCCGAGTGGCGACGGCGAGGTCGTCATCGACCGCGCGTCCGCCCGCGCCGCGGGGTACGGCCCGGGCGACACCCTCCACGTGCTCACGGCGTCAGGATCCGCCGCGTACACGTTGAGCGGCGTCGCGACCTACGGGTCGGACGGCGACGCGGGCGGCGCCGGTGTCGTCGCCTTCACCCCGGCCGCCGCGGCCCGCGTCCTCGGCGACCCCGGACGGGTCGACAGCGTGCGCGCCGTCGCCGCGCCGGGCATCACCCAGACGGAGCTGGCGGCGCGCATCCGGGCCGCGCTCGGCGGATCGCCGGCTTCCGGCCGGGCCGAGGTGATCACCGGCCGGGCCGCGATCGCCGCGGCGCGCCACGACGCGCACCCGGGCATCGCGTTCCTGAGCACCTTCCTGCTCGTGTTCGCGTCGGTCGCGCTGCTGGTCGGCGCCTTCGTGATCTTCAACGCGTTCTCCATCACCGTCGCCCAGCGCACGCGCGAGACGGCCATGCTGCGGGCCATCGGCTCGAGCCGCCGCCAGGTGGTGCGGATGGTCGTCGCCGAGGCTCTCGCCGTCGGGGTCGTCGCCTCGGCGATCGGCGCCGCCGCCGGGATCGGGCTCGCCGTCGGGCTCGCGGCGCTCTTCGAGTCGTTCGGCGTGGAGCTGCCCACCGGCTCGGTCGTCGTGGCGCCCCCCGCGATCGCGGTGCCGATCGTCGTCGGCACGCTCGTGACCCTGCTCGCGGCCTACCTGCCGGCGCGCCGGGCCGCGAGGGTCGCGCCGGTGGCCGCGATGCGCGAGGTTGCCGTCGACCCGTCGGCCGGATCGCGGCGGCGCGCCGTCGTCGGTGCACTGCTCGTCGGCGCCGGCGCGGCGCTGGTGGCCTCGGGGACGAGCGGCGACGGCGCAGCCGGTCCGGTCGGCCTCGGCGCACTGGCGGTGTTCGCCGGCATCGTCGTGCTCGGTCCCGTGGTCGGCGCCCGCTTCGTCCGCATCGCGGGCAGGCCGCTGGCTGCACTTCGGGGTGCGACCGGTGGTCTCGCGCGCGACAACGCGTCCCGCAACCCGAAGCGGACGGCCGCCACGGCGTCCGCCCTCACCATCGGCGTCGCGCTCGTCGTCCTCGTCTCGGTGTTCGCCGCGTCGGCCCGCTCGTCGGTCGACGCGAACATCGACCGCGCGCTCTTCAGCGACTGGATCATCACTCCGCTGCAGAGCCAGGACGGTCTGAGCCCGTCGGTGTCGCGCGCGGTCGACGCGTTGCCCGAGACCGCGTCCGTGACGACGTTCCGCATCGCGCCGGTCACCTTCGCCGGCGAGACCGTGCAGGTCACCGGCATCGACCCGGCAACCGTCCGGCAACACCTCGACGTCGGCGTCAAGGCCGGATCGGTCGCCGCGCTCGGCGCGCACGAGATCGGCGTCCTCCAGCGGACGGCGAAGCGGAACCACTGGCACGTCGGCGACGAGGTCACGATGGCGTTCCCCCAGACGGGGCCGCAGCGCTTCCGGATCGCGTTGATCTACGGGCTGCAGGACCCGCTCGGTGACTACACCCTGTCGCAGCAGGCCTTCGACGCGAACGTCGCGCACGTGACCGACCAGGCCGTCTTCGTGCTCGACGCCCCCGGCGTGACCCGGGCGGCGGCGCACCGGGCGATCGCCGGCGTGCTGGCCGCCACGCCGACGGCCCGGCTGCACACGCCCGCCGAGTTCGAGGCCGAGGTCGCCGGTCGCATCGACCAGCTCCTCGACCTCGTGTACGTGATGCTGCTGCTCGCAGTGCTGATCGCCTTCTTCGGCGTCGCCAACACGGTTGCCCTGTCGGTGGTCGAGCGGCGCCGCGAGCTCGGGTTGCTGCGAGCGGTCGGGATGCAGCGGCGCCAGCTCCGCGCCAGTGTCCGGTGGGAGGCGGTGCTGATCGCGATGCTCGGCACGGCGGTCGGTACGGCGCTCGGTCTCGGCTTCGGGTGGGCGCTCGTGAAGGCGCTGGCCGCCGACGGCATCGACCGGTTCGCGGTCCCGGGCGCCCGGCTCGCCGTGATCGTCGGGGCCGGCGCGGCGGCGGCCGTCCTGGCCGCGGCATTGCCCGCCCGGCGGGCCGCCCGCCTCGATCCGCTGGCCGCGATCGTGACCTGACCGCGCCTTCCGTCACGGCCGGACCGGTGCGCCGGTCCGGTACCGTGGCGGCCGCGGAGAACGTGGTGCGAGTCGGAGGTGCGATGCCGTGATCCCGGTTGCGATGCACGTCGGCGCCGACGAGGTTCCGTGGGTTCCGAATCCCGCCTATCCCGGGACGTCGTTCCGGCTGCTGCAGGCCGACGTCGACGCCGGCGTCTACGCGATGGCCGGGCGGATGGGTGCCGGGCTCGCGGTGGGTACGCACCGCCACACCGGCGCCGTGCACATGTTCACGTTGTCGGGCGCGTGGCGCTACCTCGAGCACGAGTACGTGAACCGGGCCGGCTCCTACCTCTACGAACCGCCCGGTTCGGTGCACACGCTGCAGGTGCCGTCCGACAACACCGAACC